>CAUWNO010000023.1:0-21765 GCA_963559965.1 uncultured Lachnospiraceae bacterium | reverse complement strand
TGCGCCTTCTGTACTGAAGAGAGCTGATTACAGACTCAGCTTTTCTCCCATGACTTTTCCGCACCAGCTGATGCGGGTAATCCTTCTGGAACAGCTTTACCGAAGCTTCCGGATTATGAAAAATGAACCCTACCATAAATAAACTTCAGGATAAATAATTTTATCAAAAAGAGACACCGCTGATACTTAAGCGGTGTCTTTTTTAAAAGCAGTCAGTCCTGAGACAGGCAGTTCTTCGTCAGGGCATCATGATTTCTGAAATAGCATCCATAATTTTATCATGACATTTTCCGCATCCGGTAGAACAGCTTGTCAGTCTCTGCACCTCGTCGAAGGTCGTTAATACATCCGTAAATGAGTCCATCTGACGAAGAGCGGCTTCTACGTCGGCGTAGGATACCTGTTTGCAGTTGCATATCATCCGGTTTTCCATAAGGCTTCCTCCTGTTCTTTTTTTGTATTTTACCTTATCTGCGTATCGTTGACAAGTAGTTAAAGAACTTTATCTTTTTTATGATTTTCTTCGTAGTCCTTCAAAGAAGCAAGCGCTTTCGGAGCGAGTGGAATCAGGACAATCATATTGAAGACTGTCATAAGTCCTACGCCCACGTCGCCGAGATCCCAGACCATCCGGTAGGCAGCCAGTCCGCCGACAAAGAGCATGGCAAGGGCAAGAAGCTTGTAGAGCGTCTGGGAAATCCAGTTATCGCCGAACAGATAGGCGATATTAGGTCTGGCGTAAAACAGAATGCCGATAAAGGTGGAAAAGCTGAAAAGCCAGAGAATCACGGCGATAAAGATAACGCCGAAATCTCCCATATGGTACTGCATGGCTGTCTGGAGAAGATCCATTCCCTCCAGCCCGTCTGTCAGAGAAGCAGGAGTAAGAAGCATAATCATCGCAGAGCAGCTGCAGATAAGCAGGGTATCGATAAAGACTCCGAGAGCCTGAAGAAGACCTTCCTTTGCAGGATGGCTGATATCAGCGGCTGCGGCGGCGCAGGGAGCGGAACCGGAACCTGCCTCGTTGGAAAAGAGACCGCGCTTTGCACCGTTCATAATGACAGCGCCGATTCCTCCGGCTACAGCCTGACGAAGTCCGAAGGCTTCGGAAAAAATACGCTGGAAGACGGAAGGAAGCTGTCCTGCGTTACGGATGATAATATACAGTGTCAGCAGAAAGTAGAAACCTGCCATGACAGGAACGACTACGTCGAGGACTTTCACGGTCGCGTTTTTCCGAAGTACGATGACAGCGGCGATGGCGACAAGAATGACGGTTGTCCAGATGGGCGGAATCTGAAAGGCATTCTGAAAAGCTGAGGATACGGAATTTCCGATTACCTGGCTGATTCCGCACCAACAGAGAAGACCCGACAATGCAAAAAGGATGGCAATTACCGATTTTTTGCGTCGGCTGTCTTTTTTGATAAAAAAGCTGTGGATGTAGTAGGCAGGACCACCCCGGTATCCGCCGTAAAGCGGGTCCTTTTCTTTATAGAGCTGCGCGAGAGTAGCTTCTATAAATGCGGTGGAAGATCCGAGGAGAGCGATAATCCACATCCAGAAAACGGCTCCGGCTCCTCCGGCAGAAATAGCGGCTACGACGCCGATGAGATTTCCCATGCCGACGCGCGTGGCAGTGGAGACGACAAGAGCCTGAATACCGGAAATCGCTCCTTTATGCGAAACGTTTCTTTTTTCCAGAGTAATGCGTATCATTTCAGGAAAAAGGCGGAAGGGCAGACCTTTTGTCCGGATAGTCAGATAGATTCCTGCCGGGACAAGAATGATGACCAGAAGAGACAGTCCCAGAGAACTGCCGCCCGGAAGCGGAATCGTAATGAGATCTCCCCATAAAAGATTGTAAAAGAATGAAATAACTTGCGACATAGTATTTTCCCCCTGTTATGCTTGTAGTATCAGCGCTTATAGTATATAGTAGAAACAGTTATTTGTAAAATTGATAAAAAAGATAATATAAATCGAAATATTCGATAGGAGAAGAAAAATGGATATTAAAAATCTCATTACATTTATCCATGTTGCCGAATTAAACAGTTTTACAAAGGCAGGACAGAAGCTGGGTTTTTCCCAGTCAACGATTTCGTTTCAGATAAGACAGCTTGAAAATGAGCTGGGGATACAGCTTTTTGAGCGGATTAATCATACGGTAGCCCTTACGGCGAGAGGGCGTGAGGTTTTGAAATATGCGCATCAGATTACAAAGCTGACTCACGAGATGGGCGATGCGGTGAAAAATAAGACGGCTGCTGCCGGAAAGGTGCGGCTTGCCACAGCAGATTCGCTCTGCGACTCTCTTTTGTCTAAAGATTTTGATAAATTCCGGAAACGTTATCCGGATATTTCCCTTGAGATTGTAACGGCAGGGACAGAAGAGATGTTCCGGCTTCTGAATCAGAATCAGGTAGACGCCGTTCTGACTCTTGATAAGCATATTTATCATGCGGAATATGTGATTGCAAGGGAAGAAAGAGTAAGCATTCATTTTATTGCCGCTCCGGATCACCCCCTCTGCAGCAAAAAGAAAACGGCGTTTGAGGAGCTGGTGTGCCAGCCTTTTATTCTGACAGAAAAAGGGATGAGCTATCGAAGAATCATGGATGAGATGCTTGCGGGAATTTCGCTGGAAATTCAGCCTGTTCTGGAAACGGGAAGCGCCGAGCTTATCTGCTCGCTTGTCAGTCAGGGAGCCGGTCTTTCTTTTCTTCCTGACTATGTCACAGAAAAAGCGAGGAAAGAGGGAAGAATCTGTTATCTCGACACAGAGAAATTTGACGCTGATGTCTGGAAACAGCTTATTTATCACAGGGACAAATGGATTTCTCCGCAGATGGAGTCTGTGCTTTCTTATTGCTCGGAACGGGAATTTTCATAGCAGCATACAGTGGCAAAAGAAAAGAGGATGCGTAAAATCTGTGTGAATAAAAGAAGAAAAATGGAAGATAACTGATAAGACAGCGTTGAAACCACAGAAATTTTTTGATAAAATAGCAGAAGCGGGCAGAAAGGAAGGCTTTCTATTTTGAGAGATTATGAAGCAGAAGAACGGATAAGAATGCTCAGAAGAGCACGCAGAAGAGAAGAAATCCGCAGAAGGAGGCGGAGAAGAGCGCTGATAAAAAGGGCGGTCGTCTTAAGCCTTATGTGCGGAACCATCGTGCTTGCAGGAGTTTTGGGCTACCGGACAGTAAAAGGGATAGCGCAGAGATTTTCGCCGGACGGAGGAAGTCTTGCAGGAGCCGTTTCTTTTGCTTCTTCCAGACTGACAGACGGGTATCCTGCCGTGACGGAGAACTCTCAGGATATGACGCAGGCGAGTGCAGAAGCAGGAACAAAAAAAGACTATACGATCAAAGGTCATGATGCGGCGTCTTATATTACAAATGAAGAAGTGATGAGTACAAGGGCGCTTCTTGTAGACGCCGATACGCAGACGGCAGTAGCGCAGAAGGGAGCGGCGGAAAGGATCAATCCGGCTTCCATGACAAAGATTTTGACGCTTCTTGTGGCTGCAGAGCATATTTCTGATCTGGAGGATACGTTTACTGTCACTAGGGAGATTACGGACTACAGCTTTTCAAACGGCTGCAGCGCGGCAGGTTTCGATGACGGGGAGACGGTGACGGTCCAGGATCTTTTATATGGAACGATTCTTCCTTCAGGAGGCGATGCGGCTGCTGGACTTGCCTTTTATGTTTCCGGTTCGCTGGAGGCTTTTGTGGAGCTTATGAATGAAAAGCTTTCCGAGCTGGGGCTTTCAGACACCGCTCATTTTACAAACTGCGTAGGGCTTTATGATGAAAATCATTACTGTACGCTTTACGATATGGCTGTGATTCTTCTTGCAGCCATGGACAATGAACTGTGCAGAGAGGTTCTTTCTGCACACATTTACACGACCTCGTCTACGGAGCAGCATCCGGAAGGACTGGAGATCTCCAACTGGTTCCTGAGGCGGATCGAGGACAAGGATACCCACGGAGAGGTGATAGGAGCGAAGACGGGTTATGTGGTGCAGTCGGGAAACTGTGCGGCAAGCTACAGCGTGTCGAACAGCGGAAAAAACTACATCTGCGTGACGGCGGACGCACACAGCGGCTGGCGCTGTATTTACGATCAGGTAGCTCTCTATCAGGAATATACGTCATAAAGAGGAAGAAGATGGAAAAGGAATCGCAGATAAAAGAAATCTTTGATTATTATGAAAAACAGAGAGACCGGAGCGAACAGTCGGTAATTCTTGAGCTTCTGAGAGAGCTTCAGGAAGTAAACGGCTGTCTGACGCCGAAGCTTGGGGCGCAGGCGGCGAAGGCCTGCGGCGTGCAGGAGTCTCTGATACAGATTCTTATCCGCCGCTGCCCGACTCTTAAGGAGACGGCATACACACATGAAATCATTGTCTGTACAGGAGAACGATGCTCCAGAAAGCAGGGAGCAGATATTCTCAGGGCTGTGCAGGAAGAGCTGAAAGCCGGGAAGGACGGTCTTTCGGCTGATAAGAAGGTGCTGATCCGCACACGCTGCTGCATGAAGCGCTGTGCATCAGATCCCAATATGGATATTGACGGCAGAGAATATACAAAGCTTACGCCTGAAAAAGCAAGAGAGCTTGTACGGGAACTGTAAAGACAGGAAAAGGAGAGAAAGATATGAGTATAAGAGTAGGAATTTATGGATATGGAAATCTTGGAAGAGGTGTGGAATGTGCGGTGGCACAGAATCCGGATATGGAGCTTAAGGCGGTATTTACAAGAAGAAATCCGCAGGAGCTTTCCATCTGGTCGAAGACGGCAGAGGTGGTAAGCGCTTCTTCTCTCGAAGAATGGAAGGACAGACTGGACGTTCTGATTCTCTGCGGCGGAAGCGCGACGGATCTTCCGGAGCAGACGCCCCGCTGTGCAGAGCTTTTCCATGTGGTAGACAGCTTTGATACCCATGCGCGTATTCCGGAGCATTATGAAGCAGTAGATCAGGCGGCAAAGAAAGGCGGCAAGGTTGCCCTCATTTCTGCCGGCTGGGATCCGGGTCTTTTCTCCCTGAACCGCCTCTATGCTTCCGCCATTCTTCCCGAGGGAAAGGATTATACCTTCTGGGGAAGAGGCGTAAGCCAGGGACATTCCGACGCTGTCCGCCGTATTGAAGGCGTAAAGGATGCAAGACAGTATACCATTCCTGTAGAAAGCGCTCTGGAAGCCGTTCGTTCCGGAAATGCTCCGGAGTTGACAGCCAGACAAAAGCATACAAGAGAGTGCTTTGTCGTTCTTGAAGAGGGAGCAGACGCGGCGAAGGTTGAGGAAGAGATTAAGACGATGCCGAACTATTTTGCAGATTATGACACGACCGTACACTTTATCAGCGAGAAAGAAATGAAAAAAGACCACAGCAGTCTTCCTCACGGAGGGCTTGTTCTCCGAAGCGGCGTGACGGGCAGAGAGAAAGAGCATCATCATCTGATTGAGTATAAGCTGACGCTTGATTCCAACCCGGAGTTTACCTCAAGTGTTCTTGTGGCTTATGCGAGAGCCGTAGTCCGTATGGCGGCAGAAGGAATGTGCGGCTGCAAAACGGTATTTGATGTGGCTCCCGCTTACCTGAGCGCAAAGAGTCCGGAAGAGCTGCGCGCATCGATGCTTTAAAGATATGACACGGGAAGAGATAGAAAAAAAGCTTGCAGGACTTCCTGTATGCGAGTATGCGTTTATCAGGACAGAGGATCTCCCTTTTCGCGAGGAGGTCCGTTATATCTGTCAGACAGAATGCCCGCAGTACGGGAAAAGCTGGTCCTGCCCTCCCGCCGTCGGGAGCGTAGGGGAATGTAAGGAACGCTGTATGCATTTCCGGGAGGGGATTCTTTTTACAACGGCGGCAGAAGACGTCGATACAGAAAATATGTCGGCGATGCTTGCCACACGTCTTGCCCATGGAAAGATTACGCGGCAGCTGAGAGACGCTTTAAAAGAGGAAGGAGGAGAGGTGCTTGCGCTTTCGGCGGAATCCTGTGCGCTCTGCGAACAGTGCTCCTGGCCGGATGCGCCCTGCCGTTTTCCTGACAGAATGCTGCCCTGTATTGAGAGCTACGGGATTCTTGTGACAGAGCTTGCTGAAAAATACGGTCTGACGTTTCTTGCGGGCGGCGGTCTGGTGATCTGGTTTGGACTGATTCTTTACAGTTAAAGGGATGAAAAAGCATAGCAAAAGGAAAAAGAGCATATAGTAAGGGTAAGAAAAGCGAAGGTCCGTGATTGATGAGCTGGAAGGAACAGATGACGGACGCTTTGAATCTTCCAAAGGATCTGACGCTTGGAGCAGTGATCGTGACCGTTACCGGAAAGCATGAGGCTTATGTGGAAAACTACATGAGCCTTATTGAATATACGGAGGAACAGATCCGAATCCAGACAAAGACCTGTAAGCTGGAAATTCACGGCGTGCATTTGGATATTGCTTATTACACCAACGATGAAATGAAGGTTACCGGAGAAATTCGGGAGGTGAAATATTGCTGATTTCATTTTTTCGGTTTTTGAAGGGGTATGTGCGTATCCGCCTGAACGGGTATTCTCCGGAGCGCTTTCTCAATCTGTGCCGTACGAAACAGATTGTGATCTGGGATCTTCAGAGCAGCGGCGTTACCTATGAAATGAATCTGTCGATTCAGGACTTTCGTAAGCTCAGACCCCTTCGGAAAAAAGCCCGCGCGCATATTGAGGTGACAGGGCGGTACGGTCTTCCTTTTTTTCTGTACCGCTACAGAGACAGAAAGATGTTTCCGGCAGGAGTTTTTCTGTGCGCGCTTTTTCTTTATGTGATGTCGCTCTTTATCTGGAATATCCATATAGAAGGCAACTATTCAAGGACAACGGACGTGATTCTTGACTATCTTGAATCAGAGAGCATTGTTCACGGCATGGCAAAAAAGAAGGTCGACTGCAAGGAAATCCAGTCTATGCTCCGTATTAAGTTTCCGGATATGATCTGGGTCTCGGCAGAGGTGAAGGGAACGCGGCTTCTGATTCGTGTCCGTGAAAACAGGGACATAGATCTTCCGGTAAAGCAGGAGGAGGCGGAAGGACCGGGGGATTTAAAGGCGTCGGGAAAGGGGCTGATCACAAGCGTTCTTGTTCGGAGCGGCGTCGCTCAGGTAGAGGCAGGCGACGAGGTGGAAAAGGACGATCTTCTGGTCCGGGGACGCATCGATATTTTAAATGACAGCGCCGAGGTAACGGCGTACCGCTATACGGCTGCCGACGCAGACGTCTTTGCCCGGACAGAGTATGTATATGAGGATGAATTTCTTCTGTCGCATGAGATTAAAAGACCTACCGGCAGGAAGCGCAGAGGATTTTATGTGCGTGCCGGAAACAGAAGCTTTTCTTTTGCGCCAAAGCCGCGATTTTCCCTTTGTACAGCCCTGAAAACAGAGCATCCTCTCAGAATCACGGAAAACTTTTATCTGCCTCTTAGTTTTGGCGATATCGTATGGGAGGAGTATGAGATTTGCACAGAAAACTATACAGAAAAGGAGGCGGAGGCGCTTGCACAGAAGCGTCTGAATGAATTTCTGGAAAGTTTCATGCAAAAAGGGGTTCAAATTGTCCAAAATAATGTTAGAATAGAAGTCGGCAGAAATATGTGCAGAGCTTTCGGCACAGTTACCTGTCTGGAAGATATCGGCGTTTTCAGTCCGGTTGAGGATGAGGTTCAGCCGGGTGAGGAAAGCGAAGAAGAAAATATGTAACTGTTCATCCATGCATCTCGGATTTGCGCAGCTAACGCTGCTCTCAGCCGCGTACGCGGCTAAATCCTCGATTCGGGCTAAGTGCCCTATGTCTGAGAATGACAAAACCTCTCTGCAAGCCAGCTTGCGCCGAGTTTTTGCCCTTCTCAGCCGCATGGCTGAATAGTTACAAAAATATAGAAAAAGCAGAGGAAAACAACAGGTGAGCAGTATTGTAGAAACAGTGTTTGATGTCCCGGCGGAGCATCAGGGAAATGTGTTCGGTCAGTTTGACAGTCATATAAAGAAAATAGAGCAGACCTTAAAGGTGTCTGTCGTTGCAAGAGACGGGGAGGTAAAGCTTCTTGGGCCGGCAGGGAATACGAAGCAGGCTGCCCGCGTTCTGGGGCAGCTTCTGGAGCTTTCCCGCAGAGGAAATGTGATTCAGGAGCAGAATGTCGATTATGCACTGGCGCTTTCGATGGAAGGACGGGAGCAGGCAGTGGTGGAGATTGACAAAGAGCTTATCTGCCATACGATGAATGGAAAGCCCATTAAGCCGAAAACTCTCGGACAGAAGAAATATGTGGATTTGATCCGCGAGAAGATGATTGTATTCGGAACGGGACCGGCAGGAACGGGAAAGACGTATCTTGCCATGGCGATGGCAATTACCGCTTTTAAAAACGACGAGGTCGGACGCATTATCCTGACGCGCCCTGCCATTGAAGCGGGAGAGAAGCTGGGCTTCCTTCCCGGCGACCTGCAGAGCAAGGTAGATCCGTATCTGCGCCCCCTCTACGACGCCCTTTATCAGATTATGGGGGCGGAGAGCTTTCAGAAAAACATGGAAAAAGGTCTGATTGAGGTGGCTCCTCTTGCCTATATGAGAGGAAGAACTCTTGATAATTCGTTTATTATACTGGACGAGGCTCAGAATACGACGCCTGCGCAGATGAAGATGTTTTTGACGCGTATCGGTTTTGGCTCCAAGGTGGTAGTGACAGGAGATGCAAGCCAGAAGGATCTGCCTTCCGGCACGCGTTCCGGTCTTGAGGTCGCCATGCGCGTTCTCTCCCGTGTGGAGGATATCGGTTTTTGCGAGCTGACGAGTAAAGACGTCGTCCGTCATCCTCTCGTTCAGAAAATTGTACAGGCTTATGAAAGCTATGAAAAAGCGCAGGAGCGCAGAAGCTCCAGAAAGGACACACATGACAATCAACGTAGAAGACGAGACCAGTAGAGGAATTCCGGGCGTAGACGTCCGTCTGACGGCGCGCCGGGTGATAGAAGCAGCCCTGGACTATGAAAACTGTCCTTATGAGGCAGAGGTGAACCTTCTTCTGACAGATAATGAAGGAATTCATGTGCTGAACAGGGAACACAGAGGAATTGACAGACCGACAGACGTGCTTTCTTTTCCGATGCAGGATTATGAAACCCCGGCGGATTTTTCCCGGCTGGAGGAGACGCCGTTTGACAGCTTTAATCCGGATACGGGAGAGCTTATGCTGGGCGACATTATTATTTCTGTGGACAAGGTAGCCGAACAGGCGGAAAAATACGGTCACAGTCAGGAAAGAGAGTATGCGTTTCTGATTGCCCACAGTATGCTTCATCTTTTCGGATACGATCATGAAATTTCCGATGAAGCGGCTGTTATGGAAAAAAAGCAGTCTGAAATTTTAGAAAAGCTTCAGATTTTACGATAAAGATAAAACAGGGATTCGTTATTATGGAAAAGAAGAAGAGCAGTTCAAAACAGGCAAATTATATTATGCAGGGAGGAATTCTGGCGGCGGCTTCGATTATCAGCCGCATGATCGGACTTTTGTACCGTCTGCCTGTTACCAATATTATCACAGATCATGGAAATGACTATTATTCGGCAGCCTATGAAATTTATAACGTGATCCTTCTGATCTCCTCATACAGTCTTCCGTTAGCCGTCTCCAAGGTAGTGTCCGCCAGGGTTGCCCTTGGAGAACACAGGAATGCGTACCAGGCTTTTAAGGCGGCGATGCTGATGGCTCTGGTGGTCGGTGCGGCGGGTTCTGTGATTACCTTTGTCGGAGCAGGATTTTTCACGGGAACACTTCTTAATACGCCGGAGAGCGAGCTGTGTCTTAAGGTGCTGGCGCTTGCAGTCTTTGTCATGGCTGTGATGGGCGTGCTGCGCGGATATTTCCAGGGTATGGGAACGATGATGCCGACGGCTGTCTCGCAGATTATTGAGCAGATCGTCAATGCGGTAGTCAGTATCGCGGCGGCAAGCTATCTTTATTCCTACGGCGTATCCCTTGACGCGGCAAAGGGAATTGCCGACGGAAAGAGCGGAGCCATTTACGGAGCGGCAGGAAGTACGCTCGGAACCAGCCTCGGAGCGGCAGCAGGACTTATTTTCCTGATTGCCGTAATGCTGATGTACAACCGGGTGCTTCAAAAGAATCTCCGGCGCGACAGATTCAGCGAATACCAGAGCTATGGAAGCATCATGAAAGTGCTGATTCTTACGATTGTCCCTGTTATTTTAAGCACGGCAGTCTATAATATCAGCGGAATTATCGATCAGGGCGTTTTCAAATACCTGATGCTGGATCTTAAGAAGGTTCCCAAGGATACGGTGGAAGTATACTGGGGAATTTATGTGGGAAAGTACAAGCTTCTGACCAACGTACCTATAGCGGTAGCTTCTGCTCTTTCCGCCTCTACGATTCCTGCGCTTACAAGAGCGCGCATGTCAGGGAATGTGGATGAGATGAGAAGAAAGACGGACGGGGCAATCCGGACTGTTATGCTGATTTGTATCCCCAGCGCCTTCGGTCTTGCGGCTCTCGGAGAACCGATTCTTGACCTTCTGTCCTGGAATACAAACAAGGTGGCTCCGCAGCTTTTCCTGATAGGATCTGCCGCCGTCGTATTCTACGGGCTTTCCACGCTGACAAACGGGATTTTGCAGGGAATTGACAAGATGAAGATTCCCGTACGCAACGCGGTGATTTCTCTTGCGGCTCACCTTGCGGTTCTCGTTGTGCTGGTGCAGTTCTTTGATCTTCATATTTACGGTGTTGTAATTTCCTATATGTTTTTCGCCGCTTTGATGTGTATTCTGAACGGACTGGCTATCCGCAAATATCTCGACTACCATCAGGAAATATTCCGCACCTTTTTGATTCCCTGCGTGGCTTCTCTGATTATGGGGCTTTCTGTATGGCTGCTCCATTCTCCCTTTGAGAAGCTTATGGGAAATAAGCCTGCCACGCTTTTGTGTCTTGTACTGGCAGTGCTTATCTATGCGTTTTTCATTCTTCTTCTGCACGGCGTGACAGAAGAAGAGCTTCTCGCCTTTCCCAAGGGAAGGTTTCTTGTAAAAGCTTTGAAGAAAATACGTCTTCTTTAACCGGATTTCGATAAAACCCTTCTTTTTTGTCAATACTAAACAAAAAAGGAGGGTTTTTTATGACAAAGAAAATCCTTGCCGGCTGCATGGCTGCCGTGATACTGTGCGGTCTGGCATATTATTCCGGCTTTCTTTACTCGGAGAGGCAGCTGATGGAGGAACAGGAAAAGCTTCTTGCCCGTCTCAGAACGCTGAGTGCCGAAGAGACGGATCTGGAACAGGAAATACAGGAAAAAGCTCTGGAGGAAGAAAAGGAGAAGGCTCCTGCCGGTTCCCAGAGCGTATCGTCAGAAAAGGAAGAATTTGCTTATTATCTTGTTGAGGAAAACGGGAAAATTGTGATTTATCTGGGCGACAGGACGACGCTTTATGAGTATACGGATATCGATCCGCAGACGATTCCGGAGGAGCTTTTAAAAGAGATACGAGCCGGAAAGGGGATAGAAGGAGAACGGGAGCTTTATGATTTCCTGGAGAATTACTCTAGTTAAACTTGCTATTCTTTCTGTTATGGTGTAAAGTTAGAAAAGAAAAAACACAGGGGATAAAGACATGATAACGGATGAACTGAAAATGCGGGATATAAGATGCAGAGACTCTATAAAAAATAAAAAACGAATTGTCGTCAAGGTGGGAACCTCCTCTCTGATTCACAGGGAGACGGGAGGTCTTGACCTGATTAAGGTCGAGCATCTTGTCAGGGAGCTGACAGACCTGCGCAATAAGGGAAAAGATGTGATTCTCGTTACGTCAGGAGCTATCGGCGTGGGAAGCAAGGCGGCAGGGCTTGCGGAGAAGCCGGAGAGGATTCCGCTCAAGCAGGCATGCGCTGCCATCGGTCAGGCAAGGCTTATGATGATTTACCAGAAGTTTTTCTCTGAGTATAATCAGGTGGCTGCGCAGATCCTCATGACGCGCAATACGATGCTGAACGCACGAAACAGAAGACATGCGCAGAATACCTTCGAGGAGCTTCTGGGACTGGGAGCCATCCCGATTGTCAACGCAAACGACAGTATTTCTACGTTTGAGATCCTGCACGGAGACAACGATACGCTTTCTGCCATCGTAGCCTCTCTGACAGGCGCGGATCTTCTCATTCTTCTTTCGGATATCAACGGTCTTTATACCGATAATCCGAATACAAATCCTGAGGCAGAATTTGTTCCCTTTGTCGATACCCTCGACGAGGAGCTTATGGGAATGGGAAAAGACGCCGTAAGCAGCGTAGGAACAGGCGGAATGGCTACCAAGCTGATTGCAGCGGAGCTTGCCACCTCTGCCGGGGCAGATATGATTATTGCAAACGGAAGGAACATGAACGTTATCCATAAGATTATGGACGGACAGCCGTACGGAACCTTTTTCTGCTCGAATCAGGAGGACGGCTTTGATTTAAAAACATTTCTGGAGGCGCATTTCCATGAATAAAACCGGTATGATACTGGAGGGAGGGGGAACACGCGGCGTATTTACAGCCGGCGTTCTCGATTACTTTATGGAGCAGAACCTGTATCTGCCCTATGTGATAGGCGTTTCGGCGGGAGCCTGCAACGCGGTTAACTATGCGGCGCACCAGCCCGGACGCATGAAGCTCTGCACCATTGATTTCCTGGAGGCGGGAAGCTATGTGGGACTGAATTCCCTTCTTCACTCTCACAGCCTTTTTAATATGGATCTGATCTTTGACATTTTTCCGAATAAGATTATTCCGTTTGACTATGATACGTATTTTTCATCGGGAACGACCTGTATTCTGACAGCGACCAACTGTCTGACCGGAAAGGCGGCATATCTTACGGAGACGTCCGACAGACAGAGGCTTATGGCGATATGCAGGGCGTCCTCAAGCCTTCCTGTTGTCTCTCCGACGGTTTATGTGGACGGCGTGCCTATGCTTGACGGCGGAATGTCAGATTCTGTACCTGTACAGAAGGCGCTTCGCGACGGGGTGAAAAGAAATATTATTATTCTGACGCGGCAGGAGGGCTACCGGAAAACTCCGGCAGGCAAGACGCTGAAAATGGCGCAGATTATGTATCAGAAGTATCCGAATCTTATCAAGGCAATCAAATACCGCGCTTATTATTATAACCGGACCATGGAGCTTATTGAGGATCTGGAAAGACGCGGTCACGTCTTTGTCATCCGGCCGCAGGTTCCGGTAATAAAAAACACGGAAGACAGACAAGAGGTGCTTACCGCTTTCTATCAGCATGGATACGATTATGCAAAGGATATTTTTGAAGAGGCTGTTTCCTTCCTGCGATGGGAGCCGAAGGCAGCGAATAAAGAGATAAAGGAGACACTCTGATAATGGACGAAAAGAAAATCGCCCGCATCAACGAGCTTTACCGCCGTTCTAAGGCGGAAGGTCTTACGGATGCGGAGAAGAAAGAACAAAAGCTTTTAAGACAGGAATATATTGAGGCTGTACGCAGAAATTTAAGAGGACAGCTGGATAACATCGACATAAAGGAAAAGGATGGTTCCCTGACCAATCTGGGTGAAAAGTATGGAAGAAAGGGAAATTAATAAAAGTACCGTTCAGGAAAAGAAAAAGGAACTGCGCCGGGAGATAAGACGCGCCCGGGCGGATCATTCTGACGAAGAGATTCATAAGATGAGCCTTGACGTTCTTTCCCTTCTTCTGGAAACGCAGGAATTTCAGGATGCAGAGGTTATTTACGCCTATATGGACTGCAAGCATGAGGTGGAGACGTCGGATATCATCCGCGCATCATGGAAGGCGGGAAAGCGTGTTGCCGTTCCCCGCGTAAAGGGCGAGGAGATGAACTTTTTCTTTATCCGTTCTCTGGAGGAGGATGTGGAAGAGGGATACTTTGGAATCCGGGAGCCTTATGAGAAGAATCCTGCTGCCGACGGGGAAGAAGAGAATATCCTGATGCTGATGCCAGGCGTGGCTTTTGATGAAAGCAGACACCGTATCGGTTACGGCGGCGGTTTTTACGACCGCTATCTGGAACGCCATCCGAAGCTTAAAACGGCAGCTCTCGCCTTTGAATTTCAGGTAAAAGACGAGGTTCCCTTTGAAAAATTCGATATTCTTCCGGATAAGGTAGTGACGGAAAGACGTATCATATAGGAGGAAAGAGCTATGGCAGGTATAACGGCACTGGAGACGATAGGACAGAAGGCAAAAGCGGCGGAGCCGGCGCTTCGTATTCTTGATGCAAAGACGAAAAATCAGGTTCTTTACAGAGCGGCGCAGGCGCTGAAGGATGAGGCAGAAGCTATTCTTGCGGCAAACGCTCTTGACATGGAGGCAGGAAAAGAAAGAGGCATGAAGGAAGGTCTTCTTGACCGTCTGAAGCTGACAGAAGAAAGAATTGAGGGAATGGCTGAAGGTCTTTGTCAGATTGCAGAGCTTCCGGATCCGACGGGAGAGGTGCTGTCTGAGAATATCCGGGAAAACGGGCTTGTGATCCGTAAGGTACGGGTTCCGTTGGGAGTCATCGGCATCATCTATGAGGCGCGTCCGAATGTCACGGCAGACGCCTTCGGTCTTTGCTTTAAGACAGGAAATCCTGTAGTGCTCCGGGGCGGAAGCGATGCGCTCCACTCCAATCTTGCGATTGTAAAGGTTCTTCAGGGCGCTCTGGAAGCATGCGGCTGTCCGGCGTCTTCGATACAGCTTCTGGAAGATACAAGCCGTGAGACAGCTGCCGCCTTTATGAAGCTGAACCGCTACATAGATGTGCTGATTCCCAGAGGAAGCGCCGGGCTGATTTCCACGGTGGTCAATCAGAGTACGATTCCCGTGATTGAGACGGGTTCGGGGAATTGCCATATCTATGTGGATGAATCCGCAGATCTTGAGATGGCGGCTGATATTGTATACAATGCGAAGACCCAGCGTATCGGCGTCTGCAACGCCTGTGAGTCCCTCGTTGTTCACAGAAATATCGAAAAGGCTTTCCTGCCGCTTCTTGCCGAAAAGCTTTCAGAAAAGCAGGTGGAGCTTCGAGGCGACGACGAGGCAAGAAAGGCAGAGCCTTCCATCTGTCCGGCGGCGGAAGAGGACTGGGGGAAGGAGTATCTGGATTATATCCTTTCTGTAAAGTCGGTAAACAGCCTCGACGAGGCGATCGCTCATATTAACCGATTATTACGGAAAATCAGGAACATGCCAGGAGATTTCTTCGTGAGATCGACGCTGCGGCAGTCTATGTGAATGCGTCCACAAGATTTACCGACGGCTTTGAATTCGGATTCGGGGCAGAGATAGGGATCAGCACGCAGAAGCTTCATGCAAGAGGTCCTATGGGACTGGAGGCGCTGACCTCCTACAAATACGAAATTCACGGCACAGGCCAGATCAGGAGGTAAGGTATGAGAGTTATCGCTGGAACAGCAAGAAGTCTTCCACTGAAATGTATAGAGGGGCTGGAAACGCGTCCGACGACGGATCGTATTAAGGAAACACTTTTTAATATGCTTCAGCCAATGCTTCCGGGCTGCCGTTTTCTTGACCTTTTCGCCGGAAGCGGCGCAATCGGCATCGAGGCGTTAAGCAGAGGAGCAGACTATGCCGCTTTTGCGGAAAATAATAAAAAAGCATACGAATGTATCGCGGATAATCTTAAGTTCACAAAGCTGTCCGACCGCGCCAGAGTCTTTTTTATGGATGCGGCAGGAGCGCTGCGTGTTCTGGAAGGCGAAGAGCCTTTTGACATTATTTTCATGGATCCGCCTTACGGCAAGGGGCTGGAACGGGAGGTGTTTTCTGCTCTGGCAGACTCCGGGCTTGTCCATGAAGGTACACAGATCATTCTGGAAACCGATCTTACGGAAGATACAGAATGGCTTTCTGATCTGGGATTTCGGATAAGGAAAGAAAAAAAATACAAAACGAACAGACACTTATTTATAGAGTGTGCAGAGGAGACAAATGATTAGAGCAATTTATGCAGGCAGCTTTGATCCGGTGACAAAAGGACACCTTGATATTATGGTGCGTTCTTCCCGCGTTGTGGACGAGCTGATAGTCGGAGTTTTGAATAATCGCGCAAAATCTCCGTTGTTTTCTGTGGAAGAACGTGTTAATATGTTAAAAGAAGTAACAAAAGAATATTCCAATATCAGGATTCGTTCTTTTACAGGACTTCTTGTGGAATTTGCAAGAGAGTGCGAGGCTCATATTATCGTACGGGGACTTCGCGCCATCACGGATTTTGACTACGAGCTTCAGATGGCTCAGACAAACCGGATTATGAATCCTTCGCTGGACACCATGTTTCTTACGACCAGCCTGGAATATGCCTATTTAAGCTCCACGACAGTTAAGGAGGTAGCGGCTTACGGGGGAGATATCTCCGCATTCGTACCGCCTTATGTTGAAGAGAAAATCCGAAGCAGGATGCACGAACTCTACGGAGTATAAAATATAGAAACGGAAAGGAGAGCGAGCATGAGCAGCAAAATTGAGCAGATCATAGAAGAGATCGAGGAATATATAGACAGCTGCAAGCCGCAGACGCTGTCAAAGACCAATATCATTGTCAATAAGGAGGAGATCGAAGAGCTTTTAAGAGAACTTCGCCTTAAGACGCCGGAGGAGATTAAGCGTTATCAGAAGGTGCTTGCAAACCGCGATGCGATTCTTGCAGACGCGCAGGCAAAGGCAGATGCGATTATCAAGGAGGCCAATATACATACGACCGAATTGATTAATGAACATGAGATTATGCAGCAGGCGTATGTACAGGCAAACGAGATTATGGCGGCAGCTGAGGCAGAGGCGCAGAAGCGTCTTGATACGGCGACTCTGGAGGCGAACAGTTTCCGGATGCAGGCGATGAAATATACGGACGATATGCTGGGCAATCTTCAGAATCTGATCCGTCAGACCATGGAGGGACATGCGGCGCGCTACGAGTCCATGATGAGTTCTCTGAATAATTTTTCAGAGATTCTGGCGAACAACCGTTCCGAGCTTGGACCGGCTCTCAACGAGGCAGAGCTTGGCGGGCTTGAGGAAGAATAAAAAGACTGAAAAGCAGGGTGGACAGAAAGACAAGGAGAGCTGTCACAGCTTTTTTCTTCAGATAAGAAGAAAGGGAGATACCGCTTTCCACAGTCATTCCCTGTACCTGGGCAGCTCCTGACAGCCCGCCGAAGGCTGCGGTTCCAAGAACGAGAGGCCAGAGAAGAAGGTCTGGAATGGAAGCGCAGGATGTGAGAACCTGAATCCCGTTCGTCATTTCCAGAAGAGCGGACAGGAGAGCAGGAAGAGCCGGACAGGGCAAAGGAAGGCGGTTAAAAAGCGCCGACAGCATGGAAAAGAGGATGATATAGCATCCAAGCTTCAGGATGCTTTCCAGTCCGTTCATTATACAGACATCCACGATTTTGAAGCTGATTTGAGATCCGGATGTCTTTTCTTTTGCAGGAAGCTCCGGAAAAATACGTCTTTTTCGGGTTACAATGCCGACAAGAACAGGAACGCCGAAAACGATGAGCAGCGAAGGGCGCAGAAGGTCGGGGCGTCTCAGGCTTTCCGTCAGACAGAAGCCTGTCAGAAAGGCAGGGCTTACGTTATTGCAGAAGCCCGTCAGATAACTGCCTTCTTCCAGAGAAATGCGTTTTTCTCTTATGAGGTCGGCGGCTGTTCTCGCGCCTGTGGGAAAGCCGCAGAGAAAGCCGACTGTCAGACAGAAGCAGCCGTTTCGCGAACAGCCGAAGAGTCTGTGGAGCACAGGATAGAGAAAGGCAGTAAGCATTGACACGCTGTCTGCGGCGATGAGAAGGCTTGAGAGGATAAAAAAAGGCAGAAGGACAGGCACAAGAGAGCGGTACCAGAGCAGAAGCCCGGACGCGGAGGCAGCAGTAGCATGCACAGGGTCTGTCAGCAGAAAAAGAAGCAGAATTACAGTTGTTGCAGCAATAAGAAATTTTTTAACCATACACATTTATATGAACAGCAGGAGGAAAATTATGAACAGATTAGAAGGACTTAAACCGGAAAAAGTATTTCAGTATTTTGAGGATCTGACAAGAATCCCGCGCGGATCGAACAACGAAGAGGCGGCAAGCCAGTATTGTCTTGACTTTGCTGCGGCGCACGGGCTCAGCGCGTCCAGAGACGAATCAAATAATGTAATTATCACAAAGGAAGCTTCCGCAGGTTACGAGAATGCGCCTTCCGTCATTATTCAGGGACATCTTGATATGGTATGTGAGAAAGACGCAGACTGTCAGATTGACTTTAAGAAAGACGCCCTTGACGTGGCTGTAGACGGAGATTTTGTCTATGCAAAGGGAACAACCCTAGGCGGAGACGACGGAATCGCCGTGGCGATGGCTCTTGCAATTCTTGATGATGACACGCTTTCTCATCCGCGTCTGGAATGTCTCTTTACGACAGGAGAGGAGATTGGCCTTCTGGGAGCAAAGGATCTTGATGCGTCGAAGCTTACAGGAAGACGTCTCATCAACATCGATTCCGAGGAAGAAGGTATCTTTACGGTAAGCTGTGCCGGAGGAATGCGCAGCGAGTGTGTACTGCCTGTTGAGTATCAGGAGACAGAGGGCGTGCGCTATACCGTTAAAATCGACGGTCTTCTGGGAGGCCATTCCGGTGCGGAGATTCACAAGGAGCACGGCAATTCCAATATCCTTATGGGACGCCTTCTCAACTTCCTTGATGAGACGGTGAATTTCAGAATTGCAGAACTGGAAGGCGGTCTGATGGACAATGCGATTCCGCGCAGCACCAAAGCTGTTCTCTATGTGAAAGCGGAAGAGACGGGGCTTTTCGAGGAGCGCCTTCAGGCTCTCGACGCTATTTACAAAAAAGAATTTGCATCCAATGATCCCGGCGTTACGGTAAGCTTTACAAAAGAAGGAGAGGGAAGCGGAAAGGCTCTGACTCCGAAATCCGCCTCTTTACTCTGCTATCTTCTTCATATCGTGCCCAACGGCGTACAGCGCAACAGCGCGGACATCGAAGGACTTGTTCAGACATCCCTGAACCTTGGAATTCTGAAGCTTGACGAAGAAGCGGCTCATGTGACCTTCAGCGTCCGCAGCTCTGTAGAGTCGGAGAAGGAAGAGCTTGGAAGCCGTCTGCGCCACAGCGTAGAGTTTCTCGGCGGAGAATATATAGAGACAGGTTCTTATCCGGGATGGGAATACAGAAAAGATTCTGCGCTCCGTGATATCATGGTAGACGTATATAAGAAGATGTATCAGAAGGAGCCGCTTGTTATGGCAATTCATGCCGGACTGGAATGCGGACTTTTCAGCGGAAAGATGGAAGGGCTGGACTGCGTATCCATAGGACCAAACCTCTACGATATCCATTCTCCCAAGGAGCGTCTGAGCATTTCTTCCGTACAGAGAGTTTACGAATTTGTTCTTGAGGTTCTAAAAGCGATGAAATAATCATAGAATAAGGGATGAAGGATAGATAAGCGGGAGTGCCGATGAAACTTTCAGCCGCCTCGTATGGGCTTTTAATTGCCTGCGCCTGCCTTTTGATACAGTATGAACTTGACCGTATCTCTTCCGTATGCGGCAGGGATCCGGACACATACAGTGAAGAAGAGCAGGCGCGGGGCTTCTATGAGCTTTATGAGAACATATGGAAAGATTTGAAGTGCTTTCCTGTTCCGGAATCCACAGAAAATGAGGAAGCAGGCGTTTCCTTTGAGAACAGCTGGCTCTTCGAGCGTACTTACGGGGGGAGCTATGGACACGAAGGAACCGATCTGATGCCTGATGAGGACAAAAATGACTATTATCCTGTTCTGAGCGTCAGCGACGGAGTGATTGAAAAAATAGGCTGGCTGGAAAAAGGGGGATGGAGAATCGGAATCCGAAGTCCTCACGACGTCTATTTTTATTATGCACATCTTTCATCCTATGCAGAAGAATTCCAGGAGGGGGACATCGTCAAAGCCGGACAGCTTCTTGGTTATATGGGGGATACCGGATATGGAAAGGAAGAGGGAACGTCGGGAAAGTTCCCTGTGCATCTTCATTTCGGCATTTATGTGCGGAGCGGCTCATTTTCGGAGCTTGCAGTGAATCCTTACTGGTTTTTAAAATATCTGGAGCAGCACAGACTTCGCTGCGCGTATTAAAAGGAGAGGTTTTATGGAAATACAATTATGGCGGGAGATTCTGAACCCCTATGAACTTGCCGTCAAAGAGGTGATGACAAAATTTAATCATCTGATCAAGGAGCACCGGGACAGGGGGCTGTATTCGCCGATTGAGCAGGTGGAAGGCAGGGTCAAGACGATTTCCAGTATTCTTGACAAATGCCAGAAGAAAAAGATTGCCCTTGAAGATATTGAAGAGAGAATCGTGGATTTGGCGGGCATACGGATTATCTGTCAGTTTGTGGAGGATATCGACAAGGTTGTAGAGATTATCCGGAACCGGAAGGATATGGAGATTAAGCAGGAGCGCGACTATATCCGTCAGATGAAGACCAGCGGATACAGAAGCTACCATATGATCATTTATTATACGGTTGATACTCTGGACGGTCCAAAGCGCCTTCAGATGGAGGTGCAGATCCGTACGATGGCGATGAATTTCTGGGCTACGGTGGAGCATTCTCTTCAATATAAATACAAGAGAAATATACCGGATCATATTCGGGAGCGTCTTCTTAATGCCGCCGATGCGATTATTGTTCTGGATAACGAGATGTCCAATGTGCGAAGCGAAATTATGGACGCGCAGATTTCTTTCCAGATTCAGGCGAATATCGTGGCAGATATTCTTAATAATATTCAGAATCTTTATAAAGTAGCAAATAAACGAGAAATTCTTAAAATTCAGGATGAATTTTACCGGATTTATGCGATGAACGATATTGATCAGCTGGAGCGCTTTGATAAGCAGCTTGATATGATTGCGGAGGGCTATCGGGCGCAGACGCTGGCTATGGAGGATTAATGCAGTTACCAGAAGCATTTTCAGAGGAAATGAAGAGACTGCTGGGAGAGGATTTTCCGGTCTGGATGAAATGTCTGGACGAAAAAGAAAGCTTTCGCGGTCTCAGAATCAATACACAGAAGACAGGAAAGGAAGAGCTTCAAAGACTTCTTCCTTTTGAACTGACTCCCGTTCCCTGGACGGAAAACGGCTGTTACATAGACGGAGACGGGAAGGCTTCCCGCCATCCGGCATATGCGGCGGGACTTTACTATCTTCAGGAGCCGAGCGCGATGACTCCGGCAGCCTGCCTTCCTGTGGAAGAAGGCGATCGGGTTCTTGATCTCTGCGCTGCGCCGGGAGGAAAGGCGACAGAGCTTGCCGCGAAGCTTGGCGGAACAGGAATTCTCGTTGCCAATGATATCAGCAATTCACGGGCAAAGGCTCTTCTGAAAAATCTGGAGCTTTGCGGAGCCGGAAACATTCTTGTGACAAGTGAGAGCCCGGAGCGTCTGGGCTCTTATTTTGAGGGCTGGTTTGATAAGATTCTCATAGACGCCCCCTGTTCCGGGGAAGGGATGTTCCGGAAAGATCCGTCCATGATGCGCGACTGGGCAGAGAAAGGACCGTCTTATTATTCTCAGATACAGGAAGAAATTACAGCAGAGGCTGCCCGTCTTTTAAAGCCGGACGGACTGCTTCTTTATTCGAC
>CAUWNO010000022.1:0-21765 GCA_963559965.1 uncultured Lachnospiraceae bacterium | reverse complement strand
TTGACGGTACGGACAGCTATCAGGCTGAAAACAGCTATGCCAGCTACTCTAAGCTCTATGATTATATCCTTGGAAGCAAAAGCGGCTTTCTCACTATCTATTCCCAGTCCTTCCGCTTCCTTCAGATGCTTGCCATCGGTCTTGGAGCCCTCGTCTGCCTCCTTCGCCTGAAAAAGAAAAAGGCATTGCCGCGTCTCTTCCTTCTTCAGCTTACGCTTCTGGGCGCCATGGCCTTTCACCTTCTCTGGGAGACGAATCCGCTGTACAGTATCAGCTTCACGCCTGTCTGCCTGATTCTTCTCTCCGACAGTCTCTTTTCTCTGGAGGGCGCAGACTGCGCGCAGACTGCTCTTCGCAGGCTTTCTGTTCTCTGTACTGCCGGACTTGCCGGACTTTTCCTCCTTTTTACCGCAGGGAAAAAAGAGCTTGTAGAGACTCCTATCGAATCATGGAACTACTCTGTCGATCAATACCAGTATGCCGGAGGCTATGACGGATGTGTCTCCTCCTATGACCAGATTTACTCCCAGACCTTCACTGCCTCGAAACCTTTTAACAGAATTGCCATCCGCGCCGTCAATCCCGTCGGACCCTATAACCAGTCAGCCTTCTGCGTAAAGCTGACAGATGAGAACGGCTCTGTTCTCTATGAAAACGACCGGTTTCTTTCCGGTCTTGTAGCCGCCGACGCCCGGTACGAATTCGAGCTTCCGCAGATCACACCGGAAAAGCCTACCGTATATACCTTTGAAATCTCACCGGGCTATATCGAAGGAGAAAACAGTCTTGAGTTTCTCTCCTACAATACAGGAAACTGTGATATGTATCCGGACGGTATGCTGACTGTTGCCGGAGAACCGCAGGAAAAAGGCGACCTAGCCTTCTCCGTATCCCAGTATCAGGTTACTACCTACTTTAGCCTGAAGCAGTATGTGATCCTCTGCTCCGCCATGCTTCTCGCCGGAGCCGCCGTCGTTTTTGCTTCCCGGAAGCTTTTCACCCGGACACCGGATAAATAACTTACTAAAAAATGCAGTAGAAGGATTTTAACATCCTGAAATAAATAAACAAAAATAGAAAGCTCTCATAGAAATCAGTACTGTTACTATCTGATATTCTGTGAGAGCTTCTTATTTTTTCCTGATTAAACATCACTCTTCGCGCAAACTAACGCCGCATACCGTTCTGTTATATTTTCAATATCCTCCTCTGTCACGCCGTAATAAGAGTATAAATCCTGCGCTATCCGCTTAAACTTTTTCATCTGCTTCCGATCGCCGCCGTAGCTCACTCCAAAGATATCCCATTTAAAATCTGCAGATATCCGTATATGTCCTTTTCCTGACAGGAGTTCATACATCTGAAACTCCATAGGCACTTCTTCATCCGGAACCGCATCCAGAATACGTTCCCTTTCCTGTAATAATTCATAAAATTTCTGAAACGATTTTTCGTCAGAACTGTCAGGAGCAGAAATGTGCAGAAATTCCCCTAATAATTCAGGTTTGTACTTATAAATAATTCCTTCCCGCACGCTCTTTTTCTCATCCTGACAGATCCGGCAGTTCTGATCCAGCGCAAGAAATCCGTAATGTTCTTTTGCATACACAATGGTTTCTTCTTTTGTATGAGCGCCCGGATGAATTTTCTTCTCTGCACGCTTCCTCCGCATCTGCGATCTTTTATTCCTGATCCGAACCTTCAACGGTACTTTACAGCCACCGTCTTTCCCGGCAACAAAAATACTGACCGGACCGTCGGCTCCGCCTATGATTGCAATCTGACTTGCACATTTCTTTTTCACGTCATTTTTCCTCTTACGCCGCTTCTATTCGTTTTTTTCAATGAGAAGATAACCGTCCTTCTCTTTCACCACCGGAAACGCCTGCAGTTCCTCCTGACGCTGTGCATATTCTGCCTGACTGATAAACA
Source organism: uncultured Lachnospiraceae bacterium (assembly GCA_963559965.1). GTDB lineage: Bacteria > Bacillota > Clostridia > Lachnospirales > Lachnospiraceae > Laedolimicola. The sequence continues at coordinate 19,833 of CAUWNO010000022.1, read as the reverse complement.
GTACCGCCGGTTCTTTCTCGTCAAGAAAACCTTCCGCACCTCCGTCCTCGCAGTGAAAATCTCCGCTTATCTCTGCCATAAAAAGCATGTTCTGATCCCAGCTTCCTGTTTCCTGGGGATCTTCTCCCGGAACCTGAACATAAGCCTTTTTTCCTGCGTAGGAAGCCTCCCGGCTGACATGGTTCTGCATGAAAAGCTGGAAGGGATCTCCGTGAGCTTCCCGTATCACATGGAAATATGCGTTTTTCATATAAAATACCGTTAAAACGATGCAGGCGGCGGCAGTTGCCCAGCTCAGAACAGCCTGTGCGGTATGTCGGAAAAGTTCTCTTTTTCCCGCCGCCATCTCATAACTCTCTTCCTTTACCGCTGCGAAAGCGCGCAAAACCTCGCCCAGCACAATCGCCGCCCCCATAAAAAGCGGAACCGTACAGGGATAGCAGTACCAGATAAGTTTGGTCCGAATCAGCGAAAAGCCAAGAAACGGAATCAGGAACCACAGAAGAAGACCAAAACAGGTCTCGCCTTCCGCGCTTTTCCAGAGTACTTTTCTGCGAAGCAGCTGTAAGAAAAAGACTGCCAGACCAGCCGCGCATACGGCAAGAAGCCACGGATAAATAAAATCCCCGTTCCCAAATACCATATCGTAATAAAAGGAAAACGGAAACTCATGCCCTTCAAAGTTCGCGCTTCCTGTTCTTGCGAGAAGATCGACCTCAACCATCTGCTTAAAAAAGAACCAGCCGTCTTTTGTATAGCGCCAGCCGAACCACAGAAGCAACGGTGAAAATACGGAGGCAAGAAAGCCTGCCCACTCCTTTGCTTTCAGCCTGAAAAGCTGTCCCGTTCCAAGAAGAAAGATTCCGCCTATAACAGCTATCACGCCTGCATGCCAGCTCTTTGTCAGAAATGCAAGGGAAAAAGAGAGTCCGCAGACATACAGATATCTTCTGTTTCTTCTGATTTGAAGCATCGCAAGCATCGCGATTGTGAAGAACAACAGAAACAGGGCGTCTGCATCTCCCGCTCTGGCAAGGTGTGCCGAAAGCGGTCTCTCATTCGCACAGAAAAATCCCATCACAAGGATCGACGCTTCCCTGCTGTATCTTGATGCGGCAAGACCGCAAAGAATCCCGGTCACCAGATAGGCAAGGGCTGACACAAAGCGCAGACCGAACACACTGTAACCGAAGAGCCGGAATCCCAGAATAATTCCCCAGTAGCTGACGGAAGGCTTCAAATTCCAGTCGTCTGTCTGATAATTGTAGGTATGACGGATATAGTCCCCGTTCTGAATCATCTCATAGGCATTTACGCCATGGCGCGCCTCATCCCAGGAATCCACATACTGCACGTCCAGACAACGAAAGCAGTAGAAAGCAAGCGTCAGACAGGCTGCCGCAAAAAAGAACCAGTAATATTTTTCAAACAGCCGCAGCGCCTCTCTGTAAAGTTTCGTCAGAAATGACACTGTCTTCTCTATTGCCCGCATACTCTCCTCCTGCTTTTTCGTTTCCTTTTTTCTTATTTTTTCAGCATCTGGGGAAGCGTTCCGCAGTATACACTGTACATCACCTCGGCAAACTGCTGATAGCCGTTTTCTCCCGGATGCAGGGCGTCTCCGTCCATATAATTTTCCGCGCTGTTATGCATCAGGGCAAGCGGAATCAGAGTAACTCCCTTCTCATCCCGGAATTCTCTGTCCATCGCCTTCATCAGATCCATGATTCTCTTGTCTGAACGGTTTTTAAACTCTCCCGGAAGGAAGGCTTTCCCGTCCTGGCGAAGCATCGTGCCTATCTTTTCCTGATCTGCCCAGTAAATGGTGTTGACAAGGTAGATGGGAATTTCCGAATCGTGACGACGAATGTTGTCCACCATCTGCGCAATCGCCTTCACTGTATCCGAAGGGTTATCCTTCAGCCCGTTCGTTCCCAGAAATATCTGAATCACGTCAGGATCTTTTCCGGTATACAGCTTATAATAATTCCAGTCAAACATTTCCTGCGCCGGATCATAAAAAGGCTGAATCCCTTCGCTGACGCCATCAGAAAAGAACTCCGTCGGCTCCAGATAGTCCTGCGCCGAAAATCCGCTCCGTCCCTCATGGCTGTACCTGGTCCAGCCTCTTGTTCCCGTAAAGCTAATCTGATCTCCGGACAGATGGTATATTGTCCGATACCATTCTCTTCCGTCTGACAGACTGTCTCCCATATTCATAACAGAATACTCTCCTTCCAGCTTCTCCACAACGTGAAGCGTAGAAGAAAGAGTCAGAATCTCATTTACATTATAATCGTATACGGTAAGCGTCAGAGGATAATCTCCCGTCTGCTCCTGTTTCCCTGTCACACGGAAACGGTCTTCCAGATTTTCTCCTATCTCACAGTCCCAGCTGCACGCATAACCGTCGCGAAGCCCCGACCACACCACCTGATCGTCGTAAAGCTCCACGGTGCTTCCTACTGCCACATAGACGTCCTCCGGAAGATACGCTTCCAACTGCGGTCTGTATTTTACAAGCTCTCTCTGCAGAAATACGTTCCACCCTGTCATGGCTGCAAGAGCAAGCAGAGCCAGCGCCAGAAGAGGTCTCACCCATTTCTCTTTCATCTTCCTTCCTCCTTAAGACGCCTTGATATTCGTCTCCTTGCAGATGAAAATCGGTCTGTGCTTTGTCTCCATATAGGTCTTCGCCAGATACTCTCCGAGAATTCCGATACAGAACAGCTGAATTCCTCCGATAAAAATAATAATACAGGTCATAGAAGGCCAACCCGATACCGGATCTCCATAAAGAAGAGTTCTGATAACGATAAAGCAAAGCGCCACAAAGGCTACCAGACAGAAAAATACGCCGAGAAAAGCAGCCACGGCAAGAGGCGCTGTGGTAAAGCCTACAATTCCCTCGATGCTGTAAATCAAAAGCTTCCAGAAAGACCACTTCGTCTCTCCGGCACTCCTTTCTACATTCTCATATTCCAGCCATTTTGTCTCAAATCCAACCCAGCCGAAAAGGCCCTTGGAAAATCTGTTATACTCTCCAAGACGCAGAAGCTCGTCTACAAACTGTCTTGTCATCAGTCTGTAATCTCTCGCCCCGTCTACAATGTCTGTCTTAGAAAGACGGTGCATCAGTGCATAAAAACGCCGTGCAAAAAAGGAGCGGATAGGCGGCTCCCCTTTCCGCGTCACACGTCTCGTCGCCACGCAGTCATAGTCTTCCGTCGTGATAATCTCATACATTTTCGGAAGAAGAGAGGGCGGGTCCTGCAGATCCACGTCCATAATCGCCACATAATCTCCATCCGCATAGGAAAGACCTGCGTACATCGCAGCTTCCTTCCCGAAGTTTCTGGAGAAGCTTACATATTTTATTCTGTCGTCCTGTTCCGCCAGCTTCTTCATTTCTTTCAGGCTGCCGTCCTTTGAACCGTCATTGACAAAAAGAACCTCCAGACGTACCTGGGAAAGCTCCTCTGCCGTCTTTGTTATCGCATCATAAAAAATAGGTATCGCTTCCTGCTCATTATAGCAGGGCACTATCACCGAAATCTTATCCATCTGCCGCTCCTAATTTTCCTGCTTCTCCTGTTTCTCTTGCTTTTCCTGCTTCTCCTTATCAAAACCTCTGATCTCGTCAATCAGGAACGGAGGTCTGTTTCTAGAAGCATCAAGCGCTCTCCAGATATATTCGCCGAGAAGTCCAAGCATTACCATGATAACTCCAAAGGAAAAGAGCATCAGAACCATCATGGAAGTCCAGCCTGCCACATCCTCTGCGCCCGTCAGCTTCTGTACCATCAGGACAATCGCCCAGATCACTGCTATCACTGCATAAGCTGACCCGAGAAAAGACATGAAACGTACCGGGAAATAGGAAAAGCTCATCATCGAATCGATTACAAGCTTAATCTTCTTGGAAAGTGTCCAGCGCGATTCTCCGATTTCACGCGCCTTTCTGTGAAAATATACCTTTTCACTCTTGAATCCCACCCAGAGAACCTGAAGCGTCAGGGCAGAATTCTTCTCATCCAGCATCAGGAGAACCTCTATCACCTGACGATCCAGAAGGTAGCAGTCAAAGCCGCCTTTCGGCATATCCTTTATCACAAGCTTACGCATCATTGTATAGTAGAGATTGGCAAAAAACTTCTGCACCGCTCCTTCATCACGATCGGAACGAACGGCAAGAACAACCTTATTGCCTTCCTTCCACTTATCATAAAGCTGAAGAATCAGCTCCGAATCTTCCTGCAAATCCGCCTGCTTCGTCACCGCACAATCGCCTGTACATACAGAAAGACCTGCCAGAATCGCAGCATGCTCTCCGAAATTTCTTGAAAGCTTTACAAGACGGACATTTTCATCCAGATCCCGGATCTGATTCATAATTTCCCAGGAATTGTCTCCTGACCCGTCGTCTACAAATACAATTTCATACTCCTCCAGCTTATGGAGAATCTTTTCTTTCATGTCCTCATACAGGAGCATCAGTGTATCTGAGTTCCAGTAAACAGGAACGATAATTGAAAGCTTGCTCATCGCTTGCGGCTTCCTCCTACTTCTCTTAAATATTCATCATAATCACGGATATATTCCCCTCCGTCGTAGTGGGTGTTTGTCAGTACCAGAAGGACAGAATCCTCGCTGAAATCATACATATCCTTCCACAGCATCGTGGGAAGATAAAGCCCCATTCTCGGTCGGTTCAGCTCGATAATCTCCTCTTCAAAGCCGTTATCTACGCGGACCTTGCTGGAGCCGCTTACATTAATAAGGACAAATTCGGAATTGCGGTTGGCATGCTGTCCGCGGATTACCTGGCTATCAGAACCGTAGATATAGAATACTCTCTTGATTTCAAAAGGGATATCCTGCATTCCCTCTACGACCACGAGCTTTCCTCTCTCATCGCCCAGATCTCCAAATTCCAGAATCTTATACTGTTCCCTGATACTCATATTGTCTCTCCCTGAATTATCCTGTCTGCCCGGCAGACCATTTTTAAAATGCGTTCAGCGCCTCAATCACATACGTCTGTTCTTCCTCTGTCATTCCATTGTACATCGGAAGTGAAAGAACCTCCGCCGCATATCTTTCTGTAATCGGAAACGCTCCCTTCTGATATCCCAGATAGCTGTATGCCTCGGAAAGATGAGGCGGTATCGGATAATGAATAATCGTTCCAATCTCTTTTTGCGCAAGATACTCCATCAAAGCATCCCGCTCTTCACAGCGCACGACAAACTGATGCCATACAGCCGTAGCTCCTTTGCGCACGCCCGGAAGCATAAGCTTCGGATTGTTAAGCTCCCTTAAATAGCGTTCTGCAATACTTCGGCGCTCCTGTTCACATTCATCCGCGTGCTTCAGGCGCACACGGAGCAGTCCTGCCTGAATCTCATCCAGCCTCGAATTGGCTCCCACCACTTTATTATAATAGCGCTTCTCGCTTCCGTAGTTGCGGAACACGCGGAAATCATCTGCAAGACCTTTGTCCTTCACAACGACTGCGCCGCCGTCTCCGAAGGCTCCGATATTTTTAGAAGGATAGAAGGAAAAGCAGCCGACGTCTCCGAAGGTTCCCGTCATCTGCCCGTCGAAGCAGGCTCCGTGAGACTGAGCGCAGTCTTCCACCAGCTTCAGATTATATTTATCGGCTAAAGCTTTTACGCCTGCCATATCCGACGCCTGTCCATACAGATGAACCACAAGAATCGCTTTCGTGCGTTCCGTAATCTTTTCCTCAATCTTTGATACGTCTATATTATAGTATTCGTCAGGCTCTACAAAGACCGGCGTCGCATGGTTCATCGTAATTCCCATAACACTGGCGATGTAGGTATTTCCCTGTACGATTACCTCGTCTCCCTCTCCGATTCCGAGAAGCCTGAAAGCAATCCACAGAGCGTCCAGTCCGCTGGCAAGACCTACGCAGTACCCTCCGCCTGTGTACGCCGCAAACTCTTCCTCAAAGCTTTTTACTTCATTTCCAAGCACATACCAGCCCGATCGGAGGACTTCCAGAGCCTTTGCCTCAAATTCCTCCTGATACCGGAAAAATCCGCGATCCATACGGTTTGCCATAATCTTCATATCTAACCGCCTCACTTTCTGCTTCTTTCCATTATCTTTAATCATACCATGCGTTAAAATATTCGTCAATCAGTTCCTGCCAGGAAGCCTTATCTTCCGCCTTTTGAGAAATCTCCGCCAGAAGCTGCGTCAACTGCTCGGCTCCCTTTCCATTCAGATGATCTACGTCAAGATAGCTGTTTTCTCCCAGGGCAAGATATTCGTCTCTGCACAGATTAAAGTCAAGGTAGGGTACTCCGAAGCCGTCCGCCATGTTCTGAATATATTCATGAGCCTCGTCATAAGGACCCACCGCTTCCAGATACCGGTCAAAGCTCGGCGCTGTCACAAACACAAGACGGATTCCCTCTTTCTCGCAGAGACGCACGATCTTTTCAATATATTCCAGCGTATAAGTCACTTCGCTCTGCATATCCTCCGACACAGGAGTAAAATTGTCCCACCAGGTAATCGCCTGAGCATCAAGTTCCTCGTCCGACCAGACAAAGCCTCTGCCTGCATAATACTCCTGTTCCTGACGAACCGGGGCATAGCTTCTGTAAGCGTCTGTCCCCTTCTTTTCCCACACTCCGCGAAGATACTCCCAGTCCCCAAGCTCCTGCCAGTTTCTCCTGAACGGAAAGAAACGGTTTGTATACTCCTTTGCCTCGGAGGTTGTCAGAAGAAATTCCAGCTTGTTCGGCGAAAACCTCATATAATCAGAAATGATATTCGCCTGTACCAGATCTCTGTCCTTTTTATCAATAAACAGAAATTTATAATGCATATCGAGATAAACTGTTCTGATATCGCAAAGACGCAGCGCCTCTTTCAAAAGATAATAGGAGGTATCATAATTCTGCGCCGATGAGCCGAGATTAAAGGCATTTTTCCCTGTCAGCTCTTCAAACTGCATGGGATCATAAGCTCGAAAACAATGCGAGCTTCCAAGAAACAAAGAGTCTATCTCCTTTTCTCTTCCTGCCGTCTCATACAGTTCGTGCATTGTAAGTCTCGTATAGCTCTGCGTATCGTCTGTCAGAAGATAATTGCAGCCTTTCACAAGAAGCCCTGTCAGAAGCATCACAGCAGTAGCCATACCGGCAAAGCGAAGTATTCCAAAGCCCTTTTTCTTCATATGCCCTTCCTTTCCTCTGACTGTCAAAACTGTGTATACAGAAAACCGCTGGTATCATAAGCTGCTCCATAGACGCCAAAAATGACAACTGCGGATATCAGTCCCGTATAAATCAGACATCTTGCCACCGCATTCCGGCTTAAAATCCAGGGACGCAGCACAATTCCTCTCTCATTTGCCAGATCCTTTCCTGTCACAAGAAGAATTCCGAGGACAACCAGAAGCCATTCAAACGGCACCAACTGCATTCCTGCAAAATCTCCGAGCCGGAAATTCCGGAAAATAATCAAAAGCATTCCCTTCAGATCTCCAAGGGAATTGACACGAAACACCATCCACGTCAAATCTACAAAAAGGAACACAAGAACTCTTTTCATCCAGCGCGGCAAATGCCAGTTTTTAATATCAAAAACCTGTCCTAATCCATGAAGTCCGCCCCATACAAGAAAGTGAAGACCCGTTCCGTGCCAGATTCCACTTATCAGGAAGGTTGCCATAATATTGATTCCGCGCCGCAGTTTCCCTTTTCTGCTGCCGCCAAGCGGAATATAGACATAATCTCTTAACCAGGAACTCAGGGAAAGATGCCATCTTCTCCAGAAATCCTGAATGGAATCCGCCAGGTACGGACGTCTGAAATTGCAGAGAAGATCAAAGCCCAGAATCTCTGCCGTTCCTCTTGCGATATCCGTATAACCGCAGAAGTCGCAGTAAATCTGAAAGGCATACAGAAACGTCGCCAGAACAATCTCTACGCCTCCGAACGCGCCGAACTGACTGTATACCGCATTTACCGGAATCGCAATTCTGTCTGCAATCAGAAGTTTCTCCGTAAGTCCCCACAAAATGAGCAGTCCGCCGCTTCTTATTCTTTCGATATCGCGCACACGTTTTTGCGGAAGCTCCCGAATCTGACGAAGCAGATTCCCGCTTCTCTCAATCGGTCCCTGGACAAGCTTTGGGAAAAATGCCTGAAACAGTGCAAAAATAAGAAAATTCTTTTCCGCCTTTTCTTCTCCCCTCCAGATATCTGCAAGATATCCTATCGCCTGAAACGTATAAAAGGAAAGTCCCACCGGAAGGAGAATCTGAAAACGATTGAATTTGAAAAATGACAGAGCCAGCACATGTACGCCGACTGCAAAGGCAAAAAGAAACCCTGCCGCCCTTCTCTTCTTCTCTCCTGTCTCTCTAAGCCTCTCTAAGCCCAGACCGCAGATATACGTCGTAAGTGTGGACGCAAGAAGAACAAGCAGCCAGGAAACCTTAACACTGCCCAGAAATACATAACTTGCCAGAAGAAGCCAGACTGTCCGGAATCTGCCGGGAAGCAAGAGATAGAAAAACCATACTATAAGAAAAAATAGCAGAAACGCCAGCGATGTGAATCCCATAATTTCCTCCGCCTATACCCTCGTCTTCTTCTGTGTCTTGCCGTACAGAAGAAAATCCAGAATCCTGAATTTTTTCGTCACGATAATCAAAACTGCTGTAATCAGGCTCATCGCCGCAAAGGATAAGACCGCAAACAGCATTCCTTCCCATGTATACAGCTCATACGTCTTCCCCTGATTCAGCACCGTTGCAAAATGGAAATGCAGCACATAAATTTCCAGCGTATACTTTCCAACAAAAGCAAGTGCCTTCTCGACTCTTCCTTTCCTGCCCACACTGAAAATCCAGCACACAGCGCAGCATCCAAGGAACGAGGCAAGAACCTGTCTTCCCAAAAGAAGCAGCGTTCCCACATCCTGAAGATCGAGAAAAGCCGCCATCAGAAGCAGGGCTGCAAGCGACAGTGCGCCCGTCACATTCTTCCAGACAGCAGGAATCTTCTGCAGGAGTTCCTTATGCTCTCCTGCTAAATATCCCGTCAGGTAAAAAGGAAGATAAAGCCTTGTAAGTCCCGGGCTTAAAAATTCCACGCCAAAAAATGTCTCCAGAACCACAAAGACAGTCAAGGCGAGGTAAACTGTCCAAAACGCAGCTTTTTTTAAACGCCCTGCGCAGCTTTCTGCAAGCTGAGCCGTATAAATCATCCATGTCAGGAGAAAAAGCGTCATCAGAAACCACAGACCCTCGTCAAGATCAAAGAGCGTTGCTTTAATGCTTGACAAAGGCGTACGCGGATGAAGCAGAATAATCCAGAAAAAGAAGGGCGTCAGATAGGCGATCGCTCTCTTTTTCATAATCTGAACATAGCCGCCAAAATCTTTCACCCGGCGTCCCGCTCCGCACAGATAGCCGCTGACCATAATGAACAGCGGCATCTGAATTACCTTTATGACATCGTAAATATAAGGATCCTCCATATGATTCCAGACCAGTACATGACCTGCCATCACAAGAAGAATGGCTGCGCCCTTGACCGCATCGATCGTCTGACTGCGGCCCTGAGCGGACAAATCTGCGTTTTTATTCATAAGCGTTTTCCTGCCTGCCCCTATTTATATAAAACAGTGAGCTTACCTGTCTGAATCGACTGAAAACCATCTTTTTTTAATTGTTCTGTGAGGCTTCCTCCGTCAAATGTAATGTAAAATCCATCTTCATCAATCTTATCCGGAAATCCAAAGTGTACATTTCCTCTGTCTGACATTCCCTGTTCGATCAGCTGAAATTCCATCGGCGACTGTTTTTCCCCTAAAGCATAATAAATATACATCATATCCGTATAAACCTGCCTGTCCCCGATGACATCTTTCCAATCCTCCAGTACCTCTGCATACGTTTCTGCAAAAAGCGGAAGCGGATGGGTTTCCTCAGTATATTTTGTAAAATAGTATCCGATAAAACTCAGGGAAAATACCAGATATAAACCTGCTGTTCCAAACAAAAACACTCTTTTTCCCTTCAGCGATATAAGCCCCTTCCAGCACTTATTAAAACCAAGTATCGTCAGGAATACCATGGAAAAATAAATGCCGTTCATTTTATTTACATTCGGATCTTTAATACAAAGTCCCATACATATCTGTGCTGTAAACCAGAAAAATATCACTGCTGTAAAAGATATTTTTCTCTCCCGAACAGAACGGCACAATCCCCGGATCCCTTCCCCTGCTCCTATTAAAACAAACGGAATGGATACCAGATACATAGAGAACCAGGTAGGAACAGAATTGTATCTCCAATCATCATTAAAAAAGAGTGACTGAACCAATAACGGAATATTATTGATCACATTTTTAAGAGAAACCTCTGCTCCTCGATATTCTAAAAGTCTGGGAATTGTAAAATGGATCGTTGCAATCTCCGGAAGTTCAAAGGTATTTATCGCCAGCATCAACATCAATGGCGCTACCAGAAGAGCCAGAGGAATCCCCATACAAACAAGCTGCTTCCAGCTAATCTTATGAAGATACAAAAGATAACTGATTGCAAAAACCAGAAACAAAGGTACAACCAACCAGCTTAATGCATAGGTATACAAAGTCACTCCAAAAGAAATTCCTGTAACGCCATACAAACACAGTGCTTTTCTTCCTGTTCCGGCTTTTATTGCTTTCGTGAAGCAATAAATAGAAACTGCTGCGGAACCGGAAAAAAGGAAACAGTCAAGAGCCATTCTTGACATTAAAATAAAGCAGGGGCACACTGCCAAAAGCAAAGAGCCAGCCATTCCTTCCTTTTTCCCCAGATTTTCGCGAATCAACAGCGTTCCAAACAGCCAGGTCAGCATACCAAACACAACGGCAGGTATACGAAACACAGTCGTCGAAAGTCCCAGAAACTTCAAGAGAAACGCGCAGAGATAACCATATAAAACGCTCTGACCGCCTCCATAATTAATAAAATAAACCGGATAAAACTTGTAATACCGATCAAGTCCCCATTGAGATAAAGACCATGCGTCATATCCCATTCCTGCTTCGTCTATATGAAGACCGTACGGCAGATCTCCAAGTTTATATATGCGCACAAACAAAGCCAGAGCAAAAAGCGAGTAAATAGAAAATAACTTCTACTCTCGGCTTCTCTTTTCTACTCTTCATCACTTCCATCCCTCATAAAGACAGTTACTCGTTCATCTTCGCGAGCTTCGCAGCCTGATCAGCCGCTATGCAGGCATCGATAATTTCCTGTATATCTCCGTTCATGATCTTGTCAAGCTTATACAGTGTCAAACCGATTCTGTGATCGGTTACACGTCCCTGCGGGAAATTATAAGTTCTTATCTTCTCTGAACGGTCTCCCGTTCCAATCTGGCTTCTTCTTGCCTCTGCCTCTGCATCATGCGCCTTCTGGCATTCCAGATCGTAAAGCTTTGCTCTCAAAAGGGCAAATGCCTTCGCCTTGTTCTGAAGCTGAGATTTTTCTGTCTGGCTGTACACAACGATACCTGTAGGATAATGCGTCAGACGAACGGCAGAGTCCGTTGTATTTACGCACTGTCCTCCATTTCCCGAAGCACGCATAACGTCGATTCGGATATCCTTTTCATCTATCTGGACGTCAACCTCTTCCGCCTCCGGCATCACGGCAACCGTAATAGTAGAAGTATGGATTCTTCCGCCCGATTCCGTCTCCGGAACTCTCTGCACACGGTGTACGCCGGATTCATACTTCATAACGGAATAAGCGCCCTGTCCCTGAATCATAAACGTCACGCTCTTCATTCCGCCTATGCCTATCTCATCTGCCTCCATTACCTCAATCTTCCAGCGGCGGCTCTCTGCATAGTGGACGTACATACGGTAGATTTCAGCCGCAAAAAGAGCTGCCTCATCTCCGCCTGCGCCCGCACGGATTTCCACAATAACGTTCTTATCATCATTGGGATCCTTGGGCAGAAGAAGGATTTTCAGCGTATGCTCCAGCTCCTCGATGCGGGCTTTTGCACCTGACAGCTCCTCTTTGAGCATCTCACGCATTTCCTCATCACTCTCTTCTTCCAGCATCTGAAGACTCTCTTCTACCGTCTCTTTGCATTTCTTGTATTCACTGTAAGTTTCCACAATCGGCTGAAGATCGCTCTGTTCCTTCATCAGCCGGCGAAAACGTGTCTGATCTGCAACCACCGAAGGATCGTTCAACTCGTTCATCACGTCCTCGAAGCGCAGCAGCAGATCGTCTAATTTATCAAACATGATTTATCCTCCATTATCAGGCTCTACGCCCTATCACTACTCTGTCTAAACCGGCAAGATCCCGGATTACCTCTATTTCACGGAAGCCCTGCTCTCTCAGAATCTGCGGAACACTTTCTCCCTGATCATATCCTGTTTCAAGAAGAAGCATTCCTCCGCTTTTCAAAAAGCACGGACTTTCCTTCGCTATTTTCCTGTAAAAATACAGACCGTCTTCATGCCCGTCAAGAGCCATCCTGGGATCATAAAGACGCACCTCTTCCATCAGATGATCGATTTCTCCGCTTCTGATGTACGGAGGATTGGAAACTATCATATCAAAGTTTCCCTCTATCTCTTCAAACAAATCGCTCTTTATCAGCTCCGCCTGAATCCCCAGACGCTGCCTGTTTTCTTCTGCGACCTGAAGCGCTTCCCCGGAAAGATCCGCTCCCGTTCCTTCCACGCCCGGACAGCTGTGAAGGAGACTTAAGAGAATACAGCCTGAGCCTGTGCAAAGGTCAAGAAACTTCATCCCCGGCTTTAAATATTTCAGCGCTTCCTCCACAAGAACCTCTGTATCCTGTCTTGGAATCAGCACCTTATCGCTAACCTTGAAAGACAATCCCATAAACTCCTGCTCTCCGGTAATGTGCTGTAAGGGAATTCTTTCTGCACGCTGCGCCAGCGCTTTCTGAAACGAAGCTTCCTGATCAGACGTCAGTTCTTCCTCCGGATATGCAAGATAATGACTCCGGCTTACACCGCTCACCCATTCCAGAAGATACCATGCATCCAGATCCGCCTCCGCAATTCCTGCCCTGGAAAGAATACCTGCCCCTTCCCGGCACGCCTCCCGAAGCGTCACGCCTCTTCCTCCAGAATTGCCTCCACATCCTGCAGATCTGCCTCTGCAGCTGTCTGAAGCTCTTTCGCATTTTTTTCCTGTGTTTCTTCTTCTGTGACTTCTTTTGGGGCAAGCGGCTCTCTTCCCTGGTAGGCTCTCCAGTCAAAGACAGCCTCAACAGCCGCAATCGCCACTTCTATCATACTGTCGTCCGGCTCTTTTGTCGTCAGAGCCTGAAGCCACATGCCGGGACGGCTCAGAATCTGAACAAGCTGATTGTCCGTATTTCCTGCCAGACGGATGAACTCATAAGATACGCCCGCTATCACCGGAACAAGCGCCACACGGAAAACGACGCGCAGAATCGGAGATTCCACACGAATGAAAATAAAGAAAATGATGCTCACTACCATGACTATCAGCATAAAGCTGGTTCCGCACCGTTTATGATGCTTTGAGCTTTTCCGCACATTTTCCACTGTCAGCTCCAGACCGTTTTCCACACAGTTAATGCACTTATGCTCTGCTCCGTGATACTGAAAAACTCTCTGAATATCCTTCATTCTGGAAATCAGAAGTACATATCCGATAAACAAAAGCAGCCGGATAGCTCCCTCGACAACCGCAAGAAGTGTATCCGACACGATGACCCTGCGCAGAAGAGCTGCAGCCAGATACGGCAGAATCATAAAGATCGCAACAGCCATAACGATAGAAAACGCCACCGTTATTCCCATTACGACTTTTTCTGCCCGCTCACCAAAAACCTTCTGCATAAATGCGTCTGCCTTGGACGGCTGCGCCTCTTCCTCGTCATAAAATCCTGCCGAAAAGGTCAGGCATTTCATTCCAAGGACAAGAGAATCCACAAAGTTCAGGATTCCCCGGATCACCGGAATCTTTTTCAGCTTCCTGCTTCCGGTTCCTTCGTATGTGCTTAAATGCACTTCTATCTCTCCGTCAGGCTTACGCACGCCCACCGAGTAAACATCTCTGTTCTTCATCATAATGCCTTCCAGAACAGCCTGTCCCCCGATTCCCGAAGATTTTCCCGCCGCTTTCATCACTGCTTCTTTCCTCCATAATCACAAAAGGGGGTGAGATTATCCAACCTCACCCCTTGCTCACACTTCTTATTTCGTGATACCATATTTACGATTGAATTTATCAATACGTCCGCGAGCCGCCGCAGCCTTCTGCTGTCCTGTGTAGAATGAGTGACATTTGGAGCAGATTTCAACGTGGATGTCCTTCTTTGTAGAACCTGTTACAAATGTGTTGCCGCAGTTGCAGGTTACGGTTGCCTGATAATACTCCGGATGGATTCCTTCCTTCATGTTTTTCACCTCTTCATTCATATTCTGTGAACTTCTGTTACCTTAATTCCCGGTCAATGACACTCTGATGAATCCGCGCCAAGCTACCCCGGGCTATCCCTGCAAGTCCCTGCAGTTAAGCTGACTATATAACAGCTTTTAGATTATAGCATAGAAGCATCGGTATTGCAAGCAAAATATTTACTCTTTCCCTTGCTTTTTGCATACGAGCTCGCGTATCTGACCGCACAGTTTCTCCGCTTCCCGGGCGCCTTTCATCTTAATCCGAAGCTCCCTTCCTTCCATATTCATAACAAGATACATTCCCATACCTGAAAACTCTGTCGTAACTGATGTAAAATTCTCTAACTGCCAGCTTTCCACAGGATATCTCAGAATCCACATTCCCTTCCATTTCTGCCCGCCCAGAAGAATTCTTTCCTCTGTCACTACAAGCCCTGCGTACCACATCACCGGAAAATTGTTATACACATACTCGCTTCCCACCGCTATCTCGCAAATATGCTCCCCTTCCTGAAGCTCACGCGCAATCGCCTCAAACACCTTCCGGTAGGTTCTTTCCTGAATATCCTGTTCTCTCTTTACATAATCTATCATTTCCTGCGCTGTCATCATATTCATCTTCCTCCCTCTCAGGACTCTCTCCCATCTTCCTTCATCCGACGGTTCCGCCGCCCGCCTTCCGGCTCCAAATCCTGCAAGACCAAAGATCAAACCGGATACAGCGAAAACCGCTCCTGCCCAGCCCTTTTTATCTGGTACGAAAAACGGAGAAAACAATCCGAACTGATACTGAAGCGCCGCTGCCACAAGACAGAGCAGTCCCGTTCCATACAGCGCGTTTACTTTTCTTATTTTCCCGGAGTACTCTCTTTGCGCCGCTTTAAGAATCAGTTTCAGTTCTTTGTTCCAGTCTTTCTCTGCTTTCTCTGCTCCGCCAGTTTCCCGCTCTCCTTCCAGAAGCTCTGTCACGGTAATTCCAAGCTCTGCGGAAAGCGCCTGCAAAAGTGAAAGATCCGGCATACAGCGTCCATTTTCCCATCGCGAAACGCTTCTGCTGTTTACTCCCAGGCGCTCTGCCAGCTTCTCCTGCGTCAGTCCCTTTTCCTTTCTGAGCTTTGCTATCAGCCGTCCCGTTTTCTCCTGCTGCATATCTTCCCCTCCCTTTCGCCTCAATACTAACACAAACGCTTTCCAATGAACACGACATAAAATGAGAACTGCCGGAAAATCAGAAAAGCGCCTGTCATTTTCAGCCGAAAACGACAAACGCTTTTCTTCTGTTTCAGACAAATCTTGTCTTCTTCGCTGTCTGCACAAACTCCTCGTTGTTCCGTGTGCGGTCGAACATATTCAGAACATTTTCCACAGCCTCGTCAGGCTTCAGCCCGTTAAGTCCCTTGCGGATAATTTCCACTGCTTCCAGCTCTTCCTCTGTCAGAAGAAGATCCTCCCTGCGCGTTCCCGACTTCGGAATATCGATGGCGGGGAAGACTCTCTTTTCCTGAAGCTTCCTGTTCAGTACAAGCTCCATATTTCCCGTTCCCTTAAACTCCTCGTAAATCACATCGTCCATCTTGCTTCCCGTCTCTACGAGAGCCGTCGCAAGAATCGTCAGACTGCCTCCCTCCCGCATATTGCGCGCCGCTCCGAAGAAGCGCTTCGGCATATGGAGGGCAGCCGGATCAAGACCTCCGGAAAGTGTTCTTCCGCTGGGCGGAACTGTCAGATTATAAGCCCTGGCAAGGCGCGTGATGCTGTCCAGAAGAATCACAACATCCTCTCTGTATTCTACGAGACGCTTTGCTCTCTCTATCACCATCTCCGAAACTCTCTTGTGATGCTCAGGCAGTTCATCGAATGTCGAGTAAATCACTTCCACATTCGGTCCCTCAATAGCTTCCTTAATGTCTGTAACTTCCTCCGGACGCTCATCGATTAAAAGAATCAGAAGCTTCATCTCCGGATGATTGCGTGTGATGGATTTTGCAACGTCCTTGAGAAGCGTCGTCTTTCCTGCCTTGGGCGGCGACACGATCATTCCTCTCTGTCCCTTTCCGATAGGGGAAATCAGGTCTACTACACGCATAGCCGTACTTCCGCCCGGACGCTCCAGATGAATTCTTTTATTCGGGAATATCGGCGTCAGCTCGTCAAAATTCCTCCGTCTTGAGGACTCTTCCGGGCGCTCGCCGTTGACAGACTTCAGATACAGCAGCGCTGCAAATTTTTCCGTCTGCGCCTTTACCTTTACATTTCCGCAGAGAATATCGCCCGTTTTAAGATTGTAACGGCGAATCATGGAAGGATTTACATAAATATCATTCTCGCCCGGCAGGTAATTCGCGCTTCGTATAAATCCGTAGCCGTCCCCAAGCACCTCGAGAATTCCATTTACAGTTTGTCCGCTGTCAAGACTGGGCTGCGCCTCCTGCTTTTCCGGCATCCGGCGGATCTTTGTCTCCTCATCTTTCTCCTGCGTCCGGCGTGCTTTTGTCTCTTCTTCCTTCTCCGGCGTCCGGCGTGCTTTTGTCTCTTCTTCCTTCTCCGGCGTCCGGCGGGTCTTTGTCTCCTCGTCCTTCTCCAGCATCATGGCAATCAGGTCTCCTTTTTTCACGGCGGACGTACCCTTCATTCCTCTGGCTTTCGCAATCTCCTTTAGCTCTACCAGCGGAAGTGATTCATATTGTTCTCTTGTCATTCCATATCCTCCTGATTCATAGTTCTGAAAGCTTTCTGGTAAATGGTTTGATACATTTTATTTTTTCTTTAGGGAATCCCGCCAGACATATTCGGCGGACTGACTGATCTTTATACCGATTATAACTCATTTTCCAAAATTGTGCAAACTCAAATTGCATCTCTCTTCCATTTCGGAAGAAGTGGTGCTAAAATAAGACATATATTTTATGGAAAAAAGGAGACTGCTGTGATTAAAAAAATCATTTTACCCGTATATCTCAAAGCGCACCGTCTTTTTATGAGGCTGTGCTGGAATCTTTTTGTCCTCTTTCCCCTCGATCGGAAAAAAATTGTGTTCAGCAATTTTAACGGGGGCGGATACGGAGACAACCCCAAATTTATTGCGCAGGAATTTCTGAAAAGAAACGAAGGCTGGAAGCTCTACTGGACGGCTGCCGCCGACTACGATCTTCCCTCCGGCATTCATCCGGTCCGTCCAAATACGGCTGCCTTTGCCTGGCATATGGCAACGGCAGGAACCTGGGTAGACGATACAAGAAAGCTTTATTATTTTAAAAAGCGTCCGGAGCAGTTTTATATCCAGACCTGGCACGGGGGTCTCGGCCTCAAAAAAGTAGAAAAAGACTGCGAGGATGCTCTGTCACGAAAATATGTGGAATACGCCAAAATCGACTCCAGGAATATGGATCTTCTGCTCGCCTGCTGCCGCTGGGAGAGTAATTCCTACCGGGAAGCTTTCTGGTACGACGGTCCTATTCTGGAAAAGGGCATTCCAAAAAACGATATCTATTTTGAAGATCCGGCTCCTTACCGCCAAAAGGTACTCCGCCATTTTGGCCTTCCCGACGGGACGCGCCTTGCGCTCTATGCGCCGACCTACCGGGACAGCCGCAAAACCGACATGTACAACCTTGACTACAGCCGGCTTCTTACCGTCCTGTCTGAACGTTTCGGCGGAAATTGGGCTGTTCTTGTCCGTATGCATCCCAATGTAAGCTATCAGGATTATCCTCTCACCTACACCGAGCGGATTCTGAACGCCAGTCCCTACGAAAATATGCAGGAGCTTCTCGTCGCCTCCGATATCATCATCAGCGACTATTCCGGCTGCGCCTTTGATTTTCCCATGATAGGAAAGCCAGGCTTTCTCTATGCAGAGGATTACGAAGAAATGAAGCGGACAAAAGATTATTATTTCGATCTGAAAGATCTTCCGTTTACGCTTGCTCTTTCAAACGAAGAACTGATGCAGCAGATAAGGGATTTCGACGAGGAAGCATACAAAGAACGCTGTCAGGAATTTTGCGATATGCTCGGCTTCTATGATGACGGAAATGCTTCCCGTGTCGTTGCCGATTTGATAACAGAGCGCATGTCTCAAAAAAGCTGATCTTCTTCCGATATACTGTTCCGGTCTCTTTCTGCCGCTTCCAGGAAATCCCGAACGAGCTTTTCGGATACGATATCATACTCCTCCTCATGGGGCGCCGGGAGGTACGCGTAGGACACCCGTTCCGTGCGCGCCGCCGCGTCTTTTCGGTAGCCCCGGCAGGAGGAATGCACCTGGGAAATCCCTGTATATTCCATGAGCCTTCCGGCATTTTCCGCATTCACGCCGCTTCCGGCAAGAATCTCTATCCTGTCTCCAAAGGCTTCCTGAAGTCTGCGTATCTCTTCTCTTCCTTCCCATGCCTTAGCCTGTCTGCCTGACGTCAGCACCCTGTCAACGCCGCTGAAGATGAGCTTTTCCATCATCTTTTCCGGATCGCGGCAGAGATCAAAGGCTCTGTGAAATACAGCTTCTGCCCGAAAGGAATGAATCAGCTCTGTCATTTCCGCTGTGCTTTTCTCATCCAGCTCTGCGTCTGCCCGGAGAAAGCCAAACGCAAGACCGTCCGCTCCCGCCTCAAGAAGTTCTCTTGCTTCCAGCATGAGAATCTCTTTTTCCTCTGGCGTATAAAAGAAACCGCCTGCACGCGGGCGCACCATACAGATCACCCGAAGATCCGTTTCTTCTTTTACTTTTCTGAGTACGGCTGTCGTCGGCGTCAGCCCTCCCACGCACAGAGCGCTGTTAAGCTCGACGCGGCTGGCTCCGGCTCTGTATGCCGTCAGACAGTCCTCATAGCTTCCCGTACAGATCTCTGCCGTCTTTTTCATTCTTTATCCCTGTTCTTCCTGTAGTTCAGAATTCTCTCGTAGTCTTCAATATAATCTACCTCTGCCCAGAATTTATTTTCCACATTCTGAACATAGATATCTCTCTCGCCTGTCATAGCGTACAAAACATTTTCCCACCACACGGAATGCTGCTGTTTCCCAATCATCGTCTCCAGCTGACGGACAAACTGCGGAATAAAATCTGCTTTCATCTTCGCCGCGCCGATATATTCTCCCGTGATATCCTCTCCTGTCAGCTCTTTTCCGTATTTAAGAAGTATCTGATCCTTGTAGAAAAACTTATAATCTGCCTCTTCCTTCCGCGTCTCATCTGAGAAAAGCACTGGAGACAAAGGAGATTCCATAATCTCGTCAAGGATTCCTTCTTCAAGAAAAACATCGGCGTTCATAATCAGAATATCTTCCGTATCCTTAAAAAAATCACGGGCAAACCATGCCGACGCAATACTGTTGGTCACGTCATAAAACGGATTATAGTAA
>CAUWNO010000021.1:0-21776 GCA_963559965.1 uncultured Lachnospiraceae bacterium | reverse complement strand
AATATGTCAAATTCTTTTTACATTTTCAAAGTACAATATTTTCATAGAAATGTCAAGAGTTTTTGACATTTCAGATGACAAAAACGGCAGCTTTTAAAATTGTATTTCTGCGGTTTTCCGATATAATAAAAAGGGAGAATTTATCAAATATAAATTTTGTTTTCAGGAGGATTACATGAAACGGACAAATAATAGAAAAAAGGTCGAAAAAAAGAACAGGCTGTTTCTTTTCTGCGTAATTGTCCTGCTTTTTATATGCGCAGGGATTTCCCTGTTGGCTTTACGCAGAGCAAACCTCATTTTTCAGGCAATTTCTCCGCGCCCGAGGCAGAAACTGTCGGAAATTCCGATGCTGACAATGACGCGCAGGAGCTTCAGGAAAGCGTAAAAACGGAAACAGCGAACACTTCCGCTGTTCAAAAAGCGCAGGAGCTTTTAAATGAAATGACTCTGGAGGAAAAAACAGGTCAGATGTTTCTTGCCCGCTGCCCCGAAACAGACGGTGCACAGAAGGCAGCCGAGTATCATCTCGGAGGCTACATCCTTTTTGGGCGTGACTTCTCTGGAAAAACAGAAGAAGAAATTGTCCGGACGATTCAAAGTTACCAGAGCGCAGCAAAAATCCCCCTGTTTATCGGCGTCGATGAAGAAGGCGGAACCGTCAACCGTATCAGCACCAACCCTAATTTACGTTCCGAGCCTTTCCTGTCTTCTCAGGAACTCTATAAAAAGGGAGGCTTTGAATTGATTCAAAGCGACACCCGGGAGAGATGTGAATTACTGCACAGTCTGGGTATTAATCTGAATTTTGCTCCCGTCTGTGACATCTCGCAAGATCCGGATGATTTCATTTATAAACGAAGCTTCGGTCAGGATGCAGAGCAGACTTCCGCCTATGTAGAATCCGTTGTGCAGACCATGTCCGAAGAAGGCGTCGGAAGCGTCCTCAAGCATTTTCCGGGCTATGGAAATAATGCGGATACGCACACAGGAATTGCTTATGATCATCGCCCCTATGAGACATTCTTAGATTCCGATTTTCTGCCCTTCCAGGCAGGGATTCATGCGGGAGCCGATATGGTCTTAGTGTCTCATAATATCGTCTCCTGCATGGATGGTCAGACTCCTTCCTCCCTGTCTTTGGAGGTACACAAAATTCTGAGAGAAGAACTGGGCTTTACCGGAGTCATCATAACGGACGATTTAGCCATGAATGGTGTGAGGGATTTTGCAGGCGACACAGAAGCAGCCGTCCTGGCTGTACAGGCAGGAAATGATCTGCTGTGCTGTACAGATTTTGAGGTTCAGATCCCGGCTGTACTTCAGGCAGTTGAAGAGGGGAAAATTACAGAGGAACAGATTAACGAATCTGTCCTGCGCATACTGAAATTAAAAATTTCACTGGGAATCCTATAGCTTCCTGCCTCTGCCGACAGGAAATTTCAGATCAAAAATTTTCAAATCAAAATTTTTCAGTTCAGAATCTTTCTGATCAGAAATACCGCTCCTTCATCCGGTCAGATGAAAGAGCGGTACTTTTCTATGTGCAGAAGCACTCTGTCCTTTGTAACGGTATTATTTTCAAATAGAGGGCGCATGCTCCAGAAGGTATTTCTCCGCTTCTGCGTTCCACAGCCCGTTTGTTTTCGCTACCAGCTCTGCCAGCTTCGCAAACAGAGGATCGGTCTTTCCCTTTTCCTCAAAATCAGCGATTGCAGTAAGCGGCAGGGAAATATGCGTGTAAATCAGTTTCTTTCCACCGGGAACCTTCGGAAGATTCAGCGTAGTCTCTCTTGCCACGTCAAGTCCTCCGATGTGCGTGATAAGAATCGCCGGATCGAGCTTGCCCTGTCCAATCATGGAAAGACACTCTTTCATATCGTCCGTATTTCCGCCGGAGGTTCCTACAACATGCGTTCCGGCATAATGTACGTTGTAGAAATTGAATTTTGCAGAAAACTCAGGATTAGAGGGACCTGCAAAGAAGTTCAGACATCCGTCCTGTGCCAGAATGCTGTCGGCAAGCTCCACTACGGCTGCAACCGGTGCAAAAGCGAGAACGTCGTCATAGCCTGATCCGTCTGTAAACTCCATCATAAACGCTTTTGCGTCTTCTACCTTTCCTGTATTGACATAGGAAAGCTGAATTCCGTTTTCTGCCGCCTCTTCCGGAGAAAGCACCTGAGCAGCTCTCTCAAGTCTCGCATCGTCAATATCTGTCACCACAAGCATCGAAGGCTTTCTGTCACAGTGGATAATGTAATCGATAGCTGCCAGTCCCATCGGACCTACGCCTGCCAGAATCGCCATCTTTCCACCTTCTCTGATTCCCATATCATGCTCGTACTTTCCGCGGGTTACATGATACATCGCATGGAAGGTTCCAGCCACGCAGGAAAGGGGCTCTGTCAGAGAACCGCCGAAATAGTTATCACTGTCAAAATGAAGAAGGCAGCCCATCTCCATGACTTCATTCGGGATAACAACATAAGTCGCGTCTCCTCCGATAAACGAATAGGAATATCCCGGAGCGTCAAGGCTTCCCTTATAATTCATCGCCGGCTGAATGGAAAACTTTTCGCCTGCCTTAAACTCATGCGCCCATTTTGCTCCTACCTGCACCAGCTCTCCGCAGAACTCATGACCGATAATAATCGGGTTCTCTGCCACGTTGTCCGGAACACGCTTGTGATCCTCGCCCTGCATAGCTGCTTTATAGGAAGACATGCAGATACTGTCAGAAACGACTTTTGCCAGAATCTCGTCTTCTTTGATTTCAGGAAGCTCAAACTCTTCCAGACGAAGGTCTTCTTTTCCGTAAAGTCTCAGTGCCTTTGTTTTCATCGTATTCTCTCCTTTTCTTTTTCCGCTCTGCCGCGTTCTTATCTATCTTTCACGTTCAATCAGTTTCCATGCCGCCGCTACCAGATGCTGAAACTCCGGTTCCTGAAGCTGGGGACAAATCATGCTCTGACGGGAAGAGTTCACATCTTCTCCCGATATCTCTGTCATGCCGTACTTTCTGCACAGCCCCTGCAGTCTCGTCAGCTGCTCCTTCGTGTTGCGCGCAGGCATATAGGTAACGCCGCGCACGCCTTCCTCCTTCAGCATTTCAAAAAGCTCGTCAAGGAAATCGTCCTCAAATTTTGCCGCCTTCTTATCTCCTGTCACAGAGCTTGTCACATCGCCGAGATAGGGATAACAGAGAATAGCTCCCGCCTCATCCGCCAGCTTTACAAGCTCCGAAAGACTCATACACTCTTCTTCTGCCGGAAGATATATTTTTCCTACAAGCTCTGCCTTCATAACGCCGAGAAGGTCGTAAAGAAGATGCGGATTCTCCGGGTCGGAAAGCCGCTCCTGCGCCGTGCTGTTCAGCGTCACTCCAAGCCTGTTCTGCACAAAGTCTGCGCAGCCTCCTCTGCCTGCTTTTTCATAAATCTTCTTGCTCAGAGCGTAAAGAAGATGGCGCTCTGTCACAGAGCCTCCGTTTTCATACTGAGATTCCGTAATCACATCCCTGTCAAAATCAAGAACGATTCCGTACGGCTCCATCAAACGGTTGATATTCTCCGTCATTTTCCGGTTCCGTTCATTCCTCTTTTCCCGCAGAGGAGCAAACGCACGGTCAAGCATCTCAAAGCTTTTTTCCGGAACGCTGTGAATTGCCATATAGCAGATTCCCGCCTGATCCGGATTGTTCAGCTTCTTCCCTTCCATTCTTGTTCCGGCAAGACTTACGCGGCATTCCATTCCGCAGGTCGTTCCGATTCCGGCTATCTTACCAGCCTCACGGAACTCCTTTGCTCCCGCTATACTATCATGATCCATAATTCCAGCCGTCTCAAGTCCCTCGTCCCGGGCACAGTAAATAGCTGCCGCCGGCGAATACGGTGAGAAGGAATAAATCGTATGTATATGATTATTTGCAAACTGCGGACGAACCTCCGGCTTCTCCGTCTCTTCCTCCAAAAGCTTCCTGAGATTTTCGAGACGCTTTTCCGGATCCGGTACGTTCAGCTTTTTCAGAACCTCCTGCCGTTCCACATATCTGTCCATGCAAACCTCCTAATTGAGCATACTCTGTCCGCCTGTCACAGGAACAGCCTGACCCGTCTCAAAGGTCTGCTCTACACAGTAGAACAAAGCCTTCGCAACATCCTTCGGCGTACAGCCTCTGTGAATCGGCGACTTGGAGAGATAATAATCCTTTACGTCCTGAACCGTCTTCGCTCCCGGAACCTTTCCCGCATTAAGATACTGCACGAAAAGACCTCTCTCCGGATCGGACCAGAGGGGACCGTCATAAAAATTGCCCGGACAAATCGAATTTACCTTAATCTGAGAAGTCACAAGCTCCAAAGCAAAGCTCTGTGTCAGACCAATGCCGCCGAACTTGCCGCCTGCATAAGCGCTGTTGTTCTTAGAGCCTTCCAGGCCTGATTTGGAATTGATCTGAATGATATCAAACCACTGGGTCTCGTCAGCCTCATGCTGTTCCTTCATAATCGCAGAAGCATATTTCGCTCCGTTGAAATAACCGATATAGTTTACCTTTGTGACAAAGGCAAAAGCTTCCGGCGTCATGTCCTCGAGACTTCCCGCCTTCAGAACACCCGCGTTCGACACAAAGATATCAAGACCTCCGAAGTGCTCCACAGCCGCGCAGATCATAGCCTCCATTGAAGCTGCATCCGATACGTCGACCTTCAGTCCGATTGCCCGCTCTCCAAGCTGCTTTGCCGCTTCCGCCGCCTGCGCGTCATTCAGATCCGCCAGCACAACGCTTGCTCCCTCCTGGTACATCTCGGAAGCAATTCCAAAGCCAAAGCCCTGAGCGCCTCCTGTCACAATCGCAATTTTTCCCGCCAGACGGCCGGTTGTCTGCGGTCTGTTGTGAATATTCTTTTTTGCATATTCCTTTGCCTCTGCCAGATTCATAGCAATTCCTCCTGATACCCTTCATTTCACTGGTTTTATTTTGTTTCTGATTTTATTATATCATCACTTCAACATAAGTCAATATAAATCTAATAAAAACAACACAAAATCCAACATATTCTGTGACACAGCCAACACAGTGCTCTTCAACTCTTTTTGATTTCAAAAAAGTCAAAAAAATACCGGATCATCACATCCGTAATGATCCGGCATCGCTATTTCTCTGATTCTGCTACAAGAGAAACCTCTGCTTCAACCTTTTTATTTCAGCCTTTCTGTCCCAGCTCTCCCTCGGCTTCCTCTTTCATTCCTTCCAACTCCTCAGGAGACGCCTGGGGCAGCTCAGAGACGGAGCTTACGCCGAAGCTTCTTAAAAATTCTTCCGTCGTTCCTAGGAGAATCGGCCGTCCCGGAGCGTCAAGCCTTCCTGTTTCTTCTATCAGCCCGTATTCTATCAGCTTATTGACCGCATGATCGCTTTTCACGCCGCGTATCTTTTCTATCTCAAGCTTGGTAACCGGCTGCTTGTACGCCACAATCGACAGCGTCTCTAAAAGCACTTCTGTCAGCGCGTGCTTTTTCGGCTGCTTCACAAGCCGTATCAGTTCCTCGTAATGCTCTGTCTTCGTGCAAAGCTGCCAGGAACCGTCCAACTCTACAAGGCGGATTCCCCTGTCTTCTTCTTCGTAGCGAAGAGCCGCCCGCCTCAGGATATCTGTCATCTCCCGCCTGTCCAGCTCCAGAACCTCTGCAAGCCGTCCCGCCTCTACTGCGTCTCCTGCTGCAAACAGAATCGCCTCTATCGCTGCCCGCAGGGCAGTCTCCGTTCTCTTCTCTTCCACACTTACTCCTTCTGTGCGCTTCCCGCGCCTGCCTCTATGTATATTTCTCCGAAAATTTCTTCCTGATGAACCGTGAGCTTTCCCACCTTCATCAGCTCCAGCACTGCCAGGAAGGTCACAATCACCTGCATTTTTCCGCGTTTCCCCGCGCTCTTTAAAAGCTTTCTGAAATTGGTGCGCGGAGCTTTTGCCACGCATTCCTCCACAAAGCTCATCTTGTCTTCCAGGCTGACCTCTTCTTTTTCAATCTCGCCGAATTTACTGCGGACCGGATCGATCTTGTCCTCGGAACGACGCAGCACAGAGCGAAAGATTTCATTCAGCCTCGCAAGCGTCAGATCGCCCACAAGCTCTTCCAGATCCACCGGCTCCACATAGGATGCAACCTCCGGAGGAATATCCGGCATTCTGTAAAGAGATTTTCCTGCAAGCTTCTGCTTTTCCTTCAGTTCCTCTGCCATATGCTTATACAGCTTGTACTCCAGAAGACGTTCCACAAGATCAGCGCGGGGGTCAATCTCCTCCCCTTCCTCGTCTACCTCTGCCGGGAGAAGCATCTTTGCCTTAATCTCAAGGAGCGTTGCTGCCATGACAAGAAACTCACTCATCACATTCAGATCTTTTGTCTCCATGGCGCGGATATATTCCATATACTGATCGGTAATCATCACAATCGGAATATCATAAATATCTATTTTATTACTTTCTATCAGATGCAGAAGAAGGTCCAGAGGACCTTCAAATGCAGGCAGTTTCACGGGAATTCCCATGTCTATTCTCCCTTCAGACGAATCACGGACAGCTCAGCCGGATTTCCTATTCGTATATTCACCGTATGCGTTCCCAGCCCCCGGCTTACCACAAGATCCTTTCCTTCTTTCTGGAAATGACCTGCATCATAGCGCGGAAACAGCCATGCCTGAGGCGTAATCACGCCCCCGATTCCAGGAAGACGGATAATACCGCCGTGCAGATGTCCCGAAACTGTCAGGTCTGCGCCCCATCGGGCGTACGCATCAAAATAAACCGGATTGTGCGCCAGAAGAATATGATAATTCTTCTGATCCGGTTTTCCAAAAATCTCAGACAGAGTTTTCTCTTCAAATTTCAGCCGGCAGAACTTTTTATAGTAGGCTTCATCCAGCTCAAAGCCGTAAATTCTTGCCGAAAGTCCCTTTGCTTCAAAGTCCGCTGCCGCATTTTCAAGAAGCGTCACTCCCATCTTACGAAGCTTTTGGCTGTACTCTTCATACATGGAGCCGTAAACCTCCGGGTGAAGACGCATCCTGTACTCATGATTTCCATTTCCGTAATAGACAGGAATGCCCTCTTTTCTCAGAGCGCGCAGAAGCTCCAGCGGAGGCTCAAAGGACTCTCCGGCACGGCCGATCAGAAGATCGCCTGCCACAAGAACCGCATCGGGATTCTGCGACAAAACCGCGTCCCTCAGACGGGCATTTTCCTCTCCATACCTGTGATTATGAAGATCTGCAAGCATGACAAAGACCGGCCCTTTTGTTCCGGCCGGAAGCTTTGTCGTATGAATTTCATATTCAAAAATCTTAAAATCAGACATAGGAATAGCCTATCACAAATCACCTGGAAATGCAATTCCCCTTTTTTCTCAAGTTTTCCTGATAAAATAAATTTACCTTTTGCTGAAGTTCTCCTGATAAAGTAAATTCATCTTTTGCTGAAGCTCTCTGTATTTTTCATGTTCTTCCAGATCCGGCTCATATATCACAGGATTTCCGTCTTCTTTTACAGCTTCATAAGCCTCTTCCACCGATGCATAGCGTCCCATGGCTGCGGAAGCCACAAGAAGAGCGCCGACCGCCGTACTTTCGGGATTGTCTGTACGGATCACCGGTTTTCCGTAAATATTCGCCTGCATCCTGTTAAAGGCTTCACTTTTTGAAAGTCCGCCGCTTATCAGAATCTTTTCTACCGGAACATAGCTTTCAAACGAGGAAATATTGTTGGCAATCTCCATAGCGATCCCCTCCAGAAGAGCCTTCAGCATATCCTCTCTCGACGTGTTCAGAGTAATTCCCGAGAAAAGCGCCGTCGCCTGGCTGTTCCAGTCGGGAGTCGACCTTCCCTGAAAATACGGAAGAATCATACAGCCATGAGCGCCCGCGGGAACCGTGCCCAGAATCTCGTTAAGCTTTCCGTAAAAGTCTTTTTCTTCACGAAAAAAGCTGCGCTTCATCCATTCCATCGCCGAGGTACAGGTCAGCATATTGGCTTCCAGAATGTATCCGCCTGCCGATGAAGCGTTGCAGACCACATCCCAGTCCAGCCTGTCCGGAACGCTTTCACAGGGCGTCAGAAGAAAGCCGCCTGTTCCAAGTGTCAGGGAAATCTGCCCCTGTTTTACCGCTCCCTGCCCAAGCATACCGCACTGCTGATCGCCTCCGGCGCTGATAACGGGTGTTCCTTCTTTCAGTCCCGTAAGCTCTGCAAATTCCTTCGTAGTACAGCCCATAATGCTTCCCGGCGCTTTCAGCTCGCAGAGCTTTTCCTCTTCCACATCAAAAAGCTCCAAAAGACGTTTGTCCCAGCGGCAGTCTTTCAGGTTCATAAGAAGAGACCGGCTTCCATAAGTATAATCCGTACAGAAGCTGCCTGTCATATGGTAAACCAGATAATCAGGAATCACAGCGAGCTTGTATGCTTTTTCATAAATATCCGGCTGGTTTTGACGAATCCACTTCATCTTGATGCCGGAAAATACGGGATTCACCCTCGAACCGCAAAGCTCAAAAATTTCTCTGTGATACTGCTCCATGGAAGCTCCCAACGGCACCGTCCGCTTATCCTGCCACATCTGCGCATTCGACAGGGGATTTCCCTCCCTGTCCAGAGGAATGACAGAGGAACGCTGTGAAGTGAGGGCGACTGCATCGATGCTTTCTCCTTCCTGCTGCGCCCATGCAGCCGTCCTGCTCACAATCTCCGTCATGCTGTCTTTAAAATCCAGAGGATTCTGTTCCACCCATCCATGCTCCAGAGCAAGAACCTGATACTCCTTCTGTACCGTGTGAAGCAGCTTTCCGTCCTCACGGAACAAAATTCCTCTCATACTGGAAGTTCCCACGTCCAAAATCAAAAAATTCATCTTGCTTTCCTCCTTTGTATTCTTCTGCATTTACAGCATCCATAAGAAAAATGCCTTTTCCAGATAATGAAA
Source organism: uncultured Lachnospiraceae bacterium (assembly GCA_963559965.1). Taxonomy (GTDB): domain Bacteria; phylum Bacillota; class Clostridia; order Lachnospirales; family Lachnospiraceae; genus Laedolimicola. The sequence continues at coordinate 12,800 of CAUWNO010000021.1, read as the reverse complement.
ATAGCCTGCCTTCCTGATATCCTTCTTTGCCAGTATCGCCGTGCTTCCGATTTCCTTTCCATCCAGAAAATAAGAAAGTTTTCCTATCTCCTGCCCTTTCTCTACCGGCGCTGCAAGCTCCTTTTTTGCATACCATTTCTTTTCTATCGCCGTCAGATCCTCCCCCGTGGTGCTCAGATAAGAAAAAGCGCCGTCATACTCTCCCTCCGCCTCTTCTTCAACGCCGCCCCGGACGGGAACCTTCACCTGCGGCTGTTCCTCCGTATCCCTGTAAAGGCTGCATTTTGCATAGCCGTAATTTAAAAGAGAGACCGCATCCGAAAAGCGTCCTGCCGGATCGGGCGCCGCCATAATTACAGCGATAAGCTCAATGCCGTCCTTTTCCGCCGTTGCGGAAACACAGTATTTCGCCTTGCTGGTAGAACCTGTTTTTAGTCCCGTCGCATAAGGATACTGCCGGATCAGCTTATTTGTATTCGTAAGCCCGAATTCCTCGGTTCCGCGCTTCGTCGTATGCGTGATATTTTCCATCCATATTCCCGAATAGGTATGAATCTGAGGATATTTCGTGATAAGCTCCCTCGACATCAGCGCAATATCATAGGCTGTCGTCTGGTGATTTTCCACATCGAGACCGCAGCAGTTGACAAATTTCGTATTTTTCATGCCGAGTCCCTGCGCTCTCTCGTTCATCATTTCCACAAAGAGAGCCTCTGTTCCGGCGATATGCTCCGCCATAGCAACAGACGCGTCGTTTGCCGACGCCACGGCAATACATTTTATCATCGTATCAACGCTCTGCTTTTCGCCCTCCTCAAGAAAGACCTGGGAGCCTCCCATAGACGCCGCATACGCCGACGTCGTCACGCTGTCCTCCAGACGGATTTTCCCCTGAGACACCGCGTCAAAAATTAAAAGCAGGGTCATGATCTTTGTCACACTTGCCGGAGGAAGCTGCTGATGCGCGTTTTTCTCAAGAACGACCGTCCCCGTCGACGCCTCCATCAAAACAGCGGATAAAGCCGTAATTCCAAGCGTATCTGTCTCCTGCGTCTTCTCTTCTGTACCAGCCGTCCCTGTCTCTTCCGTCTGCGCTGCATCTGTCTCTTCCGTCTGCACCGCGTCTGTTTCTTCCGCAACCGCCCTCAAAGCGGGAGAGCCAAGAAACAGCGCCGCAGCAAGCAAAAATGTCAGAAGTTTTTTCATACTATCCCTCTTCTATTCTTCTGCAATTATTAAATTGTATTTCTGAAGAAGGAAAAAATATACATAAGATTTCAAAAAATCCTGCTGTTCTCAGGCTCTGTCGTCGAGTTCCTCATAGGGAACATGGTGACCGACATATTTATATGCCGGACGGATAATCTTTCCTGCGTTTACGATTTCCTCAATCCGGTGCGCACTCCAGCCGGATATACGGGAAATTGCAAAAATAGGCGTAAACAGCTCCTTAGGAAGTCCCAGCATCGTGTATACAAAACCGCTGTAAAAATCCACGTTTGCACAGACAGGCTTCAAAAGGCGGCGTCCCGACATCAGGCATTCACCCGCGATGCGCTCCACTCTCTCGTAAAGAGAAAACTCTTCTTCCAGCCCTTTTTCCTCTGAAAGCTTTCTTGCGTATTCCTTAAGGATGACAGCCCTCGGGTCAGATTCCGTATAAACGGCATGTCCCATACCATAGATAAGACCTGCGCGGTCAAATACCTCTCCTCTGAGCATCCTTTCCAGATAAGACTCTATCATCGTCTCGTCGCGCCAGTTTGTCACATGCGTCTTAATATCTGCAAACATCTCCTGTACCTTCAGATTCGCTCCGCCGTGCTTCGGTCCTTTCAGCGAACCAAGAGAGGCTGCGACTGCCGAGTAGGTGTCTGTTCCTGTGGAAGATACTACATGCGTTGTAAACGTGGAGTTATTTCCGCCGCCATGCTCGGCATGAAGTACAAGCGCCACGTCGAGAACCTTTGCCTCCAGCTCCGTATACTGTCCGTCCTTTCTGAGCAGGCGAAGGATATTCTCTGCTGTAGAAAGCTCCGGTTTCGGATTGCGGATAATCAGACTCTTATCCAGATGGTAGTGGCGGTATGCGTGGTATCCATAGACAGAATACACCGGGAACTGTGCGATAAGCTGCAGGGACTGCTTCAGCACGTTCGACACGGAAATATCCTCCGGATTGGCGTCGTAGGAATAGAGCGTCAGAACGCACTTCTGCAAAGTATTCATCATATTCGAACTGGGCGCTTTCATAATAACGTCGCGGACAAAGGTCTCCGGAAGCTCTCTGTATACTCCGAGAATATCAATAAATTCACGAAGCTGCTCCCTCGTCGGAAGCTTGCCGAACAGAAGAAGATACGTCGTCTCCTCAAACGCAAAACGGCGTTTCGCCACGCCGCGTACCAGTTCCTGCACATTGACGCCCTGATAGTAGAGTTCGCCGTCAATCGGTATCTTTTCTCCTTCTATATAGCCAAAGGATACGACATCCGAAATCTCTGTAAGACCTGTCAGCACGCCCTTTCCCGAAGAATCGCGAAGCCCTCTCTTTACGTCATATTCCGCATAGAGCCCTACGACTATCTGCCCTGACCGTCTGCTGTATTCTACGAGCTTTTTAAACTTCTCTTCCACTTCCACATCGTCTTTTTTCATCACATAACCTCCTCAGCCGCATACCGACATTTCTTTCAATTATATCGAAAAACAGGTGGCATAGCAAGAAAAAGTCTGAAAAAAAGAAGGTGAACAGCCGTCCGGAAAACGCTCTTCACCCTCACATTTTTATTTTGCATTTCTTCTTTTCTGTATAAAATATTTACTGCATCAGATGGTCTACTGCCGCGCGCTCAATCGCAAGACCTTCCGTATAGCGGGCAAGGAACGTGTCAAAGCCTTTCACATCCGCTGTATCCGGCTCCATCCGCACTCCCTTCTTATCGGCAAAGGCATGAACTGCCAGGTAATCTCCCAGACTTTCTTCTTCCTTCCTCTCCTGCATATAGGAAGCCAGAAGAGCGATTCCCCATGCGCCGCCTTCTCCTGCCGTTTCCATAACGACAACCGGCGTATCCATGGCTGCTGCCATCACCCGCTGACCTGCCTCCTTCGTCTTAAAGAGTCCGCCGTGTCCCATAACGCTGTCCACCTGTACTCCCTCCTCACGGAAAAGAATATCAAGTCCTGTCTTCAAAGCTCCGAGAGCTGTAAAGAGATGGACGCGCATAAAATTCGCCAGAGAAAATTTGGCGTCCGGCATACGCACAAACAGCGGCCGTCCCTCCTCAAAGCCTGTCAGATGCTCTCCCGAAAAGTAATTATAGGCAAGCAGTCCACCGCAATCCGCATCGCCCTCCAGCGCGCTGCGGTAAAGGACCTCATACAATCTGTCCTTGTCCGCTTCTATGCCGAACCTTTCCGCGAACTCACCGAACAGGTTTACCCATGCGTTCAAATCCGAAGTACAGTTATTGCAGTGAACCATGCCCACCAGACTTCCGTCCGGCGTTGTGACAAGATCGATCTCCGGATGAACCTTTTTAAGCTCCTGTTCCAGAACAATCATCGCAAATACCGACGTTCCTGCCGATACGTTTCCCGTTCTCTTTGCAACGCTGTTCGTCGCCACCATACCTGTTCCTGCGTCTCCCTCCGGCGGACAAAGCGGTATTCCCGCTTCCAGATCTCCGTCTGTGTCAAGAAGACGCGCTCCTTCCTCTGTCAGGATTCCCGCCTGTTCTCCTGCGCTGAGCACCTCCGGCAGAATCCCGCGAAGTCTCCAGGCATAGCCTCTGTCCGAGATTTCATTTTCAAAAGTCTCCAGCATCCGTCCGTAAAATTTCTTCGTCTGCGGATCGATCGGAAACATTCCCGACGCTTCCCCGACTCCCACGGCTTTTACCCCTGTGAGCTTCCAATGAATATAGCCTGCCAGTGTCGTCATAAACCGGATCGCAGGCACATGTTCCTCCTGATTCAAAACAGACTGGTAAAGATGGGCAATACTCCATCTCTGAGGAATATTATACTGAAAAAGCTCTGTCAGCCTAGATGCTGCCTCGCCTGTGATCGTGTTGCGCCAGGTTCTGAAGGGGGTAAGCAGTCTGTCTTTCTCATCAAACACAAGATAGCCGTGCATCATACCGCTGATTCCGACAGCTCCCGTCTTCGTAAGCGTTACTCCGTACCTTTTCTTTACGTCTTCTTTCAGAGAAGCATAGCTTCCCTGAAGTCCCTTCCATGCATCCTCAAGAGAATACGTCCAGATTCCATTCTCAAGCCTGTTCTCCCAGTCGTAGCTTCCCAAAGCCAGCACCTGGCTATCTCTTCCAATCAGCACAGCCTTAATTCTTGTGGAGCCCAGCTCTATTCCAAGATAAGTCTCCCCCTGTAAAACAGCCTCACGTTCTCTTCCCATAAAACACCTCCTGCCGCACGCCAGGGCCGCTCTCTGCCGTTTTTGCGGCAGCCCCCTATTTTCTGATGTTTACATCCAGCTGGTTAAACGGAATCTCAATTCCATGAGCGTCAAAAAGAAGCTTTACCTCTTCTGTTACCTTCCATTTCACCGCCCAGTAGTCTTCCGGTTTCACCCAGAAGCGGAGCTTCAGTATTACAGCGCTGTCAGCCAAACTGTCTACGACAGCTACATGCTCCTCTTCTTTTAATATTTTCTCATTTTCTTCAAAAAGTTTCTCACAGAGATCTCTTGCAAGCTTCAAATCCGCCGTATAACTGATCCCAACATCGATATCAAGACGGCGTTTCTCCTGAGCCGTCACATTGATAAGACTGTTATTGGACAGCGTTCCGTTGGGTATCACGACTTTCCGGTTATCCGGCGTAAGAAGCATCGTATAAAACATCTCTATCTCTGCAACCGTTCCCTCAAGACCGTCCGCCACATAAATGATATAGTCGCCGACCTTGAAGGGCTTGATAAGAAGAATCAGAACGCCGCCTGCAAAATTGGAAAGGCTGCCCTGAAATGCAAGTCCGACAGTCAGTCCTGCTGAACCCACCAGAGCCATCACCGACGTTGTATCAACTCCGAACCCGGAAGCCAGAAGCATAATCAGAAGGAAATACAGGATTGCCTTCATAAGGGAATCCAGGAACTGAATCACTCCTGTATCCGCGTTGGCTCTTTCCATAAATCTGCGGAAAATCCTGCGAAGCAGCTTAATGACTCTCGTTCCTATCAGAAAAACAACCACCGCAAGGATCAGGCGTATTCCAAAGCTTACAGCTACGGGAAGATATTTGTCTATATACTCCTGCGTTCTGCTAATATGCTCTGTAACAGCCTCAAGCTCCTCTGTAAGCTCTGACGGGGTCTGTGTTGCCAGCAAATGTCTCATGCCTTTTTACTTCTTCCTTTCGCTTTTTTCTCCTGCGCCTTCTTCACAGGTACTTTCTCCGGCGTACAGGAGAACACTGCGATTCCCATAGGCGGAACTGTAATTTCAATGGAATCCTCTCTGCCGTCACACTCTGATTTTTTAGAACGTTTTGCGCGCTTATTCCGCACATCTGTTCCTCCAAACACCTCGCTGTCGCTGTTGAAAATCTCCTTGTATTTTCCCTCAAAAGGAACGCCTATCTTATGCTTTTCATAGACGAGCGGCGAGAAGTTGCAGACAACAAGAAGCGTTTCTTCCGACTGTTCTGCCCTGCGCACAAAGACAAGCATATTTTCATTGGCAGAAATATTGTTGATCCACTCAAAGCCCTTCGGGTCATGATCAAGCTCATACAGAGCAGGATGCTCTTTACAGAAATGATTCAGAGCCTTTACATACTCCCGCATATTGCCGTGATCCTGGTACTGAAGAAGCTCCCAGTCCAGACTTTCTTTTTCATTCCACTCGTCGAACGGCGCGAACTCCTGTCCCATAAAGAGAAGCTTCTTTCCAGGATGAGCCATCATAAAGCCGTAAGCCGCTCGAAGATTATTAAGCTGAGAGTCCCTGTCTCCCGGCATCTTTCCTACAAGTGTAGCCTTTCCATGGACTACCTCGTCGTGCGAAAGACTCAGAATAAAATCTTCGCTGTATGCATAGATCATGCTGAATGTCAGTTCGCCGTGGTGGTATGCGCGGAATACCGGATCGTAATGCATGTACTCCATAAAATCATTCATCCAGCCCATATTCCATTTAAAATCGAAGCCAAGGCCGTCTTTCTCCACCGGAGCCGTTACTTTTGGCCACGCCGTCGACTCTTCCGCAATCAGAAGCGCTCCGTCTTTCCGCTTTTTATAAATAGAATTCAGATGCTTCAGGAACTCTACCGCCTCAAGGTTTTCTTTTCCGCCGTAAATATTGGCAACCCACTCGCCGTCATTTTTACCGTAATCAAGATAAAGCATAGAAGCCACCGCATCCATACGGATACCGTCGGCATGGTATACCTCCGTCCAGAACAGCGCGTTCGCTATCAGGAAATTCTTTACCTGGGGCCGTCCGTAATTATAAATCAGCGTTCCCCAGTGCGGATGGCTTCCCTGACGCGGATCGAAATGCTCGTAAAGGCAGGTTCCGTCAAAGCCGGCAAGGCCAAAGGTATCACGCGGAAAATGAGCGGGAACCCAGTCGAGAATCACGCCAATCCCCTGTTCATGCATATAATTCATGAAATACATGAAATCTTCCGGAGAGCCGTAGCGGGCTGTTGGAGCATAATATCCCGTCACCTGATAACCCCAGGACTCGTCAAGAGGATGCTCCATAACCGGCATCAGCTCTATATGCGTATACCCCATATCTTTTACATACGCGGCGAGATCCGGCGCAAGCTCCCGGTAGTTGAGAAACTCTCTTTCCTGCTTCTTCTCTGCCTCTTCATTCTCTTCCGTCTCTGATAACCCATCGGCAGGCTCCGGCTTCTTCCATGATCCCAGATGCACCTCATAGATCAGAACCGGCTCTTTTTTATAGTCCGTTTTCTTTCTTTCCTCAAGCCATTTTCCGTCTGTCCATGCAAAACCGGATATATCGGCTACGACGGAAGCTGTGTCCGGTCTTAATTCCGCCGCGTTTGCATAAGGGTCTGCCTTCAGCATCGGAAGACCGCTCTTCGTCTTGATCTCATATTTATAGCAGGCTCCCGCCTTTACGCCGGGAATAAACAGCTCAAAGATTCCCGCCTTTTCAATTCTTCTCATGGGATGACGCCGTCCGTCCCAGAGATTAAAATCTCCGACTACGCTGACGCGGCAGGAATTCGGCGCCCACACTGCAAAATATGTACCTTCGACGCCGTCCAGCGTCATAGGATGCGCTCCCATTTTTTCATAAATCGTATAATGGATTCCCGTTTCAAACCTGTCCAGGTCCCTGTCCGTAAATACCTCCGGACGGAAGCGGTAAGCGTCTTCTATCTCCTGAACAACTCCGTTATCGTACTCTGCACGGAAAAAATAATCCGGAATCCTTTTTCCCGGAAGAAGGACGGCGAAAAAACCAGCCTCATCCGCCATCTCCATGGGATATTCCTTTCCTGTCCCCCGAATTACAGCCGTCATCTTCACAGCCGTCGGCCGGAACGCCTGAACAAGAATCCCCTCATCCCATCTGTGCGGTCCCAAAATTTCCTGCGGCTCATCCTCTTCCGAATAAACGAGAGCCTCGATTCTCGGCCAGTTCATAAGATCATATAATCTGCTGTCCATACCTTCTCCTCCTTCTCAGATCAGACCGTAACGCTCAAGGGCACGGTATACACCATCCTCCCAGATTCCCTCGGTCCTGTACTTTGCAGCTTCCAGCACGCTTTTCTCTGCATTACCTACCGCCGTTCCGTACTGTACATATTGTAACATTTCCATGTCGTTCGGTCCATCCCCAAAAGCATAAGTATTACAAAGAGGAATTTCCAGTTCTTCCAGAAGAATCCGGATTCCGTCCGCTTTTGAGATCCCCCTTGGAAGGATCTCCGCGTAAGGCATATTCTCATAACGCGCCAGACTGAACGCCCTCTCCAGCTCTGGTACAAGTCTGTCAAACGCCGCCGGATCGGAAATTCTGGCTGTCAGCTTGCACGCTCTGTCCGTCATAAGATCCATTTCCTTCAGTCTCTCCGGAAAATCATCTCTGAGACGGCGAACAATCTCGTAGTACTGAAAGCTCTCCTCATTCATCCGGCAGCTTAAATACTCCGGTCCTTCCAGCACCATGCAGCACCCGATCTTTTCCAGACGCGGAACCTCCTGCATCAGCAGGCTGTTGGGAAGAAAAAGATTCCTCAATACCCTGCCCTCATATTCCACATACGTTCCGGCTCCACAGATAAGCCCGCTGCACTCCAGCTCCAGAATCTCGGGAAATAGGGAGCTTTTCGGACGTCCGGTACAGATAATCGGAATATGACCGCTCTTCTTTAAAAGCTTCAGCGCCTTTTTGGTACTCTCCGGCGTTCCTTTCCCGATTTCAAAAATTGTTCCGTCTATATCAAAAAATACAATCTTTCTGTCCTGGTTCATAGCTTTAAAAACTCCTCCTCCGAGATCACCGGCACTCCCAGCTCTCTTGCCTTTTTATTCTTGGAAGAAGACGATTCCGTATCGTTGTTGATAAGGTAATTTGTCTTTCCTGTCACACTGCCTGTAACCTTGCCGCCGCGCCTCTCTATCAGCTCTTTCAGCTCTCCTCTGTTCGCAAAGTGCGTAAGGCTTCCCGTCACAACAAAGACCTTTCCTTCCAAATCCTGAACCGCAGCCGCCTCCTCCTGCTCCAGATGAAGCTCTTTTAGAAGGCGCAGGAACTGCTCTTTTCTTTCTTTATCTGCAAAATATCCCGTAAAACTCGACGCTATAACGCCGCCGATTCCGTCTATGGAAGCCAGCGCCTCTTCATCAGCTCCGAGGATTTTCTCTATGTCTCCTCCGAATTTTCTGGAAATCAGTTTTGCTCCCGAAAGCCCCACGTTTGCAATTCCCAGACTATACAGCACACGGGCAAGCGTCGTACTTCTCGCCTTCTCCACGCTTGCAGCCAGATTTTCAAAGGATTTTTCTCCGAAGCCTTCCATCTCCACAATCTCGCTTCGGAACCGCTCCAGACGGAAGATATCGGAAAATTCATGGATAAATCCTCTTCCAATGAACTTCTCCAGAGTAGCCTCGGAAAGACCCTCGATATTAAGGGCGTCCCTGCTGACAAAAAGAGTGAAGGATTTGATCTTTTTTGCCTGACAGTCCGGATTCATGCAGTATAAGGATTCCACATCGTTCGTCTTCTGTATCTGCGCCGGTCCCTGACAGACAGGACATTTTTCCGGAATATCGCGCACGCCGCTGCGCGTCCTGTTCTCTGCAATCTGCGGGATAATCATATTTGCCTTATAGACCTCTATCGTATCGCCTATACCAAGCTCCAGCCCCCGCATAATACTGATATTGTGAACGCTTGCCCTGCTGACTGTCGTTCCCTCCAGCTCCACAGGATCGAAAACTGCCACCGGATTGATAAGGCCTGTTCGCGACGGACTCCATTCAATCTCCCGAAGCGTCGTCTCCCTTATCTCATCTGCCCATTTAAACGCCATAGCGTCTCTGGGAAATTTCGCCGTCTGCCCCAGAGATTTTCCATAGGCAATATCGTCATAAAGGGCAACAAGACCGTCCGACGGATATTCATTCTTCGGGATGGCGTCTGCAAACCAGTCGATTGCCTCCTCCAGAGTGCTGCCTGTGACGACCTTATACTCTACGACCTCGAAGCCCTGCTCTTTCATCCAGGTAAACTCATTTTCATGTGAATTATCAAAGTCCATTCCTTCCGCCCTCACAAGGGAGAAGGCAAAAAAGTGAACGCTTCTCTTTGCTGTAATCTCATTGTTCAGCTGACGGACAGAACCGCTGCAGAGATTACGCGGATTCTTGTATCTGGCGTCCGCCTCCGGAATCTCCCTGTTGATTCTTTCAAACTCGCGATAGCCTATCACAGCCTCTCCCCTGAGAACAAGCTCTCCCGTAAACGGGATGCGAAGGGGCAGATTCTGAAAGACGCGGGCGTTGTTGGTAATCACCTCACCAACCTCGCCGTTGCCTCTTGTAACTGCCTTAAAAAGCTCTCCGTTCCGGTAAGTCAGAACAATCGTCAGACCGTCCAGCTTCCAGGACAGAAGCGTTCTGTGAGAACCTGTCCATTCTTTTAAAGCTTCTCTCTCCTTCGTCTTGTCAAGAGAGAGCATAGGTCTTTCATGGCGCTCCTTGGGAAGCTCGCTGAGTACCTCATAGCCTACGCGGATCGTAGGGCTGCCTGCCAGCACCGTCCCCGTTTCCCTTTCCAGACGCTCCAGCTCGTCGTAAAGAGCGTCGTACTGGTAATTGCTCATAATCTCGCGCGCCTCCTGATAATAAGCGCGTCCCGCCTGATTCAGAAGCCCTGTAAGCTCCTTCATTCTCTTTATCTTTTTATCCATATCTCCCTGTCCCGTTTCTCAGTTTTTCGATCCCTTCAGCGCCTCTCTGAGAACCGCCATCTCCTGATCCGTCACACGTCTCCATGTCCCGGGCTTCATTCCCTTAAGCTGAATATTCATAACGCGCACCCGAGTCAGATGCGTAACCTCATAGCCCAGCGTCTCGCACATTCTGCGTATCTGTCTGTTCAGCCCCTGAGTCAGAATAATCCGGAAGCTGCACTTGCCTGTCTTCTCCACCCTGCAAGGGCGCGTCACAGCGTCAAGAAGGACTTCCCCCTCTTCCACCTTTCTGATACGCACGCCTTTCGCCATACGGTCAAGAAATGCATCCGTCACCGGCTTATTCACTGTGACAAGATACTCTTTTTCGTGGAAATTCACGGCGCGCATCATCCTGTTTACAAGACTTCCGTCGTTTGTCATCAAAATCAGACCTTCCGAGTCCTTGTCAAGACGTCCTACCGGATAGATTCTGGAAGGATAGCCGACATAATCAACAATATTTCTCTTCTCCCGCCTGTCTGTCGTACAGACGACGCCCTCCGGCTTATAGACAGCCAGCAGTACCTTTTCCTCCCGTTCCTGCCCGAGCTTTCTTCCGTTTACCTCGACGCTCTGATCCTGCCGAATCTTCATTCCCATAGAAGCTTTCTGTCCGTCCACCAGGACCTTGCCCGCTTCTATCAGTCTGTCCGCCTCTCTGCGCGAGCATACGCCCGACTCGCTCAGATATTTATTCAAACGAATTTCTTCCATAAATTTCTCCTTTGGTCCGCAAAAGAACCGAAGACTCTCATCTCCGGTTCTCAGTCTTACTTATTATTTTGTAATAATTTTCTGCTTCTGTCAATCAGAACTTGGCGTATCTTACAAAATCATCTGTCTTTTATTTCTGTCAGGTCATCGCAGCGCCGTCTACAGAAAGAACGGCTCCCGTTATATAAGACGCCATATCGCTCGCAAGGAATAAAAAGGCGTTTGCCACATCCTCCGGCTCTCCGACTCTCCGCAGCGGAATAGAATCTATCAAAGGCTGAATAACCTCTTTGGGAAGAGCTGCTACCATATCGGTTCTCGTTACACCCGGAGCTACCGCGTTAATACGGATATTATCCTTTCCAAGCTCCCGCGCCAGAGACTTTGTAAGTCCGTTCACCGCAAACTTTGACGCCGGATATGCAAGACCGGAGGGCTGTCCGTAAAGACTGACCATGGAACTGGTATTTAAAATAACTCCGCCTCCCTCTTCCTTCATAATCCGAGCCGCCGCCTGTGCGCAGAGGAAGGTTGCATTGAGATTCAAATCTATGGTTCTCTGAAAATCCTCAGGCTTATAAGTGTAAATACTTTCTCTTGCCGATACGCCTGCGTTATTTACAAGAATATCAAGACTTCCAAATCTCTCTCTGACTTCCGCAAAGGTCTGTGCAACAGCCTCCGCATCCAGAAGATCCGGCCAGTATCCGGCTGTCTCCCAGCTTCCATTTTCCTCCCGAAGCTGTGCAAGCGCCTTCTCCACCGTCTCCTTACGCGAGCCGAGAAGAGCTACCTTCGCTCCGTTTTCCAGATATTTTCTTACGACCGCTAAGCCGATTCCTCTCGTTCCTCCTGTTACAATCGCTGTTTTACCCTTAAGCATCATATCTCTCCTTTCTGTCTTTCCACAGCAAATCATTTCTGACTGCTTTCATCATATTTCAAAATAAATAAATTTGCAAGCTTCCTTTTCCTTTGCAGGCTCCCTTTTTACCTGGACGCTTTCTGCTTTTCTTTTGCCATGCAGATGAGCTGCGTCATCGTTCCCATCGGGCAGTATACGCACCAGCTCCTCGGTTTATACAGGACCATGGTAATCAGTCCCAGAATCGTGGAGGTAAGCATCACGCTGTAAAATCCAAAGGCAAACTGCGCAACTCCCGGATGAAAAAGCGTACCGTGATACGCCCAATTCCAAGGAACCTTAAAGGTCCACAAAAGCGTAACCACCTGTTTCAAATCCGATACTCCGGCAAACACAAGCGCCGTATTCCAGAGCATCTGAAAGAACATCACAAAAAAGAAAATCAGAAAGCCGTAACGAAAGCCTCTGCTCTTCATCCAGCCTGGAATATCTTTTTTTCGCGAGAGTCCCAGACGTCCTCCCAGAACTCCAAACAGCTGCCCTCTTCCGCAGTAACGGTTGCAATACCCCTTATTTCCTTTCACACCGGAAATGATCAGTGGTATAAAAAAGCAGAGAAGCCCCAGCCACGCAAAAAGGATATTAAAAAATCCCAGAATCAGATAAGTCAGCGAGAAAATCCAGAGATAATCATAGCGTCGGTGTACCAAGGGACAATACGGTCAAAAATGGCTGAGTCCCCGCCCCT
>CAUWNO010000020.1:0-21790 GCA_963559965.1 uncultured Lachnospiraceae bacterium | reverse complement strand
AACACAGTGATAATTTTTTCATAAGAACACCCCATTCTATCATTTGCGGCGGAAGTTTTATCTGTCGCAAAGCTTATCATTTCTTTATTTAAAAATAGTATACCTGATAGTTATTACGAAATTATGAAGAATTAGTTAGTGTTATATTATAAAATATGAAAAATAGATAAAGAAATCAGACAAAAAGACATTTTACAACAGAATAATAGGAAAACCAACAAAATTCCACATGTACGGAAAGCAGGGAGTTGGGAATAGACGTAAAAGCAAAGTCGTGATATAATCTTAACAATGGGATGTTCAGAAAAGGGTACAGAGCGGCAAAGAGAGGCCTTTGCTGCAGCCGAAAATCAGGAGGAGAGAAACAGATGGCAAATGTTACATTTCAGTTTGAAAGCGGAGAAAAGGTGACGGTCTCTACCATGGTGGGAGAGAATCTTCTGGAGACTGCGCGGAAGGCGAATGTGGTGATAGATGCACCGTGTTCGGGAAACGGTTCCTGCGGAAAGTGCAGAGTGAAGCTTCTGGGAGGAAAACTTGATTCCAAGAAGACGCGTCATATCAGCGACAGTGAGTACGAGCAGGGATGGAGACTTGCCTGCTGCAGTCAGATTGTCGGAGACGTAGAGGTTATGGTTCCGGATATTGCATCCGCATACAGAAGCCGTATGAAGGTTGCGGATTTAAGCTCTCCGGAGGAGATAAAGATTTTTGACGATGCGATGGGTAAGATTGCTGAAGCAGATCTTCCCATGGAGAACAGCATCTGTGTTGTGCATATAAAAATGGACCCGCCGAGCCTTGACGACACGATGCCGGATATCGAGCGTCTGATCCGCGCCCTGAAGGAGGAGACGGGAATCGAACATATCCGCGTACCCTATTCTGTCCTGAGCCGTCTTCCGGATGTGCTGAGGAGCAGCGATTTTGAGGTTCAGTGTGTGATAAGCAAGAGTAAAAGTCATGTCTTTGTATACGAAGTATCAGGGAAAAATGAAGATCTAATCGTAGGCGGACTGGCTGTGGATATCGGAACAACGACGGTGTCAGCTGTCATTGTGGACATGACAAACGGAAAGATTCTTGGCAAGGCTTCTGCAGGAAACGGACAGATTCGCTATGGAGCAGACGTAATTAACCGTATCATTGAATCCACGAAGCCGGGCGGACAGAAGCGTCTTCAGGATGCTATCGTTTCCGAGACGCTCAATCCGATGATTCAGAAAATGTGCCGTGCGGCTGGAATCAGTCCGCGTCATATTTTCCGGCTTGCGATTGCCGCCAACTCTACGATGAATCATCTGCTTATGGGCATCAATGCAGATCCTCTTCGTATGGAACCGTATATTCCGGCATTCTTTAAGACAAATTCTTTCTATGCGTCAGATATTCAGCTTCACGTACATCCGGATGCACATATTATTATGGCTCCGAATATCGGAAGCTATGTGGGCGGCGATATTACGGCGGGAACGCTTGTCAGCATGCTGTGGAACCAGCCGCATTTCTCCCTGTTTATCGATCTGGGAACAAACGGAGAGCTTGTATTTGGAAACTCCGACTTTATGATGAGCTGTGCATGTTCGGCGGGACCGGCATTTGAAGGCGGAGATATCAGCTGCGGCATGAGAGCTACGGACGGAGCGATTGAGGCGTGTACGATTGATAAAGAGACGATGGAGCCTTCTCTTACGATTATTGGCGAAGAGGGACAGAAGCCGGTAGGTTTGTGCGGCTCCGGTATCATTGATGTGATAGCGGAACTGTTCCGCTACGGTATTATCAGCCCCAAGGGCAAGTTTGTCCGTGATGGAAAGAGAATCAAGCGTGATGCATACGGAATGGGAAGCTATGTGCTTGCGTTTGAAGAGGAAGCAGAAGGAACGAAGGATGTAGAGATTACAGAGGTTGACATTGACAACTTTATCCGTGCCAAGGGTGCGATTTTCTCTGCTATCCGCACTATGCTGGGAACCCTTGATTTTGATATCAGTATGATTGAGCAGGTCTTTGTGGCAGGCGGTATCGGAAGCGGAATCAATATGCAGAACGCGGTAAATATCGGAATGTTCCCGGATATTCCTCTGGAGAATTATCATTATATCGGTAATTCTTCCCTGTGCGGAGCTTATGCGATGCTCCTGTCGACACAGGCAGAACGCAAGGTTTATGAGCTTGCGCAGAATATGACATACCTGGAGCTTTCGACAGAGCCGGGTTATATGGATGAGTTTGTAGCGTGCTGCTTCCTTCCGCATACAGACAGCAGCCTGTTTCCGTCAGCAGTTCAGGACTGAGGCAGGAAATAAGAGTATGACAGAAAGAGAGAAACAGAACATGGATTTTCCTTATGAAAAGGATAATAAAGAAAGAATTCCTTTTGAACACTATCTGAGCGAGTATCAGAAAATTGATCCCAAAGAAGCCTCTGCGCGCACGGGAATCGAGTACGACGAAGAAAAGCGTCAGTTTCATGTACGGCTTATGGGATACCGCTATCTGGTCAGCTTTCCGGAGTTTGAGATACAGAAAGAAAACGAAGAGGAGGAAGGAGCCTTCCTTCTTCTGGATACGGTTCCCGCAAAAATTATTGTGCTTCGTTTCCTGATTTCAGGCCAGATGGTCAGAAGCAGCGGAAAATATCTGACTTACCGCGAGGTTCCGTGGGGAGAAGTGTATTTCCGGCAGTTTGAAGGACGCTGTCTGACAAGGCTGAAGTTTGCCTATGGCTTTAAGCTGGAGCAATTCCGGGAAGCGATGGAAAAGCTGGGGGCAAAAAAACTGGAGCTTGGCGACGTTTCTTATGAGTTTGAATTTATCAACGGCCTGCACGTCCGTTTCATTCTCTGGACGGGAGACGACGAATTTCCGCCGTCATCACAGATTTTGTTTGAGGACAATTTCCCCTATGCATATCAGGCAGAGGATCTGGCTGTAGTCGGGGACATATCGATTACGACGCTGAAACAGTTGTCTGCCTGAGAAGCGGTAAGAGAAAAAGCAGGAAAGGAAAAGAAACAGAGTGCCACAGGAAGAAAAGAAAAAAGCAATTCTTGTCGTAAGCTTCGGAACAAGCTTTCACAGGACGCGGGAAAAGACGATAGACAGGATAGAGGCAGACATCGCCGCAGAATTTCCGGAATACAGGATCTATCGCGCATGGACAAGCAAAATGATTATCGCAAAGCTGAAGAGGCGGGATGGGATTGAGATTCCGACGGTAGAAAAAGCAGTGGAGCAGATGATACGGGATGGGGTGAAAGAGCTTGTCGTTCAGCCGACGCATATTATGAACGGAATAGAGAATGACCTGATGAAGGAGGACGTATGGAAAAGGGCGGATGCCTTTGACCGTATTTCCTTCGGAGATCCTCTTCTGACTTCTACAGAAGATAACGAAAAGGCGATTGAGGCTTTGATGGAGGAATTTTCCGATCTGGGAGAGGAGGAGGCGCTTGTCTTTATGGGACACGGGACGACGCATTATGCCAATTCTGTTTATGCGGCTCTTGACTATACGTTTAAAGATATGGGATACCGCCATGTTTTTCTCGGTACGGTAGAAGCTTATCCGTCCCTTGAGACGCTTCTGCGCCAGCTTGAGACCTTTCAGCCGAAAAAGCTGATTCTCGCTCCATTTATGGTGGTTGCCGGAGATCATGCGATTCACGATATGTCAGGAGAGGATGAGGATTCCTGGCGCAGCCAGTTTGAAAAGGCGGGCTACGGAGTTTCCTGCGTTATGAAAGGGCTTGGAGAATATCCGGGAATCAGAAGAATTTATCTGGAGCATACAGAGGAAGCTGTAAGAAAGCTTGAAACAGAAGAACAGGTTTAAAAGAAAAGTTCAGAATAGCCTGGAACAGATAAGAAAAAGCGCTGTGAGATCGGAAAGCCGGTTTCACAGCGCTTTTATTTTAAGCAGACAACAGGATGTCATCGGGAGTGCTTCAAAATATTATCTTTGGTTTCTTATCTGCGTCCTTAAGAGCGCGATGCCTTTGCCGGCGCGAGAAGAGAGCCAAGGATCCTGGAGAAAGCCTTCATAAATACATAAAGAAGAATTGCATTGACTCCAAGAGAGATTACATTTTTAACAAGCCGGATGGTGAAAAGGTATTTCCATTCCATTCCGAACATGAAATGAAGCCAGATAGTATTCAGAGAACATGCGACGGCAAATTCTGCGAAGCTTGCCCAGAAGACGCGCAGCGGCGTAATTTTGGAGCGGTACAGAATCAGTCCGAAAAGGAAGCCGAGAATCGCATAGCTGAGCGTAAAGCCCGGGAAAAAGCCGCTTGTCTGAGGCGCGGCAAAAAAGCTGATGATATCGCCTGCGATACCTGCGGTCATTCCCATGATGGGACCGCCGTAAGCGGCTGCTGCAGCCAACGCCAGAAAGGCAAAACGAAACTCAAGGTACTGTGTCATTTTGATGCTGAAGAAGGAAAGAGCCACATAGGCTGCGACAAAAAGTCCGCACAGGCAGAGACTCTGGGTCTTCTTCATGTTACGAAGCTGATCGCGGAACGCAAAAGCGTCTTTGGAAAAAAACTGCATAAAAAATACACCTCCTGAAATGTGGATTAAGAAAATCTCCAAATAAATAATATCGAGACTGTACGTCAGTCCGATTCCCTCCACACATGAGATGTACTCATCTGTAGCAACGGGTGCGGATAATATATCGTAAGACCGGAAACTTAAGTCCTGCTTTTCGTTTCGCGGCGACTCCCCAGCCAGCGAACACTTAACGCATAAAATCCTACTTCGCTATTATTTATTTTTTGAAAAGCTGTTTCACGCTCATTATAGCATATCGTTTTCAAAATGCAACAATTTTCTTGCATAACAGAAAATAACATGATATTCTGTTCACTATACGAGAGGAGACAGGATTATGATAATAGATGCGTTTTTGGACGCGGTTATGGATACGGTAAGGACGCTGCCATTTTTACTGGCGGCGTTTGTGCTTCTGGAGGCGGTGGAACATTATTCCGGCGGCTTTATGAACAGGGCGCTTGGAAAAGTGGGAAAAGCAGGCCCGGCAGTCGGAGCTGTTTTCGGCTGCGTACCGCAGTGCGGCTTCTCAGTGGCGGCGGCGAATCTTTATGCAGGAGGAATTATCAGCCTTGGCACGCTTCTTGCGGTCTTTGTGTCCACCTCCGACGAGGCAGTGCTGATTCTTCTGGGACATCCGGGCAGCGCAGCAGCGATTGGAAAGCTGCTTCTTTCCAAGGTGGCTGCCGGGGCGCTCATTGGTTTTGCGGTTGATTTGATGTTTAGAAAGCATAAAGAGGAAAAGCACGTCGAAGAGCTTTGCAGAAACTGCGGCTGCAGCGATGCAGGAGGAATCTGGATGCCTGCGTTTCGTCACACGGTCCGTCTGGCGGTCTATCTTCTGATTTTCACGTTTGCGCTGAATGTTTTGCTGGAATGGATTGGAATCGAAAGGCTGATGCAGATTTTGGGAAAGGATACGATGTTTCAGCCCTTTCTCGCGCCGCTTCTTGGTCTTATTCCAAACTGTGCCTCATCTGTCCTGATTACGGAGCTTTATCTGGCTGGAGGACTGAGCTTTGCTTCGGCTGCGGCAGGTCTTTGCGCAGGCGCGGGAGTAGGTCTTGCCGTTCTTTTTAAGGCGAATCATCCGATGAAAGAGAATGTTAAGATTCTGGCTCTTTTGTATTTTGCCTCGGCGGCAGTGGGTTTTGTACTTGAGATTTTTATGTAATCTGATAAAATGATGATATAAAAGGATACGCAGGAAAAGGAGGGTAAAAGATGAAGAAGACGGGTAAAGTGGGAAATTATCTGAAGGCTCTGCTGCCTTTTGTGGTGATGCTTCTGATTCAGACGGCCGTTGCGGTGCGGAGCGTCGTTTCCTATATGCTTTCTTACGGTATTGAAAAGGGAGATCAGATGTATCAGGAGAATTTAGGAAGCACGCTTCTGATGTCTCAGCTTGTCACGCTGCTCGTAATGGCAGTCTGGTACTATCTCGCAGTGATTCATAAGAGAAAAAAGGAAGGGCTTCCGGATGAAAGCCTGTTTGGATGGAAAAGTGCCGGAGGGCTTTTCCTGCTTGCTGTCGGAACTTATCTTTTCAGCGCAGCCCTCCTGATTCTGTGGGAGATTATTGCTCCCGGACTTTCGGGGGAATATGAAATCATGATGCAGGAGGCGGAAATGGATTCCATGACCTTCTTAAGCTTTGCTACGGCAGTAGTAGGGGCGCCTCTGGTGGAGGAACTCATCTTCCGGGGACTGACGCTTCAGTATCTGAAACGGACGGGAGCAGCTTTCTGGACTGTCAATGTCATTCAGGCGTTTCTTTTTGCGCTGGGGCATCTGAATCTGATTCAGGGGTCCTATGCGTTTCTTATGGGACTTTTAAGCGGCTGGCTTGTGATGAAGTATCGCTCTCTCTGGAGCGGAATCCTGCTGCATATGATTCTTAATTTTACAGGAATTCTCCTGCCGCAGCTTGCAGATATGGCACTTAACAGGATGACGGGAGAACCAGGGCTGGCTCTGCAGCTGGGAGCAGCAGCGATAGCAATTCTTCTGGGAGCCGCGGCATACTGGTTTGGTTTTTCCGCCATGAAAAAGGATCTGGCGGCAAAAGAGACGGCAGACCCTGTCTGTTTATGAAGAAATTCTTAAAACAATCTTACAAATTGGTGAGTTTGATTGTTATTTTACCGGGAGATACTTATACTGTAGAACTGGAAACAGAAAAAAGATTTCAGGAGGTAAAATAACATGAAAAGAAATAAGATGCTGCTTCTTGCAGCGGTAATGACAGCTATGACGGTATTTGCAGCCTGCGGACCGAAGAAAGCAGAGACGCCGGAGAACGGCGCTGTGCAGGACGCGGAAAATGAGACGGCAGGAGAAGAGACTGACAGTTCTTCAGAGGAGCAGACGCTGACCGGCACGGCAGATTCCATTAAGGATTTTCAGTTTGTTCTGACGACAGAGGATGGAACGGCTTATGTGATTCCCCTGGAGGATGGAAAACCGGATATCTCGGATATTAAAGAAGGAGATAAGGTGACGGTTACCTATACAGGCGAGATGAATGAGATTGACGCGTTTACCGGAACGATTATTTCGGTGGAGAAAGCAGAGTAAAAAGTGTAAAGGATAAGAAGCGTAAAGAATAAGAAACGTAAAGTATTAAGAAACGTAAAGTACAAGAGACCGCTGTAAAACAGATGAGAAGGAATATCTGTCTTGCAGCGGTCTTCTGTTTCATTACTCTTTATTCTGTCCGTTTCTTTCTTTTTTGAACATCAGCCAGGAATAAAAATACAGCCAGAAAAGTCCGGCGAGAAGGACGCCCAGCGCCACGAAGCTCAGTTTTTCGGGGAAAAAGGCGGAGATGAGAAAGATTACGCCGCTGATGCAGAAGACAATTCCGCCCATAGTATGCGTTTTCTTCCAGACCCATTCGCTTTCAAGCGCCCAGGGCGTCCGGATACCGAAGGTGTAGTTGGGACGGATCTGAGGCATATAATTTCCGGCTGCCAGAAAGAGAGCGCCAAGACCCAAAGGAGCTATCAGTTCAATTCTTAAAGGATAGCCGAAAATGACGGCGTTGGTGCTCCAGTTCATGACAAGGCAGAAAAGGATAATCAGCACCTGAAAGACCTGATAGGCTTTTTCGTGC
This sequence comes from uncultured Lachnospiraceae bacterium, assembly GCA_963559965.1. Classification (GTDB taxonomy): domain Bacteria; phylum Bacillota; class Clostridia; order Lachnospirales; family Lachnospiraceae; genus Laedolimicola. Next base: position 14,112 of record CAUWNO010000020.1, on the reverse strand, counting down.
TTCTGATAATTCTTTCCCCGGGGATCGATCTTCGGAATAAAAAAGAAGAGGATCAGCATAAGAAGCGGAAGAGTGGAAAGAAATATGGTAGTATATTTGCTGGAATAGCCGTCCACTGTTCCATCAAAAGACCAGTGGGTGGGTACGGTGTCCGGCATCAGAGGAAGAAGACACAGATGCGCGGCAAAGGAAAGCGTGCAGAGTACGAGTAAAAAAACAGTGGTTTTATTTTTCTTCAAATTTATAAATTTTTTCATTTCTTATTACCTCCGTTGGAAAAATCAAAAAACCATTTCATAAGGTCCTGAAAAACAGTCATATTCAGACTGTATACAATATTTTGTCCGCTTCTTTCGTCAAGAACGAGTCCGGCTGTCTTCAGTGTGTTCAGATGATGGCTGACAGACGGCTTCGATATCTCAAAGCAGGCGGCAATTTCTCCGGCGGTCATATCCCGGTCGGATAGAAGTTCCAGTATTCGGCGTCTGGTCGGATCGGACAGTGCTTTGAATGCATCGTTCACAGAGACTCTCCTTTCTTTCTGTGCTTTTTCCAGCCGGAAAGCGGGTTTTCGGACAGAACGGCAGCAGATATTGTTAGATATTTAGACAAACATCTAAATATTAAAGTGAGTATAACACCGGAGAATGGAAATGTCAATATTGGAGAAAGACATATCATAGAAAAACAGGTCGGAGAAAGGATATTGGCAGCCGGAGGGAAAAAGCTGTTCACAAGAAGAGAAAGCCGTGTTAAAATAGAAAAACAGGAGCGCAGTTTTTTGCTGCGCTGACAAGCTGCAGGAAATATAAAGAACAAGGAGTATTGCATGAGAGGTATTTATACAAACGTAGTAGAGATTCGACAGAAGATTTTTACAGAGGTAGCCCGTCTGGCTTATGAAGGCGGCGACTATTCCAGAATTATCAACCTCCCCTATACGATTATTCCCGGAGAAGTGGCTACTTACAGGGAAAGCGTGTTCCTGGAGAGAGCCATCGTAGAAGAACGTCTGCGTCTGGCTATTGGTCTTCCGCTTCGCAAGATGACGGAGCATGCGCCTGTTTCGCAGGGGATTGAAGAGAGTGCGATTGCAGAAAAGTATTACGATCCGCCCCTTGTAAATATTATTAAGTTTGCCTGCCACGCCTGCCCGGATAACGAGGTGCGCGTGACGGATTCCTGTCAGGGCTGTCTTGCGCATCCCTGTAAGGAGGTGTGTCCGAAAGACGCTATTTCTATTGTGAATGGACGTTCCGTGATAGATAAGGAAAAATGTATCAAATGCGGTCGCTGCATTACAGCCTGTCCTTACGGGGCAATTATGAAGATGGAGAGGCCCTGCGCAAAGGCATGCGGCGTAGATGCCATCGGGACGGACGAGCTGGGCAGGGCTGATATTGATTATGATAAATGTGTATCCTGCGGAATGTGCCTTGTAAACTGTCCCTTTGGAGCGATTGCAGATAAGAGCCAGATTTTCCAGACCATTCATGCAATCAAGAGCGATACGCCTGTCTATGTGGCTCTGGCTCCTGCTTTTGTAGGACAGTGGGGCAAGGAGCTTCCGTCGGAAAAGGTGCGCGAGGCGTTCCAGAAGCTTGGCTTTAAGGATGTAGTAGAGGTAGCTGTGGGAGCCGATCTTTGTACGATTGAGGAAGCGCGAGACTTTATGGAGGAGGTTCCGGAAAAGCTTCCGTTTATGGGTACTTCGTGCTGCCCCGCATGGTCGGTTATGGCGAAAAAGATGTATCCGGAGTATGCAGACTGTATCTCCATGGCTCTGACGCCTATGGTTCTGACAGGACGTCTGATTAAAAAGACACATCCGGGCTGCAAGGTGGTATTTGTCGGTCCGTGTTCTGCAAAAAAACTGGAGGCAAGCCGGAAGAGCGTCCGGAGCGATATCGATTTTGTGCTGACTTTTGAAGAAGTTATGGGAATGTTCGAGGCGAAGGGAATTGATTTTTCCGAGCTTGGGAAGACAGGGACGCTGTCAGGATCCAGTGCGGACGGAAGAGGCTTTGCCGCAGGAGGAGGCGTGGCAGGCGCAGTGGTGAACTGCATCCACGAGCTTGATCCAAAGCGCGAAGTGAAGGTTATGGCTGCGGAAGGACTCAGGGAATGCCGCGCCATGCTGGATCAGGCAAAGAAGGGCGTTTACGACGGTTATCTTCTGGAGGGTATGGCATGTCCCGGTGGCTGCGTGGGAGGAGCCGGCGTACTGCAAAGCCCGACAAAATCAAAGGGACAGCTGAAGCTGAATATGAAAAAGGCGAAGAACAGCGGAGCGCTTTCAAGCCCGTATAAAGAATATCTGGAAAGTCTGGAGGAAAAATAAGATGAAATTGATGATAGCATCTGATATTCACGGATCGGCTTATTACTGTGAAAGACTTTTGGAGGCTTACGACAGAGAGCAGGCGGACAGGCTTCTTTTGCTGGGAGACATTCTCTACCATGGTCCGCGCAACGATCTTCCCAAGGAATATGAACCGAAAAAGGTGATTTCCATGCTCAATGAGAGGAAGGAAGAGCTTCTTTGCGTGCGCGGAAACTGTGATACGGAAGTCGACCAGATGGTTCTGGAATTTCCGATTCTCGCAGAATACTGTATTCTGGCGCTTGACGGCAGAATGATTTTTGCCACGCACGGACACGTTTTTAATGAGAAGAACCTTCCGATGCTGAAAAAGGGAGATATTCTTCTTCACGGACATACGCATGTGCCCGCCTGCCGGGAGACAGAAGGGTATATTTACCTCAATCCCGGTTCCGTATCCATACCGAAGGAAGACAGCTGGCACGGTTATATGACGCTGGAGAACGGCGAATTTGCATGGAAGGATCTGGATGGAAAGGTAAAAAGACAGTTCATGCCGAAAGCAGACTGATTTTCTGTTTCGGAAAGAAGAGTACGGGAAGGTGCTGGTGAAATCTGGTTCACATAAATGCGCGAAACGGCTTGAAAAAGGGTGAAGAAAAAGATATAATGTAGACATCTACAGATTGGAGAGAGTAACCTATGCAGAAATTGAAAATCCGGGGAAAGCGTTTCGTTGCGGCTGTTCTTGCAGCGAGTCTCTGTTTTTCCCTTCCGGCATTCGCTACAGAGTCGGAGATAAAGCAGCAGCAGAAGGAAATGCAGCAGCAGCTGAATCAGATTAATCAGCAGATGAAATCGATAGAGAATCAGAGAAACAGCGTATTGAACGAGATCAGTGCTCTTGATTCGGAGCTGGTAGAGCTTATGATGAATCTTGAGATGCTGGAGAGCGATCTGGCAGCCAAGGAAGAAGAGCTTGTTCAGGCTCAGGCAGATTATGAAGCTGCGAAGCAGAGAGAGGAAGAACAGTATGAGGCGATGAAGCTTCGGATTCAGTACATATATATGGAAGGGAACACAGATTATCTGTCTATGTTCCTGGAAGCGGACAGCTTTGCAGATTTCCTGAACAGAACAGATTTTGCAAAAGAAATCCAGACGAAGGATCGCGAAATGCTGATAGAATATCAGGAGACAAAGGCAGAGGTGGAAGAGCTTCTGGAGCAGCTGGAGCAGGAGAAAGCGGATCTTGAAGTTCTGCAGGCAGAATATGAGCAGGAGAAGGCTGTCGTAGAAACGTCGCTTGCCCAGAAGAAGGAAGAGCAGGCGGACTATGACTCGCAGCTTGCAGAAGCGAAAAAGCAGGCGCAGGCTTACACGAAGAAGATTCAGGAGAAGCAGGCAGAGCTTAAGAAGCTGGCTGCCGAGCGTGCGAAGGCAGAGGCTGCGGCAAATGCGACGGTGAACACGAACAAAGGAAATGGATCATCCTCGTCCTCTTCGGGCTCCAGACCGACGGTATCGGGAAACAGTTCTACAGGAAATGCAGTCGCACAGTATGCTTTGCAGTTTGTGGGAAATCCCTATGTGGCAGGCGGGACAAGCCTGACGAACGGAGCAGACTGCTCCGGTTTTACCCAGTCGGTATTCCGTAATTTCGGAATCTCTCTTCCGAGGACCTCGTCGGCTCAACGTTCTGCCGGACGGGAGGTCAGCTACTCGGAAGCCCAGGCAGGCGATCTCATCTGCTACAGCGGTCATGTGGCAATCTATCTGGGAGGCGGACGTATCGTACATGCAAGTACGGAGAAGACAGGCATTAAGACGGGAAATGCTACTTACCGGGCGATCCTTTCCGTACGCAGATGCTATTAGACTCCGGATGAACAGAGAAAGATAAAAGAATACGCTTATCAGGCAGGCGTTATATAAAGAACAGATGTTTATAAGAAAGTGCTCTCGCTCAGGCGAGGGCGTTTTTTTTTGCGCCCACTTATCAGGGAAAATTTTTCCCTTTGTGAAATCAGTAAAAAAACGCTTGACTATAATGTGTATATGTGATATATACATTATATAAACAAATAACACCTTATATGCGCAGATGAGGAAAAGACTATGAACATTATTATCAGTAATTCCAGCGGAAAGCCGATTTATGAGCAGATCACCTCTCAGGTGAAGGGGCTGATTATGAATGGAACCCTTCGTCCCGGAGATGCCCTGCCCTCCATGAGACTCCTTGCGAAAGAGCTTCGTATCAGCGTGATCACGACAAAGCGTGCGTACGAGGATCTGGAACGGGACGGATTTATTACGACAGTTGTAGGGAAGGGAAGCTTTGTAAAAGAAGCAGATCAGGACTTTGTTCGTGAAGAACGGCTGAAGGCTGTGGAGGGACATCTGCAGGCGGCTGTAGACGCGGCGCGGCAGTGCGGAATGGAGGAAGAGGAGCTGACGGCGATTCTGAAGCTTCTGTTTGAGGAGATGTGACTATGAAAAATGCAATCGAAGTGAAGGACCTTACAAAACAGTATCCGGGATTTCTTCTCGATAAGGTAAGTTTTACAGTTCCGGCGGGATCTATCGTAGGGTTTATTGGTGAGAACGGAGCGGGAAAGAGTACCACAATCAAGGCGATGCTGGGGCTTGTATCCCACGACGCCGGAAGTGTGAACATTTTCGGAAAAGACATAGAAGAAAAGCTTCGTGACGTGAAGGAAGAGATTGGCGTTGTTTTTGACGAGAACTGCTTTCCGGAGTGTCTTTATTTAAAAGATATCGAACGTATGATGAAGGCTGTTTTCCACAGCTGGGAAAGAGATACCTTTTATGACTGCTGCCGCCGTTTCGATCTTCCGGAGAAAAAGGCGGTGCGTGAATTTTCACGGGGCATGAAAATGAAGCTTTCTATTGCAGCCGCATTTTCTCATAAGGCGAAGCTTCTTATCTTTGACGAGGCGACAAGCGGTCTTGATCCGGTCGTGAGAAGCGAGATTCTTGATCTTCTGATGGAGTTTATCCAGGAAGAAGATCATACCGTGTTTCTGTCGTCTCATATCACAAGCGATATCGAGAAGATAGCCGATTATATCCTTCTGATTCATGAGGGAAGAATCCTTCTTTTTGAAAATAAGGATACTCTGCTTTATGAATATGGTCTTGTGCGGTGCAGCAGCCATGATGCGGATGGGCTTGAAAAGGATCAGATCGTCGGAGTACGGCAGAATCAGTTTGAAACGGAGGTTCTGGTAAGAGACAGAAACCGTCTTCAGGGGAAAAGCGGGCTTGTCGTTGACAGGGTTACGCTGGAGGACATTCTTTTATTTATGGTAAAGGGCGGAAAGACAGAAGGAGGTGTACAGGCGGAATGAAGGGACTTTTACTGAAGGATTTATTCAATCTCAGGCGGATTATGAAACAGTATTTCTTTGTTGCGGCGCTGATGTTTGTCTGGTCGGTTTTCCTGAAAAATCAGATGCTTTTCTCGATGATTATGATTATGTACAGCATGATGATGCTTCTTACGACCATGAGCTTCGACGAAAGTTCGCAGTTTAACAAGTATGCGCTGACTATGCCCGTCACAAGACGGGAGCTTGTAGGTGAGAAATATATTCTGATGCTTCTTCTGATGCTGGCAGGAATAGCGGTGGGCTTCGTCGGAGGGGGAATTCTCTCCCTGTTTTCCAGCGAAGAGACAGGCTGGCTGTCAGCGGAGAATCTGGTATCGATAGCGGCTGTGTCCGGCGTATATGTTCTGGGATTTTCCGTTTTGCTTCCTATGGTATTTAAGTATGGAGTGGAAAAGGCAAGACTTCTGCTGGCAGTTATTTATCTTCTTGTTTTCGGAGCTTTTTACGGGACGGCTTCTTTGATACGGTTACAGGGGCTTGTTATTTCAGAAAATCAGATCATGATATTTGCTGTTTTGTGCACGGTTTTCTGTTTTGTTGTCTTTGCGGTATCCTGGTTTGTTTCCGTACGCATTATAGAGAAAAAGGAGTGGTAAGAGGCGTTCGGCAAATAATTCATAAAATATTAAGAAATTATTCAGAAAAAGGATCTGGAATCACAGGCTCTTTTCTTTTATACTGGTAAAAGCGGCAAAATGCCGCGGGAGCACAGGAGGAGAGGAATCGAGACGGTAATGAAAAGACGGCAGAAGAGACGATTTCTTGCTCTGTTCTGCGTGTTGTCTTCCGTTCTCTGCGTGGGAATGCTGATTGGCACAGTATATGCGCAGAATCTGGAGGCGGCGCCGCAGAAAGCAGAGTCAGAAGAGGCCTATGAGGGGAAATGGGATTTCCTTGACAAGCTGGAGGAAAATGCAGAAAAAGATACGAAGGATAAGATAGAAGATACGAAAGATGGCGGAACAGAAGATACGAAGGAAGAGCTTCCGGACGACTGGAATCTGATTCTTGTAAACCGTACGCATCCTCTGCCGGAGGGCTACGAGGTAGAGCTTAAGGCGATAGGAAGCGGTCATCAGATTGATGCAAGAGCTTATGACGATTATCGGAATATGATTCAGGCGGCGAAGAAGGAGGGCGTATACATCTATGTGACGTCTTCATACCGGGATTTGGAGAAGCAGATTACACTGTATGACAAAAAGGTGGAATCGTATGTGATGCAGGGCTATTCCTATGAGGACGCCAAAAAACAGGCGGGACAGGTTGTGGCTGTTCCGGGTACAAGCGAGCACCATCTGGGGCTGGCGCTTGATCTTGTCTCCTCTGAATACAGGAGACTCGATGAAAAGCAGGAGCATACGAAAGGCTTTCAGTGGCTGAAGGAGCACAGCTGGGAATACGGCTTTATTCTCCGCTATCCCAACGGGGAGACGGAGATTACAGGCATCATCTACGAGCCGTGGCATTTCCGCTATGTAGGTCTTGAGGCTGCGAAAGAGATTACAGAAGAAGGGCTTACGCTGGAAGAGTATGTCGGCGCAGAGCCGGTAGGAGACGGACAGACAGACAATCCCCTTTAAGGTACATAAAAACAGGAAGGATGCGTATCAGACGCGGTTCCTCCTGTTTTTTTAATCCTGCGGATGAAAGAAAAGACTGATTTTTTCCCGCGCGATATGTTCGTTGCAGTAGACAAAATTAAATTCGCCGGCTATTCGCATATCCTTTACCTGGAAAGTAGCAAGAGAGTTTCGCTGAAGAGCTACAGGCTCATAGGCAAAGGTGATGGCTTTTCCTGTTTCTGCGATATCCGAGATGAGAGAAAAGCTGCCAAGGGAGACGATGCGGGAAAAGGCTTCCAGGGAGAAGCCTTTGTCGGCAACAGCCTGTTCAAGAAGACGTCTCGTTCCGGAGCCCTCTTCACGGATAAGAAGAGTTTCTTTAAATACGTTCTGAAGCGATACGGATTTTCCGGCAAAGGGATGATTTGCGGAGCAGATTCCGACAAAACGCTCTTTCTTATAGAGATGATAGGCAAAACGCGATTTGTCGAATACGCCTTCGATGACGGCAAAATCCAAATCGGAATTTTCCAGCTGTTTTAAAAGGCTGCCGGTGTTGTCGATAACGAAATTCAGGTGATTCCTGCTGTGGGCAAGGTAGTTTCTGACAGTGGAAGGAAGAACGAATTCGCCGATGGTTTTGGTTGCGCCGACATTCAGAGCAGGCAGTTCTTTTTGGGAAAACTCATCTATCATGGCGTGTTCCTCAGCCATCATGCTGTCAATGTGGCGTTTCAGAATCTCGGCATTTTTTGTGCGGGAAAGGGTTTTTCCATTGTACTCAAAGAGCTTTACCCCGTAATAATTTTCGAGATAGTGAATGTGCTGGGTCACGCCGGGCTGCGTCATATTCAGAAGCTCTGCTGTTTTTCTGTAGTTCATTTCCCGGTAAATAGTCAAAAAAGTTTTCATTCGGAAATCAAGCATACGCACCTCATAATTTATAATTATCAGTTCATAATAAATGATAATTTGATATTATCACAATGCCGTGTTACAATCAAGACAGTTAAGAAAATAATTCCAACAGGCTTCAGGCAGGAGGTAAAGGTATGAAAATCGTAGTGATCGGCGGTGTGGCAGCCGGAACAAAGGTAGCCGCAAAATTGAAAAGAGAGCATGCAGATGACGAGATTGTGATTTATACAAAGGGTGAACATATCTCTTATGCAGGCTGTGGGCTTCCCTATTATGTAGGGGGAACCATTGAGACAGAGGAAGAGCTTGTGGTAAATACGCCGCAGAAGTTTATGGGGCTTACGCGCACCGAGGTGCATACGGGCTGCGAAGTTACATCTGTTAATCCGAAGACAAAAACGATTGTGGTAAATGACGGTGAGGAAAAGACGGTAGCTTACGATAAGCTGGTTCTGGCTGTCGGAGCCGAGCCTTTAGTTCCTCCGCTTGAGGGCGTGAAGCTTCCGGGAGTGTTTAAAGTGCGTACGCCGGAGGACGCTGTTGGAATCAGAGCATATGCTGAAGAGAATGCCTGTAAGAAAGCTGTAGTCGTAGGCGGCGGCTTTATTGGTCTTGAGATTGCCGAGAATCTGATGGCGAAGGGAATTGCCGTTACCGTTGTAGATATGGCTCCCCAGCTGATGCCGAATATTTTTGATCCGGAGATGGCAGAGTATGCGGCAAGACATCTGAGAAAGAAAGGTCTTCGTGTTATGACAGGCACAGCTCTGAAGTCTGTAAAGGGAACCGACGCGGTTACAGGAGTGGAGACTGCTGCGGGAGTCGTTCCTGCGGATCTTGTGGTACTGTCCTTAGGTATCCGTCCGGCAACAGGTTTTCTTGCCGATACGGGCCTTGAGATGGAGAGAGGCTGCATCGTTACAGATGAATTCCAGAAGACGAACCTTGACGATATTTATGCGGCGGGCGACTGCGCGATGGTAAGAAACCGTATCACAGGGAAGAGACAGTGGTCGGCTATGGGTTCCACAGCGAATATCACAGGAAGAATTCTGGCGCTCAATCTTGCAGGAGAGACAAGCGTATATCCGGGCTGCCTTGGAACAGGCGTTGTGAAGCTGGCGTCTGATTTGAATGCGGCGAGAACAGGTCTGACAGAGCAGCAGGCGCAGGCAGAGGGCTACGACGTTGTTACTGTGGTAACAGTAAACGACGACAAGGCGCACTATTATCATGATTCTTCTTTCTTTGTGACAAAGCTGATTGCGGATTGCAAAGAAGGAAAGCTGCTTGGAATGCAGGTGATGGGTTCCGGCGCCGTTGACAAGATGGCGGACATTGCTGTTACGGGAATTTCGGCAGGATGCAGAGCGGAAGACTTTATTACGATGGACTTTGCCTATGCTCCGCCTTTCTCTACAGCGATTCATCCCTTTGCCGCAGCATGCAGCATTCTTGTAAATAAGATGCAGGGCAAGCTTGAAAGCTTTACTCCGGCAGAGTATGCAAAGGGTCTGGCAAAGGATTACCGTCTGTTTGATGCACATCCGGCATCCACGATTCCGGGAGCGGAGTGGTTTGATCTGGCAAAGACAGAAGAGATTGCCCAGGGACTTGATAAAGAGGAAAAGCTTCTTTTCGTCTGTGCAAGAGGAAAGAGAGGCTATCTGATTCAGAACAGACTGAAAGCGCTCGGCTTTACGAATACGCGTGTGCTTGAGGGAGGCGCTACCTTTAACGTAATTAAGAAAGCGTTCCGGGAGGGTGAGAAGCTTCCGGCGACGGAGATTAAGAGAGTAAAGGGACTCGGCTGTCTTCAGGACAAGCGCTATCCGGATGTATTTAACGTTCGTGTTATCACGCGCAACGGAAAGATTACGACAGAGGAACACAAGGCTGTGGCAGAAGCAGCAGAGCGTTTCGGAAACGGCGAGATTACCATGACGACGCGTCTGACTATGGAGATTCAGGGCGTACACTATGAAAATATTGACGAAGTAATTGCCTTCCTCAATGAAAATGGACTGGAGACAGGAGGAACAGGTTCGCTTGTCCGTCCGGTGGTATCCTGTAAAGGAACTACCTGCCAGTATGGTTTGATTGACACCTTTGGATTGAGCGAGAAGATTCACGAGCGTTTCTACAAGGGTTACCATGATGTAACACTGCCGCACAAGTTTAAGATTGCAGTCGGCGGCTGCCCGAACAACTGCGTGAAGCCGGATCTGAACGATCTGGGAATTATAGGACAGAAGACGCCTGTTTTTGATTTCTCAAAATGCCGCGGATGCAAGAAGTGTCAGGTAGAGACTGCCTGCCCGATTAAGATTGCAAAGATGGAAGACGGTATGCTGAAGGTTGATACAGAGGCATGCAACAGCTGCGGCCGCTGCGAGGGCAAATGTCCATTCGGCGTGACGGAAGAGTACACAAACGGTTACAAAATTTACATTGGAGGCCGTTGGGGCAAGAAGGTTGCGGCTGGAAAACCGCTGTCCAGGCTGATTACAAGCGAGGACGAGGTTATGGAGATTGTCGAAAGAGCTATTCTTTTCTTCCGCGACGAGGGTATTACAGGCGAGCGTTTTGCCGACACAGTAGAGAGACTTGGTTTTGAATATGTGGAGGATAAGCTTCTTCATGCAGAGATTGATAAGACAGCGATTCTTGAGAAGACTGTAAAGGGCGGAGCTACCTGTTAATCACTAAACGACAAAAAATATACCGCATAATCACCTCAAATAGATAAACGAGAGTACCGCAAAGTCATCAAATCAGATGATGGAGCGGTACTCTCGTTTTATGTCGGAAAATTTTTATACATGAAAATCAGTTTTGTGCTGGGAAAATCAGTCTTATACTGAAAAAGAAGAAAAACTATTTCACTTCAATCAGCTCATAAGCGTCGTTTCCGAGACCGATTTTTTTGCCGTGAATCACGGCAGATTTCCAGTCGGTATCCGGAGAGACGGCTCCGAAATGATCACGGTCGTGATGCGACGACTCTCCAAGAGCGCTGTTTCCGATGACAGGCTGGCGGTTTACGGCGTCTGCGCAGGCAACGTCCAGGGCAACCGGATCAAAGGAGGCAAACATGCCTACGTCCGGAACGATAGCCGCGTCGTTTTCTGCATGACAGTCGCAGAAGGGAGAGACGTCTATGACAAGACTGATATGGAAGGAAGGTCTTCCGTCCACGACAGCTTTCGCGTACTCTGCAATTTTACAGTTCATAATGTTGAGAGCTTCATCCTGAGCAGGCGTTACAGCGTCTTTCGGACAGACGCCGATGCAGCGGCCGCAGCCGACACATTTTGCCTGATCGATGGAGGCTTTGTGATCGCGGATATGCGGGGCGTCATGGGCGCAGATACGGACGCAGGCTCCGCAGCCGATACATTTATCTTCTGTTACATAAGGTTTTCCGGCGCTGTGCATCTCCATTTTTCCGGCTCTGGAGCCGCAGCCCATTCCGAGATTTTTCAGAGCACCGCCGAAACCAGCCATTTCATGTCCCTTAAAATGCGAAAGTGAGATGATAATATCGGCGTCCATCACAGCACGTCCTATTTTTGCTTCTTTTACATACTCGCCACCTTCCACAGGAACAGCGACATCGTCAGTTCCTTTCAGACCGTCGGCGATAAGAACGTGACATCCGGTTGAAAAGGGAGAAAATCCGTTCAGGTAGGCAGAATCGATGTGATCGAGAGCGTTTTTTCTGCCGCCGATATAAAGTGTATTGCAGTCGGTAAGGAAGGGCTTGCCGCCAAGAGATTTTACGACATCGGCAACCGTTTTGGCATAATTCGGACGCAGATAAGCCAGATTGCCCGGCTCTCCGAAATGAATTTTGACAGCGGTGTATTTTCCTTCAAAATCAATGGTTTCTATTCCTGCCTTGCGCATCAGGCGCTCCAGTTTTTTCTGAAGGCTGTCGCCGTTATGAACGCGAAGATTGGTAAAATATACCCTGGAAGGTTCCATGTTGTTTCCTCCGTTTCCTTATTAGATGTATTTGATTATATGTATTTAGTAAATTCTTTTATAGTTTAGCACGGAATTAATCTGTCTTCCACAGGATTTCTTAAATTTTCGTGAAAAAGTATGGAGCTATTGGAAAGAAGGCAAGAATATGGTACGATAGCGTCAGTATACGGTGCAGTTTCAGACTGGAAAACTGTTACAGACAAAGGCGAACCGGGGAGGGCATCATGCGAAAGATACTCAAGAAATTATTGAACAGACTCGTTGTTTTCGGAGTTCTCATGGCGATTCAGCTGGGATGGTTTCTTGCTATTTTTACGAAGCTGATTCATTATTCAGCATATATTTCGGCTGCATTTACGGTGATGAGTATTCTCGCCGTTTTGTGGATTATCAACAAGGACGATAATCCTGCTTATAAGATGGCATGGATTATTCTGATTCTTACCGTTCCTCTTCTGGGAGGGCTGTTTTATCTTGTGGTAGGTCATAAACGTCCGTCGCGAAAAATGCGCCGCAGGATGGAAGCAGAACAGAATAGAACAGAAAAAGAGCTTTGTCAGGATGAAGAGGTTATGAAGGCGGTAAGAGACTGCGATCCGCGGGTGGAGGGACAGACCCGCTACATCTCATCAACGGGAGGCTATCCGCTCCACAGGAACACCTCTGCCCGGTATTATCAGATTGGCGAAGAGCTTTTTGCAGATCTTATGGAGGAACTGAAAAAGGCGGAGCACTTTATTTTCATGGAATTTTTCATCGTTGAGGATGGAAAGATGTGGGGCAGTATTCTTGAGGTTCTGGAGGAGAAGGCAAAGGCTGGAGTAGACGTCCGCTTTATGTACGACGATCTGGGCTGCGTGTCTCTTCTTCCGCCGGGGTACGCCCAGAAGCTTTCGGAAAAAGGAATTAAAAGTATCGCCTTTAATCTCTTTGTTCCGTTCTGGTCTCTTGTTATGAATAACCGGGATCACAGAAAAATTGCCGTTATCGACGGGCGTACGGCGTTCAGCGGCGGCGTAAATCTTGCGGATGAGTATATTAATGAAAAGATGCGTTTTGGACACTGGAAGGATACGGGCTTCATGCTGAAAGGCGAGGCGGTATGGAATTATACCGTCATGTTTCTTCGCATGTGGAATGCGCACCGCCATACAGACGAATCTTACGAGGCTTTCCGCCCGGATAAGTGGCATCCCGAGGCATTTCAGGGAGAAGGCTTTGTGCAGCCTTATGGAGATTCCCCTCTTGATGAGGAGGCTCTTGCGGAGAACGTGTATCTCGATATCTTAAATCAGGCGCACGATTATGTGTATATCTTTACGCCGTACCTGATTATTGATCATGAGATGCAGACAGCTCTCTGCCTTGCGGCGAAGAGAGGAGTCGACGTAAGGATTGTGACGCCGGGAATTCCGGATAAGAAAGTGATATTTAAGCTTACGAGATCCTATTATCCGATTCTTCTGGAAGCAGGCGTCCGGATTTATGAATATACGCCGGGATTCCTTCACGCGAAATCTTATGTCTGCGACGATGAGATCGCCGTAGTCGGAACGATCAATATGGACTATCGGAGTCTTTATCTTCATTTTGAATGCGGAACGTATTTCTACAAAAATCCGATTGTGGCAGATGTGAAGAAGGACAGCCTGGCGACGATGGAGAAGGGCAGGGAGATTCACTTAAGCGATACGCAGCAGGGCTTCTGGGGAGGTCTCTTCTGTGCGGTTCTCAGAGTGTTCTCGCCGCTTTTATAAACAGAGCATGATAATGTGGTAAAAATAATGGAGGTAGAAGTACTGTATGAATGTATTATTTTTTCTGAAGCCGAAGGGAGAGCTGGCATATATTTATGACGACTGCTCTCTGAGGCAGGGGCTTGAAAAACTGGAAAGAAGCG
>CAUWNO010000019.1:0-21938 GCA_963559965.1 uncultured Lachnospiraceae bacterium | reverse complement strand
CGGGCAAGGAGAAGGATACAGCCTCTCTTGAAAGCCTGAGAACTCTTTTCGGGGCCAAATCTTATGATTTTATTACGGCTGTGGATGAGAAGAATATTATTGTCGTAAAAGAATTGGGAGAAAATGAGGGCTATCCGGAACTCAATAAAACTGCTAAAGTAATAAAGGACCTGCTGAGCGGGGAGAGCGATCACCGCGTACACGTTGCATACGGAACTATCGTAAGCGAGATCAAAGAAGTATCCCGTTCCTACAAGGAGGCGCGAATGGCTCTGGATGTGGGAAAAATCTTTTTTGATGAAAAGGATATTGTCGCGTACAGCACGCTTGGTATCGGCAGACTGATTTATCAGCTTCCGATTCCTCTGTGCAAGATGTTTATCCGTGAAATCTTCGACGGAAAATCTCCGGATGATTTCGACGAGGAGACGCTGACGACGATTAATAAATTCTTTGAGAACAGCCTGAACGTGTCGGAGACGTCGAGACAGCTTTACATTCACAGAAATACGCTGGTGTATCGCCTGGATAAGCTGCAGAAGAGTACTGGGCTTGATTTGCGCGTATTTGAGGACGCTATTACCTTTAAGATTGCGCTGATGGTTGTGAAGTATATGAAGTACATGGAGACAATGGACTACTGATGCGCGAACTTCGGGCAGAGGTCTGAAGAGAAGTAATTTGAGGAGACGAAAAGAGAATGATCGATTTGGAAAACGTGACAAAGGCTTACGCCAGCGGCGTGCAGGCTTTGAACGGCATCACCCTTCATATTGATAAGGGCGAGTTTGTGTTTATAGTAGGAGACAGCGGTTCCGGCAAGTCTACGCTGATTAAGCTGCTTTTAAAGGAGCTTGACCCCACGTCTGGTACGATTAAGGTAAACGGCATTAATCTGAATAAGATGAAGCAGAAGGCGATACCGAAGTACCGTAGAAAGCTGGGCGTTGTCTTTCAGGACTTCCGGCTTCTGAAGGACAGGAATGTTTATGAAAATATTGCGTTCGCGCAGAGAGTTATCATTACGCCGAGCAAGCAGATACGCAAGAATGTTCCGGCGATGCTTTCTCTCGTAGGTCTTGCGGAGAAGTACAAGTCTTATCCGAGACAGCTCTCAGGAGGAGAGCAGCAGAGAGTGGCTCTGGCAAGAGCACTCGTAAACCGCCCCAATATTCTTCTTGCCGATGAGCCGACAGGAAATCTTGATCCGAAAAACTCCAAGGAGATTATGAAGCTTCTGGAGACGATCAATGAGAGAGGAACGACAGTCGTAGTCGTAACGCATAATCAGGAGATAGTAGATCAGATGAAAAAGCGCGTTATAGCGATGCACAAAGGCGTCATTATCAGTGACGAGCGTAAGGCTGGGTATACACAGCATGCGGATTAGTTCAATCGGTTACTGCATAAAGCAGGGACTTAAAAATATCTGGAGAAATAAGATGTTTTCTCTGGCGTCTGTGGCGACCATGTCGGCATGTATTTTTCTGTTTGGGATTTTCTTCAGTGTAGTGGAAAACTTTCAGCATATGGTGCGCGAGGCGGAGAAATCCGTGGCGGTAACGGTATTTTTCAACGAAGATATATCCGATGAGGAAGTTGAGGCTATCGGAGAAAAGATAAAAGCCAGAGACGAGGTATCCGAGGCGGTTTATGTGTCCGCAGAGGAGTCCTGGGAAGAGTATAAGGAAATTTATTTCAAGGAGGCGCCGGAGCTGGCAGAAGGCTTTGCAGACGATAACCCCCTTGCGAACCATCAGCATTATGAGATTTATCTTAAAAACGTGGAAAGCCAGGACAGTCTGGTGGAATGGCTGGGAAGCGTGGACGGGATTATGAAGATCAACGAGTCGGCTCAGGTTGCTGATATTCTTACGAACTTCAATCTTCTGGTAGGTTACATTTCCATCGCGGTTATTATTCTTCTGCTCTGCGTATCGGTTTTCCTGATCAGCAATACGGTCACGATAGGTATCGCCGTGCGTAAGGAAGAAATTGCGATTATGAAGCTGATAGGCGCGACGAACGGTTTCGTCAAAGCGCCCTTCGTAGTGGAAGGTATTATCATCGGTCTTGTGGGAGCGTCGATTCCGCTGGGGCTTCTGTATCTTCTTTATACAAGGCTTGTGGAGTTTGCAGGCGATAAATTTAATATTCTGACGGGACTTCTTCAGTTTCTTCCGGTCAATGAAATGTTCCGGACGCTTCTCCCTGTGGGACTGGCGCTTGGAGTGGGAATCGGATTTTTCGGAAGCTTTTTCACCATCAGAAAGCATCTGAAGGTCTGAAAATAAAAAGGATAGCAATATGAAAAGAAAGCGATGGATAAGCGTCTGCATAGCGGCGGCGCTTATGATTACCGGTATTTTCACAACAGAGAAAGCAGTCGCCAGGGCAGCGGAAACTGTCGATACGAGCGAACTGGAGAATCAGAAGCAGGACACACTTGATAAGATTAAGGATATCAAATCCGAGCTGAACGCTGTGAAGGGAAAGATAGAGAGTCTTAAGAACAGCAAGAGCAGCCTTCAGTCTTATATTGTACAGCTGGATAAAGAAGCGAACGCGCTTCAGACAAAGATTCAGGATCTGAAAAAAGATATTGAGGCAAAGGAAGCCGAGGTGGAAACTGCGGAGGAAGAGCTTGCGGAGGCGCAGGCTGTCGCCGATAAGCAGTATGAGGATATGAAGAAAAGAATCCAGTATCTTTATGAGAACGGGACGCCTTCTTATCTGGAGCTTCTGCTGACGTCGGAGAGTATGGCGGATTTCCTCAACCGTTCCACGCTTGCCGCGCAGATGACTCAGTATGACCGCGATATGATGGACGCTTATGTGGCGCAGAAGGAAGCGGTAGAGACGAGAAAGGCAGAGCTGGAGGAAGAAAAGACAGAGCTTGATCTGATGGCAGAAGCGGCGGCGGAGCAGAAGGCTGCGGTCGATTCTCTGATTAAGACGAAAAATGCGGAGATAAAGAATTATCAGGCGCAGATAGACAGCGAGAGCGGCAACGCCGCAGAGTATCAGGAGGATCTGGAAGAGCAGGAAAAGCTTCTTGATAAAATAGAGCAGCAGATTGCCGCGGCGGCGGCAGCCAACGCCCAGGATGGAGACGGTGACGGAGGAGCATCAGGCTTTATCTGGCCCTGTCCGAGCAGCAGAAGAATTACAAGCTATTTCGGTCCGAGACCGAGACCCACAGCCGGGGCATCCACGAATCATAAGGGAATCGATATCGGAGCAGGCTATGGAGCGGCTATCGTTGCTTCGGCAGGAGGAAGGGTGACGACGTCGACATACAGCAGTTCGGCAGGAAATTATATTGTAATTTCCCATGGAAACGGCATGTCTACCGTATATATGCACTGCTCTGCCCTGTACGTATCAGTGGGAGAGACGGTGACGCAGGGGCAGACGATTGCGGGCGTAGGCTCGACAGGATATTCAACGGGAAATCATCTTCATTTCGGAGTGATTAAGAACGGCAGCTATGTCAATCCGCTGAATTATGTAGGATAAAGTCATCCTGTCAAAAGGTATGAAACGAAAGAAAAAAGCGTATATTGAAAAGAAAGGGTCGCGGGGGTGTAGGATGCACCTCCGTTTGACTGATCGGGAAGACGGGGAAACGGCTTATGAAGGATAAAAAACAGTTTTGGAAGGGCATGGCGGCAGGCTTTGTGCTGACTCTGCTTCTGGTGGAGGGAGCGATCCTGGGGAACAGAATTCTGGGAAATATGCTGCACAGAGGAAAGCTTGATCTGACCAGCTCAGAGACAGAGGAAAAGCTGGAAGAGATTCAGAAGCTGATGGAAACATACTATCTGGAAGAGATTGACACGGAGCAGGTCGAGGATTTCCTTTATAAAGGGGCTGTGGCAGGTCTTGGAGATACCTATGCGGCTTATTATACAGAGCAGGAATATCAGAGTATGCTCGATACGACAAATGGAAGCTACTGCGGAATCGGCGTGCAGGTGTCCCAGAATATGACGACGGGAATCATTACGGTCAGTCAGATTTTCAAAGGGTCGCCGGCAGAGGAGGCGGGACTCCTTCCGGGCGACGTGCTTTATAAGATAGACGGAAAAGCAGTCACGGGAGAGGATCTCACGAAAGTAGTTTCGATGATCAAGGGCGAAGAACACACAACGATGCAGATAACGGTAGCAAGAGAAGGAGAAAGCGGTTATCTTGACCTGGAAGTGGAGCGCAGAATCGTAGAGGTTCAGACTGTGGAAGCTGAGATGCTGGAAGACGGCGTCGGTTATATTGCGATTACCTCCTTCGACGACGTGACGACAGAGCAGTTTCTGAGCGCGATGGATGAACTGGAAGCACAGGGTATGAAAGCCCTTGTCATCGATCTGAGAAATAACGGAGGCGGTCTTGTCTCCAGTGTCTGTGCGATTCTCGACAGGCTTCTGCCCGAAGGGCTGATCGTCTATACGGAAGATAAATACGGCGTGCGTGAGGAGGAGCACTCTGACGCGGAACATTACTTTGATAAGCCCATGGCTGTACTGATCAACGGTCACAGCGCCAGCGCGTCTGAAATCTTTGCGGGGGCAGTCAAGGATTACGGTGTGGGAACGCTTGTAGGAACCACAACCTTCGGAAAGGGAATTGTCCAGAAGATTTATCCGCTCAGCGACGGAACGGCTCTGAAGCTGACTGTATCGAAATACTATACGCCGAACGGCAGCAACATTCACGGCATCGGGATTGAGCCGGATGTGGAGGTAGAACTGAACGCGGGGCTGGAATATGAAGTCTCTGTTCCGAAAGAAGAGGATAATCAGCTTCAGAAAGCGCTTGACATTCTGAAAAAATAGTATTTTACGAACTATTTGAAGAATTCAAAAGTTCACAAAGTTCATAAACTAAAATCCGGCTATACAAAATGCCGGATTTTAGTTTGCATAAGTAAGATATGAACGAAAAATGTTATCAAAAGTACACAAAGCTATTATTTTAAGTTCAAAACAAACATAAAACAGACAAAATAATCATAAAAGAAGTTGCGAATGGAGAATAGATTCTGTAATATAAAAGCATAGAGAACAGTTAAAACAAAACAGAGATACAGAAAGGAAGAGCGATTATGTCAAAAATTGACGAGATCACAAGAGAGAGCTGGATCATGGGCACTTTCCCGGAGTGGGGAACATGGCTCGTTGAGGATATTGAGAACGAGGTAGTAGCTCCTGGAAATGTAGCAATGTGGTGGCTGGGATGTACCGGAGTATGGTTTAAGACGCCGGAGAACGCAAATATTACCATCGACCTGTGGTGCGGAAATGGAAAGAGAACGCATGGTGACGGAAAAATGAAGCCGGGACACCAGATGGCAAATATGTGTGGAGGTCGTCTGATGCAGCCGAACCTTCGAAACGTACCGTTTGTGATTGATCCCTTTGCTTTCAAGCAGGTAGATGCAGTTCTGGCTACACATTATCATCAGGATCATATGTCCGCAGAGTGGGCGGCTCACGTTATCCAGAGTGGTATGACGACGACAGACGAGAATGGAAAAGAAATTCCTGTTCCCTTCATCGGACCGAAGAAGTCTGTGGAGACATGGATTAAATGGGGTGTTCCGGCAGAGCGCTGCATTACCGTAAAGCCGGGCGATGTGATCAAAATCAAGGATCTTGAGATCGTAGCGCTTGACAGCTTCGACCGTACCTGTATTGTAACTACAGATTCTACAGGAGAAGACAGAGAAGAGCTTACAGGCGTATGTCCGACCGATATGGACGAGAAGGCAGTAAACTACCTTGTAAAGACGCCGGGCGGAAACATCTATCACTCAGGAGATTCTCATTTCTCCATTTACTTTGCAAAACACGGAAAAGATTACGATATCGACGTAGCGTTTGGTTCCTTCGGAGAGAACCCCATTGGTATGCAGGATAAGATGAGCTCCATCGATGTGCTGCGTATGGCAGAGAATCTGCAGTGTAAGGTAGTAGTTCCGATTCACTGGGATGTATGGACAAACTTCCAGGCAGACTGCGAAGAGATTCGTCTGCTTTATGATTTCAAGAAGGATCGCAATGAGTATAAATTCCATCCGTTCTTCTGGCAGGTTGGCGGAAAATACACCTATCCGCAGGACAAGGATAAGATGTACTACCATCACAGAAGAGGCTTTGAAGACTGCTTCGAGCATCCGCAGAACATACCGTATCGTTCCTGTCTGTAATTGTTAAGAGGTAAAAGCTATGTTAAGAGAATTTGTGGAAAAGAAGCATTATCTGTTCGCTGAGGAAGCAAAAGACTGGGAAGAGGCAATTCTTATGAGCTGCAAATCCCTCGAGGCGGACGGCACAGTGGAATCCAACTACGCTCACGATATTGTGGAGTGCGTACGCAAATACGGACCTTACATTGTAATTATGCCGCACGTTGCGATGCCGCATTCCCAGGAGGGGGCTGTAGGGGTAAATAAAACGGCGATTGGCTTTATGAAGCTTGAAAAACCAGTCAGCTTTGATCCGGAGGATCCGGAGAAGGATGCACAGCTTTTCTTTACGTTGGCATCCTGCAATCCGGAGCAGCATCTTGACAATATGATGCGCCTTTCGGAGATGCTGATGAACGAGGAACTGGTAGAAGAGCTTCTTCAGGCAAAAACGCCAGAGGATCTTCTGAAGCTTCAGGAGAAGTATCTCGACAATAAGTAAAACAAAAGGGGAAAATGTAGGAGGAAAATGTAGGAGGAAAATGTTATGGATTTTTTGATGAATGCGTGGTCGTATTTTGCTACGAACATACTGCAGCAGCCGGCATGGATGATCGGTCTTATTGTTCTTTTGGGTTATATTCTGCTGAAAAAGCCGTGGTACGACGTACTGGGTGGAACGATTAAGGCAGTAGTAGGTTACATGATTCTGGCAGCAGGTTCCGGCGGACTGGTAAATAACTTCCGTCCCGTTCTGGTAGGTCTGAAGGAGCGTTTCAATCTGGACGCTATGGTAATTGACCCGTATTTTGGACAGAATGCGGTAACAGCAGGAGTGGAAGAGGTGTTTGGAAAGCCATTTTCACAGGTTATGATGCTTCTGCTGATTGCATTTATTATTAATATTCTTCTGGTTCGTTTCAGAAAAATCACAAAGCTTCGTTCCTTGTTTACGACAGGACATGTGCAGGTACAGCAGGCGTCAACAGCTTACTGGCTGATTCTGTTTGCTCTGCCGGGACTGGCAACAAACAATACAGCACTTCTGGTTGTAATGGCTATTGTTCTTGGAGTTTACTGGGCAGTAGGATCTAACATGACAATCAAACCGACCCAGGAACTGACAGATGGAGCAGGATTCTGTCTCGGACATCAGCAGATTATGGGTGTTGCTCTTTTCTCTTGGATTGCAGGCAAGATGCATGAAAGAGACGTAAAGAAGGGCAAAGGAAAGAATTCTTCCAAGAAGCTTGAGGATATTGAGCTGCCGGGATTTATGTCTATGTTTAATGAGAACATGGTATGTACAGCAATTCTGATGACTGTTTTCTTTGGAGCAATTCTTCTTCTTCTGGGAAGAGATTATCTGACAGAGGCAGGATTCTTGAAGGAAGGACAGAGCTTCCTGTTCTATATTCTTACAACATGTCTTAACTTTGCAGTATATCTGGCAATTCTGCAGCTTGGTGTTCGTACCTTCGTAACAGAGCTGACACAGTCTTTCCAGGGTATTGCGAACAAGCTTCTGCCTGGTTCTGTTCCGGCAGTTGACTGTGCAGTATCTTACGGTTTTGGTTCTCCGAACGCTGTTCCGATTGGATTCCTTGCAGGAGCAGTAGGACAGTTCCTTGCAATCGGCGCTCTGATTCTTCTGAAGAGCCCGGTACTTGTTATCGCAGGATTCGTACCTGTTTTCTTTGACAATGCAACTATCGCGGTGTATGCTAATAACAAGGGCGGTCTGAAGGCGGCGATTATCCTTCCGTTTATCTCTGGACTGTGTCAGGTATTCGGTTCTGCGTTTATTGCAAGCTGGGTAGGAATGGCTGCATATGGCGGTTACCTTGGCATGTGGGACTGGGCAGTTGTATGGCCTGTATTCACAGTTGTAATGAAGTACTTAAGCTACATCGGACTTGCGATTGTAGTGGTTGCCCTTCTGGCAATTCCGCAGATCCAGTACAGAGCAGACAAGGAAGGCTACTTCCTGATGACAGAGGACTGGGAAGCTTACAAAGAGCTTAAGGCAAAGCAGAATAAATAAGAATAAGCAAGAGCTGTCTTTAGAATTCGTTTATTAAGCAAAAGGCGATTGGAGGAAAAGAAATGCTTAACATTTTAGTTTGCTGTGCAAACGGCGCAGGAACAAGTCTTATGATGAAGATGACGACAGAGAAGGTTGTAAAGTCTCTGAATATCAAAGTTGGCAAGCTGCATCACTGCTCCCTGTCTGAGGGAAAGAGCGCGGCTTCACAGTTTGACGTAGTATTCTGTCCCCTGAACTTCATTTCGATGTTCAAGGATGCAGAGGCAAAGGGCGTGAAGGTTATCGGATTGAAGAACGTAATGTCTCAGGCAGAGATGGAAGAGAAACTGAAAGAGTCCGGCGTACCGCTGGAATAAGGTAAAACAGGGAGGGCTTTTCCTCGGCTGGAAAGGTCGGGGAAAGCCCTTGTTTTATGATGCAGAAGGAGGCGGTGATATGAAAGCCAGTCGTTCGATTGTGAACAGCCGCAGAGAAAAAATTCTGGAAATCGTGCGCAGCGGAGGAGAGGCGGCAGTCAGCAGTCTGGCGGAACAGTTTCAGGTATCGCCGCTGACGATACGCAGGGATCTGCAGTATCTGGAAGAACACAGACTTCTGGAACGGTTTTACGGAGGGGCGCGTAGCGGCAGCGCGGAAGCGGCAGGACAGAACAGCCGCGAGCTGCGCAAGGAAAAGATAGCCCGCTATGCGGCAAGCCTTATTGAAGACGGGGACAGCATTTTTATTAATACAAGCTCCACGGCTCTGGCGATGGTAAAGTACATTACCAGCCGCCATGTGACGGTGATTACAAACAATGGAAATATTATGAATGAGAAAAATCCTTCTCAGGCGACGATCATTCTTCTGGGCGGAGAGCTGCGCTATACAAAGGGAGCTATGGTCGGAGATTTTACTAAAAACAATCTCAGCCAGGTGACCGCAAAAAAAAGCTTTATCGGCTGTACAGGTCTGAATCCGGATATCGGAATGACAACGGAAATGGTCAGTGAGGTAAATCTGAATCAGATGATGTTCCGGCGCGTGACGGGAGCTTCCTATATTCTGGCGGACAGCTCCAAGTTCGGCGAAAAGACAGGCTGCGTATCCTGTCCTCCGGAAAAGATAGAAAATATTATTACAGATTCCGAGGCTCCGGCACATATGGTCCGGCAGTTCCGGGAAAAAGGAACCTGGGTATACCAGGTGGATTAGGAGATTATGATGAAAGTAAATAAGATAAAAACTCATGAACTTGAAAAATGCTATGCAATCTGTCCTCTCAGCTACAATGGCTCAGAGCACATTCTTGTGGCGGCAGAGAAGGTAAATAAGTGCCTGCTGTTTGATCTGGACGGAAATCTGGAAGAGACCGTATGGGACGAGCCGGGCGGAACGATGACAATGGTTCAGGTTCCGGGCAGCAACGGAGAATTTCTGGCTACGCATAAGTTTTATTCCCCGAATGATTCCAAAGAGGCAAAGATCGTGCACGTGACTCCGAGAGAAAAGAATGACTGGGAGGTAAAGACGCTGACGGATCTTCCTTTCGTACACCGTTTCGATATTGTCGAGAGAGGCGGATTCAGATATCTTATCGCCTGCGCCCTGAAATCCGGTCACGAATGTAAGGATGACTGGAGCAGCCCGGGAAAAATCTGGGTTGGCGAGCTTCCGGAGGATCTGAGCGCATACGATGAAAATCATCAGCTGGAGCTTACAGTTCTGAAGGATGGTCTTCTGAAAAACCACGGATACTGCCGCGTAGAGGAGAATGGCGTAACATGGTCTGCCGTAGCTGCGGACAATGGAATCTTTAAGGTAGTTCCCCCTGCTGAAAAGGGCGGAGAGTGGACGGTTGAGACACTGACAGAAGATGCGGCAAGCGATATGACGTTCGCAGATTTTGACGGCGACGGAGAGATGGAAATGCTTGTAATGACTCCGTTCCACGGCGAGATCGTTAAGATTTATAAGAAGGTGGATGGTGCTTATACCTGCGTGAAGACCTTTGACAAGACATATGAGTTTGCACATGGTATCTGGGGAGCAGAGATCCTTGGAAAAGGAGCGGCAATCATAGGACACCGTAAGGCTGAGAGAGACCTGCTTGCCTGCACATGGGATGGAAGCGATTATGTGATGGAAGTGCTCGATCACAATGTGGGACCGGCTAATGTGCGCGTATACGATAAGAATGGAAAGACAGGTCTTGTTTCTACGAACCGCGAGATTGACGAGATTGCTTTTTATGAGATTGAGAGCCTGTAAGAGCAGAGAGGAAGAATGATGAAAGCTTATAGCATTGGATTATATGAGAAGGCGATGCCGAATACCTTAAGCTGGAAAGAGAAGCTTGAGGCGGCAAAAGAAGCGGGCTATGATTTTGTGGAAATCAGTATCGACGAGACAGACGAGAAGCTTGCCCGCCTTGACTGGACAAAGAAAGAAAGACTGGAGCTTGTGAAGACCATGTATGAGGTGGGGATTCCCGTCCGCAGCATGTGTCTGTCAGGCCACCGCAAGTACCCGCTCGGAAGCAGCGATCCGGCTGTCTGCGCACGGGGAATGGAAATCATGGAAAAGGCGATTCAGCTGGCAGACGATCTGGGAGTTCGTATCATTCAGCTGGCAGGCTACGACGTATACTATGACGAATCCACGCCTGAGACTGTGGCGCGCTTTGGAGAGAATCTGAAGAAAGCTGTTCTGATGGCTGCAAAGGCAGGCGTGCTTATGGGCTTTGAGACCATGGAGACGGAATTTATGAATACCTGCGCCAAGTCTATGAAGTATGTGGATGAGATTGGCTCCACCTATCTGAATGTATATCCGGACTGCGGAAATATCAACAATGCGGCGCTTACCTACGGAACGGACGTGCTGGAGGATCTGAAGACCTGTGCAGGCAGAGTGGTTGCCATGCACCTGAAAGAGACAGTTCCCGGAAAATTCCGCGATATGATGTACGGCGAGGGTCAGGTTGACTTCCCGGCAGTGATTGATACGGCATGGGATATGGGAATCCGCCGTTTTGTAACGGAATTCTGGTATCTGGGCAAAGAAGACTGGAAAGCAGATCTTCATTTTGCAAACACAGAGATGAGAAAGCTTTTGGACAGGAAGGAGTAAAATAAGATGTTAGAAGAACTGAAAAAACAGGTATATGAGGCAAATATGGAGCTTCCGCGGCGCGGGCTTATCACTTATACATGGGGAAATGTCAGCGGAATCGACCGGGAGAGCGGACTTTTCGTAATCAAACCCAGCGGCGTAGATTACGAGCTTCTGAAACCGGAAGACATGGTTGTAATCGATTTAAACGGAAATAAGGTAGAGGGCGAGTACAATCCTTCTTCCGATACACCGACGCATCTGGAGCTTTACAAGGCATTTCCGGAGGTAGGCGGAATCGTTCACACACATTCTCCCTGGGCTACCTCCTGGGCGCAGGCTGGACGCAGCATCCCCTGCTACGGAACGACGCACGCAGACTACTTCTATGGAGAAATTCCCTGTGCGAGAAGTCTTACGGCAGAAGAGATCAACGGAGAGTATGAGAAGAATACAGGACTTGTCATCGTAGAAACCTTCCAGGAGAGAGGAATCGATCCGATGCATGTGCCGGGCGTTCTCTGTACAAATCATGGTCCCTTTACATGGGGAAAAGACGCGGCAAATGCGGTACACAACGCAGTCGTTATCGAGGAAGTGGCGAAGATGGCATGCCGCACTGAGATTCTGAATCCCAGAGTACAGCCTGCTCCGCAGGTGATTCAGGATAAGCATTTCCTGAGAAAGCACGGAGCAAACGCTTACTACGGACAGATCAGGAAATAAGCAGAAAATTCTTTTCAGGGTAAAAAAAGAGGGTATCGCAAAATCATCAAAGCAGATGATTGAGCGATACCCTCTTTTGCGAAACAGTTCCCTTAGGCTCTGTGAATCTGGAAGGCGTTCCATCCCGGATATACGGCTGCTCCGCCCAGTTCCTCTTCAATACGGAGAAGCTGATTATATTTGGCAGTCCGCTCGCCTCTGCTGGGAGCGCCTGTTTTAATCTGACAGGTGTTAAGCGCAACGGCGAGATCGGCAATAGTCGTATCCGACGTCTCTCCTGAACGGTGAGAGGCGACAGCTGTATATCCGCAGCGGTGGGCAAGGCTGACGGCTTCCATCGTTTCAGATATCGTACCGATCTGATTGGGCTTGATTAAGATAGAATTTCCGCAGCCGAGATCGATTCCTTTGGAGAGACGATCCGTATTTGTCACAAAGAGATCGTCTCCGACCAGCTGAATTTTGCTGCCAAGCTCTCTGGTGAGGAGCTGCCAGCCCTCCCAGTCTTCTTCGTCAAGGGCGTCCTCCACAGAGAGGATTGGATATTTTTCTGCGAGTTTTTTCCAGTGGGCAATAAGACTCTCAGAGGTAAAAGAGGCACCTGATTTGGGGAGAAAATACTCTCCCTTCCGGCTTCCTTTCCATTCGCTGGCTGCCGCGTCTATTGCCAGCATAAAATCAGTTCCGGGCTGGTATCCGGCTTTTTCTATGGCGCTCAGGATAAAAGAAATGGCTTCTTCATCGCCCTCAAGATTAGGGGCGAAGCCTCCTTCATCTCCGACAGACGCCGAGAGACCCTCCGCTTTCAGAAGGGCAGCCAGCGAATGAAAGACTTCTGCACACCAGCGCAAAGCCTCCTGGAAAGAGGGAGCGCCGACGGGAACAATCATAAACTCCTGAACGTCAACAGTGTTGGAAGCGTGGGCGCCTCCGTTTAAAATATTCATCATCGGTACGGGGAGACGGTTGGCGGCAGCGCCGCCCAGAAAACGGTAGAGAGGAAGCTGAAGGGCAGAAGAGGCGGCTTTTGCGGCGGCGATGGAGACAGAGAGGAGAGCGTTGGCTCCAAGGCGTGATTTGTCCTGTGTTCCGTCTGCGTTCAGCATGGCGCGGTCGACGGCATAGATATCCGATGCGTCGATACCTCTTACAGTCTCGTTCAGGATCGTGTTGATATGAGTTACGGCATTTTTTACGCCTTTTCCATGGTATCTTTTCTGATCTTTGTCGCGAAGCTCCAGAGCCTCAAATTCTCCGGTGGAGGCTCCGCTTGGGGCAGCTCCTCTTCCAATGATTCCTCCGGCAAGCCGAACCTCGGTTTCTACAGTGGGATTGCCGCGGGAATCAAGAATTTCCCGTCCTGTTACTTTTTCAATCTGCAGGCAGTTCATATGATGATCTCCTTTTCGTTTTCCTACAGTATTGACAGAACAGCCGGAAATTATTTATTTTTTTCAAAAACTGCGCAGACAGAGGTGTCCTCTGTAAGTTGAACCTGAATTTCCGGTGAGGAAGGGTCTCCGGACAGTATGCTTCCGCCTTCTACCCTCCACCCCGCAAAGGAATAGCCGTCTGTGGCTTCTGCCGTAAGGCAGACGGGATAATCGGTATAGTATCTGCCCTGCCAGGAACCTTCCGCAAGAGAGGGGGAGAGTGTGTTCAGAGTCACGTTTCCTCCCTTCGCCTTTTCGGCGCTCAGGGTAAGAGAGACAAGCTCTCCTTCCAGTGAAAAGTGTTCGGCAAGACGGGGGATGATAGAATCGAACCGGTTTTCAAAAAAGCTGCGCAGATCTTCGACCTGGACAGAAAAAGGCTCGTCCTGAGGATTGGTATTCCAGCGCTCCCAGCTTTTTTCAGCCCAGGGAGAATAAAGCGTTTCTGCCTGGTCGAGAAGAGCAAGAACCCGGTCGGAGCGGAAGTTTTCGTTAGCCATATCGAGGAAGGTCGTTACAAACTGCTTCCGGAAGTCTTCGTTTTTCATAAGCGCCGGCATCGGCTCGTCGTCGAGAAAACCGCATGGAGCATAACCGGCATGTTCGACAAAGGAGTCCATTTCCCAGGAAGCGTCTTCTTCCAGAGCTGTGCCCACGGCGAGAGAGTCGTCCAGATCGTAGAGCATCCAGCGCCAGCGTCCGTCATCTGCCTGCCAGGTAAACACATTGTTTTCCAGCGGCTTGGTGTCAGTGTTTGCAATATAGATATTCGTACACATCCAGTCGATAAAGCTCTGCATATCCATCATTTCAAGAAGCCTGTTATATACGGCAGGGTCGGAGAGATCTTCCTGTTCCAGATAGTTCCGAAGCTCCTTGTAGCGCGCCGCTCCGTCGGGGTCTCCGTCCTGTACATACCGCGTATCCTTGATAAGGAGACTGTCTTCCGGATCTGTGCCGTAATGCCCTTCCAGATATTCAGAGGAATAACGTTCCATCAGATAATACATTCCCCAGTATTCGCCGTTGAGGAAGACCTGACAGGGAATATGGTGCTGAACGGCAGCGCTGCGATCTTCCACAAGGGAGAAGAAGAATACTTTTTTCAGAGATTTGCTGTTGTTCAGAATCAGGCTCTGGTAGGAGGTCGGCGTATCAAAGAGAACGGGCGGAAAAGCTTCGCTTTCATAGCGCTTCCTTGAGAAAAGAGTAAGGCTTTTCTGCGGAAAGCTGCGCGACTCGTTGCCGCGGATGCGGACGCCGCAGTCCTGGCTTAATACCGTATCTCCGTAAGGAGAAAAGATTTCCATGTGAACGGGTCTCTCGGCTTCCATGCCCTGCAGGTAATACTGCGTATAGTCCATCAGCTCGATCCAGGGGAGACTGCTGTAGATAAGTCCGTCGGAAAGCGCATTGTTATAGAGATCTCCGCGCACATAAATTCCTTTTTCATCAGAAAACAGGTTGTCCGGATCCGTGACAAGCGAGATCATAACAGCGTCCTCGTAGCCCTCTTTTTTGTCGAAACCGACAAAGTAGGTAGAGGTGACGGGATTGCTGTGGCTGCCGTCTTCGGCAAAGGAAGCGGCGCGGAGAACGACAGCTTTGTCTACGGAAGAGGACGGGGGAAGGTACGCCCGGTCCTCGGAGGTAATATCTGCGCGCGCCGAGCCTGTATTCGGAAGAGAGCTGGCGTCGGAGAGAATAATCGGTTCCGTGTAAAGTGGAGATTCCTCTGTGGGTTCGCTTCCGTCCAGCGTATAGCGGATGGAAAGACCTTTTTCAGCGCTCAGCTCGACGCAGTCGCCTTCCTGATAAAAGCCGCTTTTTGTAAGAATGTCAGGCGGAGCGAGAACGAGACCGGCATTATTGTTGGAGACCTCCGGAGAGGGGCGCATTTCGGAGAAAATGCTTCCGCCGTCCTCCGTGCGGGCATAGACAGCTCCGGCAGTAAGCGCCGTGGGAATATATACAGAATCGATGGACTGTGCGTTCAGATTCTGCTCGTCTGATTCTGTGATGCGGGAGAGAAGAACGGCTTCATCCTCAGAAATGCCGAAGGGGACAGAGGGCTGCCCGTCTGGAGCTTCCTTTCCGTCGTTTACAGCATAGATGCGCAGGAAGCCGCCCGGCTCTATCGCGCCGGACAGGGGACCGCGCTCAGGCTCTTTCGGGTCGTCAGACAGAAAAAGCCCGTCCAGCGAAACCGTTTCTCTGGTCGGGTTATAGAGTTCGATATAGTCTTCATAGGTGATTCCGTTTTCCGTTTCTGTTCCCGGATTAATCGTGCAGATTTCGTTGATGCACAGGGAGAGGACGGGGTCGGTGTAATGACCGGATTCATATTTCCAGATTCCGAAGGCAAGAACGAAAAGAAGCAGAGTGACGGTAAAAATACGAATAGACAGCAGATTACGCTGCCTGGGTGAACGGTTTTTCATTCGTTTTCCTCCTTATCAAACAGAAGAACCTCGCCGTCGAGCAGGGCGTACAGGACTGTACCGTCTTTTTCGGGGCAGACCCGCCCTCCGGTACCGTCGGTGACGGAGGAGAGAAAGGAGGAAAGAAGCTCTGAGGGGACGAGAGCTTCCATAAGAACCTGATCCGTATAGGAAGAGGACAAAAGGGGGATCTGATTTTGCGCAATCAGATACTGGAGCTTTCCGACATCGCTGTAGTTAGAGCAGATGCGCAGGCGGACGCCCTCCCTTTTTTCAAGAATAACACAGTGGCGCAGCCCTTCCTGAACAGCGCCGGAGTAGGCGCGCACAAGACCGCCCGTCCCAAGAAGCGTTCCGCCGAAATAACGTGTCACGACGACGGCTGTGTCGTGAACGTCTTCTCCGAGAAGAACGTCCAGCATAGGCCGTCCGGCTGTTCCGGCAGGCTCTCCGTCGTCGCTGCAGCGGGTAAGCTGGTGGCGGCTGCCTATGGTGAAGGCGGTGCAGTTGTGACTGGCGTCCCAGTATTGCTTTTTAGTTTTTTCAATAAAGGCGAGAGCCTCTTCTTCGGAGGAAACGGGGGCTACGGTTGCGATAAAGCGGGACTTTTTTTCCGTAATCTCGCCCGTTCCTCCTTCGTATGTAAAACGAAATAATTCAGACATGGCGTAATCCTTTCAGAACGCCTGTCCTTCCTCTTTTGTCATCATATCGTCGACGATTTCAAGCAGGCATACAGGCGTTACGGCATTTTTTATGAGCTGGCAAAGCATCTGCCGTGCGTGCGTCTCCGAATCTGAGACGGGAGGCGTGCTTTCCGCTTCCTCGACGCCCGGACGCTCCGCAAACGATTTTTTGATGCAGATACGGTAAAGAGGGGCAGCCTGAGGCGTTTTTTCTTCTATCAGATAGTATTTCAGGTTCAGCAGAGTGCCTTTCTCATCCGTGACAGAACGTGTCTCAATTAGAAATTCTTTTTGCATGTCAATCTCCTTTTTGATGTATTGGTTTGTATAGAGTTGAAAACCATTATACAGGAGAGTTGATAAAAAGAATGTCGAAAGCTGTCGCGCTATTGGTTTATTATAAAGAATCCTTAAGAAAAACACAAGAAACTCAAAGGAAAATGTGAAATTTTATTTTTGTAGGAAAATGTGAAATTTTATTTTGCCCTTTATTCCTGAGGTAATATTTGTTATAATGATTAGATGTAGAGGAGGAAACAAGATGAATTACGGAAAACGCGGCACTTCCAAAAAGCAGAAGTCCATGCACTCCAAAGCTACAAAAGTACGAAAAAAAGCAAGTGTAATCTTTATAAAGGCTTTTCTGCTCTGTATACTGGCGGCGGGAGTCGTCGGTCTGTGCGCAGGCATTGGAATTGTAAAGGGCGTGATAGATAACGCGCCGGATATCGACAGCACAAGCGTCATCCCGAGAGGCTACAAGTCGGTGATGCTCGATTCAGAAGGAAACAAAATGGCGGAGCTTATCACAGCAGGTTCCAACCGTGTCTGGGTGGATATTGAAAAGATTCCGGAGCATGTGCGCGACGCTTTTATCGATATCGAGGACGAGCGGTTCTACGAGCACAACGGCATTGATTTAAGAGGTATTATCCGTGCGGGAGTGAAGGGAATCGCAAGCGGCTTCAAGAGGACGGAAGGAGCCAGTACCATTACGCAGCAGCTTCTGAAAAATAACGTGTTCGATTTCATGAGCGAGGACACGTTTATGGAGAAGGTGGAGCGTAAGCTTCAGGAACAGTACCTTGCCCTGGAACTGGAAAAGATTATGAGCAAGGAAGAGATTCTGGAAGCATATCTGAATACCATCAATCTGGGACAGAATACGCTGGGAATTCAGGCGGCGTCAAACCGCTATTTTAATAAGGATGCCAGTGATCTGACGATCTCGGAGGCGGCTACGATTGCGGGAATTACGAAGAATCCCAGCAAAAATAATCCTGTAAGCAACCCGGAAGAGAATGAGAAGAGACGTAAGCTTGTTCTTGAGGCGATGCTGAGGAATGAGGATATTTCTCAGGAGGAGTTCGACGAGGCTCTGGAAGATAACGTTTATGAGAGAATCCAGCTCACAAATGAATCGAAGAGCACGACGGATGTATATTCTTACTATGTGGATGCCACCATTGAAGAAGTGATTGAGGATCTGCAGGAGGTGAAGGGTTATACTTCGCAGCAGGCGTATAATCTTGTATATAACGGCGGTCTGACGATTGAGACTGCGCAGGATCCGGAGATTCAGGCGATTATGGACGAGGAGACTTCCAATCCTGAGAACTATCCGGAGAAGATCCGCTATGGTCTTGAGTATGCGCTGACAGTCGAGACGCCGGACGGCGAACAGACAAACTACAGTAAGGAAATGATGGAAAAGTATTTCCAGGAGAATGAGGATTCTAATTTTGAGCTTCTCTTCGATTCTGAGGAGGACGCTTATGCCCATATCGAGGCTTACAAGGACGCTGTTTCCAATGAGGAGGATACGATCTACGAGCGCATCGACATCACGGTTCAGCCGCAGATTTCTATGATTGTCATGGATCAGGCGACCGGCTATGTGAAGGGTATCGTCGGAGGACGCGGAGAGAAGACGGCGAGTCTGTCTCTGAACCGCGCTGTAGATACGACAAGACAGCCTGGATCTACATTTAAGATAGTTTCCACGTATGCTCCGGCGCTTGACGCTGCCGGAATGACGCTGGCGTCCACCCAGTACGACGCTCCTTATAATTATGCAAACGGCAAGCCTGTCAACAATGCCAACAGAAATTTCAGCGGATGGACTTCCTACCGTACAGCGATTGCCAAGTCGATCAATATCGTGGCAGTAAAGACGCTGACAGATATCACTCCTGTTATGGGCGTTTCTTATCTGGACAATTTCGGATTTACGACGATTCAGAAAGAGGGCAACGACAATGACTATACGCAGTCTCTCTCTCTGGGAGGTCTGACAAAGGGAGTTAAGAATATCGAGCTGACGGCGGCTTATGCAGCCATCGCCAATGGTGGAGTCTATACGAAACCGGTTCTCTATACGAGAATCCTCGATCATGACGGAAACGTACTGATTGATAATACGACTTCTTATACAAAGACGATTCTGAAGGACAGCACGGCGTGGCTGCTCACAAGCGCCATGCAGGACGTAGTAACTGCCGGAACAGGTACGGCGTGCCGCTTCCCGGGCATGAATATCGCAGGAAAGACAGGTACGACAACGAAGAACAACGACGTATGGTTCGTAGGCTACACGCCTTATTATACGTCGGGTATCTGGGCAGGCTATGACAATAACCACAAGCTCAGCAGCAAGGGCGGCGAGACAAGCTATCATAAGAAGATCTGGAAGCAGGTGATGTCGCGTATCCATGAGAATCTGGAGAATAAGAGCTTTACGATGCCGGATTCCATTACAAGCGCGGCTGTCTGCTCGGCGTCAGGCAAGCTGCCGATTCCGGGCGTCTGCGATGGAATGGTGAGGACAGAATATTTTGCAGCCGGGACGGCGCCCACAGAATACTGTAATGTGCATGTAACAGGCGATGCGTGCGTGGAGAGCGGCGCTCTGGCGACGGATGCCTGCCCGGTGAGAGAGTTCCGAGTGATTACGCTGATTCCCGAGGATAACAGCGTATCCGGTTCTCCCCTTGTGGCAAAGCCGTGCAGTCTCCATCCGGGAAATGTAATCGGAGCGGTGGTTCAGCCCGGTACAGAGGGAGTCGGCGAGATAGATACGCAGAGCGGAACGCCTCCGGCAGAGGGGGACGGCTCGGCGGAGATCACGACTGGAGAGTAAAAGTAAGAACTGTTTTGCAGGCGGAAGTGTAAAAGCCTTCTGCAGCAGAAGAGACGGTATAACAGAATGAGGAAGCCGGAGTTTCGGAAGAGCTGAGAGCCTTTTGGAACGACGGCTTCCTTTTCCGCGGAGGCGGAGAGAAGAAAGAAAACGGAAAACAGGAAACACAAAATAAGAAACACAAAACTGAAACAGGAAACGTAAAACAGAAAGCGGGAGGACGAAATGACGGAACTGCTTGTCAGAAAATTTGTAAAAAACTGCGATAAGGTGGAGGATGCGCGCGTGCGCACAGCGTACGGAGTGCTTGCCAGCGTGGTGGGGATTATCTGTAATGTGCTGCTTTTTGCAGGAAAGCTGGCGGTCGGAGCGATCCTGCGAAGCGTATCGGTTATGGCGGACGCATTTAACAATCTTTCAGATGCGGCGTCTTCCGTAATCGGCTTTGTGGGCGTGAAAATGGCAGAAAAGCCGGCGGATAAGGAACACCCCTTCGGCCATGGAAGAATCGAATACATAGCGGCGTTGATTGTATCGTTTCTGGTAATCGAAGTCGGCTTTACCTTTTTTAAAAGCTCTCTCGGAAAAATAAGAGAGCCGGAGGAACTTAGCTTTAGCCTTGTGTCAACAGGGATTCTTCTGGCGTCCGTGGCAGTCAAGCTGTGGCTTGGACGGTTTAACAGACTGCTGGGGAAAAAGATAAATTCCAGCGTCATGCAGGCTGCGGCGGCAGACGCCATGGGCGACGTGGCAGCGACGCTGGCAACGGTCTTGTCCATTTTGTTTTATCATTTTACCAATATCAATATCGACGGTTATGTGGGAATTCTTGTGTCCCTTGCCGTTATGTGGGCAGGTATCGGAATTGCGAAGGATACGCTGGAGCCTCTGATCGGACAGCCGGTAGATTCCAGGCTTTATCGGGAAATTACGGACTTTGTAGAGAGCTACGACGGTATTCTGGGAAGCCATGACCTGATTGTACATAATTACGGTCCTACACGGAGCCTGGCTTCGATTCATGCCGAGGTTCCCAGTAATGTAGATATCGAGACCTCGCATGAGATTATCGATAAGATTGAGCGCGACGCGGCAAAAAAGCTGGGACTGTTTCTTGTAATTCATATGGATCCTGTCGCGACGCAGGATAAACGTGTCGCCAGACTGAAAGAGGAAGTAAGCGCAGCGATGAAGACCATTGACAGCCGCCTTTCCCTTCATGATTTCCGTGTGGTGGACGGCGAACATCAGATTAATCTTATCTTCGATGTGGTAGTTCCTCATTCATATGAGAAGAAGGACATGACGCAGCTTCATCTCGATATTATGGAAAAGGTAAGCGAGTTGGATTCCCGCTATCAGTGTGTTATCACGATGGAGAAGGGTTATATAGAAGAATAACAGGGGAATCTATTCAGAATTAAGACGGAAATTCCGGGAAGGAGGACAGGATGGCAAGAGAAGTTAAGCCGCAGGATACGACGAGGGCGATGGCATATGAGTTTTGGATGAAAGCTCCGAATCCCATGGTCACGTTCTTTAAGACGCTGGATGTAACGAAGCTGATCAGGGCAGGTAAAAAAAGAGGCATGAAGTTTAATATGCTTCTGGATTACTGTATTGGAAAAGCGGCGGCGGATATAAAGGAGTTTTATACGCTTCCCGTCGGAGACAGGCTTATACAGTATGATACGATTGCAGTCAATACCATAGTGAAAAACAGAGAGGGAGAGCTAAGCTCCTGCGACATTTTATATACGGAGGATCTGGAGGAGTATAACAGACAATATCTGAAATATACCTCCTGGTCGGCAGAGGAGTGTCAGGACCGGGATTTGTCGGAAGAAAGTATGGTAATCGGTACGTCGGCGATTGTCGATACGGAGATCGACGGCGCGGTGGGAATGAACAGCGGCATTTTCAATAATCCGTTTATAATCTGGGGGAGATATAAAAAGAAGTGGTTCCGATACTATCTGAAGCTTTCTTTTCAGTTTCATCACACGCAGATGGACGGCGCTCACGCAGGCAGATTTCTTGAGAATCTTCAGAGGGAAATCAACCGCATACGCAGCTGACGCTGCTCACCGCCGCATACGCGGCTAAATCCTCGATTTGTCTAAGCGCCCTATGTCTGAGAATGACAAAACCTCTCTGCAAGCCAGCTTGCGTCG
Source organism: uncultured Lachnospiraceae bacterium (assembly GCA_963559965.1). Taxonomy (GTDB): domain Bacteria; phylum Bacillota; class Clostridia; order Lachnospirales; family Lachnospiraceae; genus Laedolimicola. The sequence goes on along the minus strand of CAUWNO010000019.1, from coordinate 12 downwards.
AGTTTTTGCCCT
>CAUWNO010000018.1:0-22058 GCA_963559965.1 uncultured Lachnospiraceae bacterium | reverse complement strand
TGTGCCGCACAATGATAAGAGTCTTCTTCTGATTAACTCGGGAATGGCTCCTCTGAAGCCGTATTTTACGGGAGCAGAGATTCCGCCCAGAAGAAGGGTGACGACCTGTCAGAAATGTATTCGTACCGGCGATATTGAAAATGTAGGAAAGACGGCGCGTCACGGCACGTTTTTTGAGATGCTGGGAAACTTTTCCTTCGGAGATTACTTCAAGCATGAGGCAATTCACTGGACATGGGAGTTTCTGACCGAGGTGGTAGGTCTTGATCCGAACCGCCTGTATCCGTCCGTATATCTGGAGGATGACGAGGCATTTGAGATCTGGAATAAGGAGATTGGAATTCCTGCGGATCGTATTTTCCGTTTTGGAAAAGAGGACAATTTCTGGGAGCACGGCGCAGGACCCTGCGGTCCCTGTTCTGAGGTGTATTACGACAGAGGCGAGAAATACGGCTGCGGCAGACCGGAGTGTACGGTAGGCTGCGACTGCGACCGCTATATGGAGATCTGGAATAATGTATTTACCCAGTTTGACAATGACGGGCAGAATCATTATACAGAGCTTGAGCAGAAGAACATTGATACAGGAATGGGACTGGAGCGTCTGGCAAGCGTTGTTCAGGATGTGGATTCCATTTTTGATGTGGATACGGTACGCGCTCTGCGCGATAAGGTATGTGAGTTTGCTCATACTGAGTATAAGAAGGATGAGACAAAGGACGTATCGATCCGTCTTATCACAGACCATATCCGTTCCGCTACCTTTATGATTTCCGACGGCATTATGCCGACGAATGAGGGACGCGGCTATGTGCTTCGCCGTCTGATCCGCCGGGCAGCCCGTCACGGACGTCTTCTTGGTATTGAAGGAAAATTCCTTGCCAACTTAAGCGAGACAGTAATAGAAGGTTCTAAGGATGGATATCCGGAGCTGGATGAGAAGCGCGCCTTTATTTTCAAGGTTCTTGATCAGGAAGAGGAAAAGTTTAATAAGACGATCGATCAGGGACTTAATATCCTGGCTGAAATGGAAGCAGGTATGAAGGAGAGAGGCGAAAAGACTCTTTCAGGAGAGGATACCTTTAAGCTTTACGATACCTATGGATTCCCGGTAGATCTTACAAAGGAGATTCTGGAGGAAAAGGGACTTCTTGTAGATGAGGAAGGCTTCCGGGCAGCCATGGAGGAGCAGCGTGTGAAGGCAAGAGAGGCGCGCGCTGTGACAAACTATATGGGAGCCGACGCTACCGTATACGACGAGATTGATCCGGCAGTGACGACTGAATTTGTGGGATATGAGAAGCTGGCTCATGAGTCGGAAATCACAGTGCTGACCTCTGAGACAGAGCTTACAGAGGCTCTGACGGATGGAGAGACCGGTACGATTTTTGTAAAAGAGACTCCGTTCTACGCTACGATGGGCGGACAGCAGGGCGATACAGGCGTGATCCGCAGTGAAAACGGCGAGTTTGAGGTACAGGATACCATCAAGCTTCTGGGCGGCAAGGTAGGTCATGTGGGCCGCGTGACAAAGGGAATGTTCAGCGTGTCTGACAAGGTTACGCTGGAGGTGTCCTCTTCAAAGCATGCGGATACCTGCCGGAATCACAGTGCGACGCATCTTCTTCAGAAAGCGCTGAAGACTGTTCTCGGAAGCCATGTAGAGCAGAAGGGATCTCTTGTAACTCCGGATCGTCTGCGTTTTGACTTTTCTCATTTCGAGGCGATGACGCCGGAAGAGATCGAGAAGGTGGAGGCTCTTGTAAACCGCGAGATTCAGGCGGCTCTTCCTGTTGTGACAGAAGTCATGGATATTGAGGATGCAAAGAAGACAGGGGCGATGGCGCTTTTCGGTGAGAAATATGACGAGAAGGTCCGTGTTGTTTCCATGGGGGACTTCTCCAAGGAGCTTTGCGGAGGAACTCACGTATCGAACACAGCGCAGATCACAGTCTTTAAGATTGTATCAGAAGCAGGTATCGCGGCAGGCGTGCGCCGTATCGAGGCGCTGACAGGCGATGGCGTATTTGCATATTATAAGAATATCGAGCAGCAGCTTCATCAGGCGGCAAAGACGGCAAAGACAACGCCGGCAGGTCTGAATGAGAAGATCGAGCATCTGCTGGGAGAGATTAAGGAGCTGCACAGTGAGAATGAGGCGCTGAAGAGCAAGATGGCGAAGGATGCGCTGGGCGACGTTATGGATCAGGTGAAGGATGTAAACGGCGTAAAAGTTCTGGCAGCAAAGGTAGAAGGCGTTGACATGAACGGTCTTCGCGACCTTGGCGATCAGCTCAAGAAGAAGCTGGGAGAGGGTCTTGTAGTTCTGGCAAGCGCAGCAGACGGCAAAGTCTGCCTGATGGCGACGGCTACAGAAGGCGCGCAGAAGAAGGGCGCTCATGCAGGCAACCTCATTAAGGCGATTGCAGGTCTCGTAGGCGGAGGCGGCGGCGGACGCCCCGGCATGGCTCAGGCAGGAGGAAAGAATCCGGAAGGAATCGATGCGGCGATTGCAAAGGCGCTTGAGACGGCAGCAGAGCAGATAAAATAAGAATCAGGATAAAATAAGAATCGTATCAGAGAGATTCAGATAAAAAAGAAGTGTCGCTCTATCATCCAGTCAGATGATAGAGCGGCACTTCTTTTTGTTGCCAGGCATACGACAAAAATGTCCAGTGGACGTTTTTTAGTGTCAGGGAAGCTCCGGAGAATACAGCATACTTCCCGTAAGCTCAGCAAGGGTGTTTTCACTCCAGCTGTAGTTTGTCAGATAGCTGCCCTTGAAGAGCTGAGCGTATTCTTCCTTTCCGGAAAGATAATCATAGAGATCACAGCGAACTTTTTCGGCAACGATACGGCGTTTTCCGTCTACAGATTCTACGATATCAGAGATACCGTATTCCTCCAGAATATTTTTCAGACGGAGGGCTACTTTCCGGTAGCGGGAGAGCGTAACGGGGCTGACAGGTTCATCCTCCCACAGGAAGGAAATAGCTTCTTCGGAAGAAACGAAGCCGCCTCTTCTGTCTACGAGAAGGGCAAAAAGCTCTTTTGATTTCTTGTTCCGAAAGGCGATGGGTTTTTCTCCCACAAAGACATCAAAATATCCGAAGGTCCGGATGGAAACCGGTTTTTCTTCGGGAACGGAACAGGGAACGGTATAAAGCATGACATAGCCGGGAGCAGAGCCTCCTGGGGATTTCTGGGAGCAGACTGCCCGGATATTCTGCATAGAGCCTGTATGGATGTCAAAGTAGGGAAATTCAGCTTCTCCGTTGTGAAGGAAGGAGGTGACGTCCTTGTAAGAGACGGGGCTGTCTGCAATAAAGTCGCGTATGGGCGTGCTTTTCTTCATAAGGGCGAGCCATTCTTCCCTGGTATAGCCGAAAAACTCGCAGACATTGTCGCTGGCGTAAAGAGGCGTCACATATTCGTCCGTTATTTCAAAGGCTGCAATCCCGTCTGTGAAGCGCAGAACGAGATCGTGGAGATTTTCCTTGAGAGACAGATTTTCCGTCCGCAGAAGAGAAGCTTCCTGCATATCAGGGACACAGCGGCAGCAAAACAGACTGGCGTATCGGCTGATACGCAGGAAAATGCCGTTGTAAAGCCTGGTTTCTCCGGAAGAGGAAAGGGCGTGATAAGCTATCTGAGGAGGACGCGCTCCGTCGGTTTCTTCCTTTCTTCTGTAAAAATCTTCGAAAAAGGAAAGAAGTGCTTCCTGATCCTCTGAAATGACGGTATCGCGTATCCATTTCTCCGTAGCTTCCTGCATTTGCATGGGAATGTTCTCTAAGTTCTGAAAAGAAGGAGAACCGCTGCTGTAGAGACATTTTACAGTGGAGGTTTCCCTGTCGTATTCAAAGATTTTATCATAGACGTCGGAGAGAGCTTTCAGATAGCGCTCGGCTTCTTTCGCCTTTTTTTCCTGGTGTCGGTCGGTGAGATCCATACAGATACTCTGAAATTCTTCCTCTCCCTGTTCATTGACGCTGAGGGTCACCCAGCCAAACATGTAAGCTTTCGTACCATCGCAGCGAAGAAGTGTCATTTCGCCTGCAAGCGGTATTCTGGCAGAACGTACGCGGTTCAGATAGAGGGAAAAGCGTTTTCTTTCCTCCATGGGAATCATAAAAAAGATATTTTCCTGAAAAAGGGAAAGCATATCCGTGTTTTCGGGACTGTCTTCTTTCGGAAAGCGCAGAAAATCAAGCATCTGCCGGTTGATATAAGTGATCCGGGGATGCTTTTCACAGGTGTATTTGATAAAACCGCAGGGGATGGTTTCGTTTAGAAAATGAAGCTCTTTGTTTTCGCTCTGAAGATCGCTTACGTCTGTGAGGATGGAATGTCCTGTCAAAATCCCGTCTTCTCCGGCACGAACACAGATGGTATCGCTTACAGAGAGAAGAGAGCCGTCCTTTCGGCAGAGGCGGTAGCAGAGAGTTTCTGTCTGTCTGTCTTCTTTGAGACTTTGCAGAAAGTGAAGATAATCATTTCTGTCAGGTGGATACACCCGTGCACAGTATGCGTCATCATCGTCCGCGGTGTTAAAGTCTTCTTCCTCAAGTCCCAGCATAGAGCAGAGATTTTGGCTGACATAGGTTAACCGGGGAACAGGTGTGAGGGTATACTGATGAAAACCGCTGATACTGTGGTTCAGGATATCTTCGGGATGGCTGGGATACTGTCTGTTCATAGCTTCTCCTTGCATCATTTTGTTAAGAGGATACCGCCGTGAACAAAAATCTGTCTGTTCACGACGGTTTACGCTCATTATATCCTGATTTATGAAAAAGTGCAATCGGTGCATGTAGAAGGCGAATTTAGAAGGTGCATTCAGAAGGAGTCTTCTGTATGCTGTCAGCCTGTCTGCGAGCGCTGAATGCTTTTCTGTATTTTTCCGCTGATCGTTTTCGGCATTTCTTCTGTGAATTCTACCATACGAATCCATTTGTATTCGGCAAGCTTCTGGTTGCAGAAATCACGGATGGAAAGAGCAAGTTCACGGGAAGCGGTATATCCCTGGGAAGGAATGACGATCGCCTTGATAGCCTGACCGCGCAGGGCGTCGGGAACGCCGATGACGCTGCATTCCATGACGGCGGGATGCTCCATCAGAACGTTTTCTATTTCTCCGGGTCCTACACGGAAGCCGCCTGTCTTAATAATATCGTCGAAGCGTCCGTGAAACCAGAAGCGTCCGTTTTCGTCGCGGACGGCTGCGTCTCCTGTATGGTATACGCCTCCGCGCCAGACATATTCATACTGTTTTTCGTTGTCGAGATAGGAGCAGAAGATACCGGGCTGCTTTCCGTCTTCGGGTGGAAGAATCACGATTTCTCCGATTTCGCCTGTCCGGGCAGGAGTTCCGTCTTTCTTTAAAAGATCGAGATGGTAAAAAGGAGAGGCGTAGCCCAGAGAACCGGGAACAGGCTCCTGTCCTTTAAAGCTTGCAGTGAGAAGCGTCGTTTCAGACTGTCCGTAGCCTTCGCAGAGAGGAATTCCGGTGCGTTCCGTGAAACGGCGGAATACTTCGGGCGCCAGCGTTTCTCCGGCGGTAGAAGCGTGCTTCAGGCTTGGCATATCAGGGATTCCCTTGCGCACCAGGTATCGGTATACAGTTGGAGGAGCGCAGAAAGACGTCACGTGATATCGGTTGATGACGGCGGTAAGCTGCCGGGGGTCAAAGTTGTCAAAGTCATATACCATGACAGCGCAGCCCGTAAGCCACTGTCCGTAGAGTTTTCCCCAGGAAGCCTTTGCCCAGCCGGTTTCCGCTACTGTGAAATGGAGTCCGTCCTCATCCGTCTGCTGCCAGTATTTTGCCGTAACGATATGGGCAAGGGGATAGGTGTAGTCGTGGATAACGCCCTTGGGAGCGCCTGTTGTGCCGGAGGTGAAATAGAGCAGCATTGGATCGGAGGCAAGCGTCTCCATGCGTGGGAAGGAAGTCTCTTCTTTCTTCATGGCTTCAGTAAGATTTTCAAAGCCGTCCGTATCCTGCTGAACGCACCAGAGCTTCAGGGAAAGGCCGGATTTTTTAAGAGCGGCAAGCATTTTTTCGGGGACCTGATTCTGTACTGTGCAGACAGCCGCCTTTGCCTGGGAGCTTTTGATACGGTAGACGAGATCCTCTTCTGTCAGCATATGCGTGGCAGGAATCATGACGGCTCCCAGGCGGTGCAGGGCAATCGCGGCGAACCAGTATTCGTAATGGCGTTTCAGAATGACGAAAACGCGGTCTCCCCGGCTGATTCCGGCGCGGAGAAATACGTTTGCCATCTGACAGCTGTATTTGCGGATATCAGAGAAGGTAAAGATACGCTCTTCATTTTCCGTGTTGCACCATACGAGAGCTTTTTTCTCCGGCGTTTTTTCTGCCAGCTCGTCCACGACGTCGTAGGCAAAATTGAAATTTTCGGGATAATGAAGAGAAAAGCGTTTAAGATTCCCGTTTTCATCAAAAATTTCTGTACAGAATTTTTTGTAAATGCTCATAATGACTCCTTTGAGACCGCCTGCGTTCCGATACGTCGGAAGCGGTCGTAGCGTTTACTGATAAGATCCGGATCAGCGGAAAGCCTTTTTGTTTCCCGGATCAGTAAGCTGCGTATCCGGCTGTAAAACTCTTTTTTTCCGATTTCATTTTCCGGTATGATTCGTTCAATCACTCCAAGTTCTTTGGCATCCTCGGCAGTGAGTTTAAGGCTGGCAGCTGCAGCTGCGGCTTTTGAAGCGTCTTTCCAGAGAATGCTTGCACAGCCTTCCGGAGAAATGACAGAATATACGGAATTCTGAAGCATCCAGACCTGATCGGCGACGGCAAGGGCGAGCGCTCCGCCGCTTCCGCCTTCGCCGATCAGAATAGAAATTACAGGCACACAGAGAGTAGACATTTCCATAAGATTCTCTGCGATGGCGCGGCCCTGTCCGCGTTCCTCTGCTTCGACGCCGCAGAAGGCTCCGGAGGTATCGATGAAGCAGATAACGGGTCTTCCGAATTTTTCAGCCTGTTTCATCAGACGCAGAGCTTTCCGGTAGCCCTCCGGGTGAGGAGCGCCGAAGCGGCGGAAGGATCGCTCCTTTGCCGTATGCCCTTTTTCGATGGCGATAACGGTGACAGGAATATCGTGAAGCCGGGCGATACCGCCGACAACAGCCGGATCATCTCCTCCAAGCCTGTCTCCATGAAATTCCGTAAAATTGCGGAAGATATTGCGGATATAGTCAAGTCCAGTGGGTCTTGCACTGCTGCGCGCAAGTTTTACCCGCTCATAAGCTGTCTCGCTCATAGATTTGTCCTCCTTTGTGCATTTTCAGAAGTTCGGATAAAAGCCTGCGCTGCTGCGGGCGGGCGGCGATAGAGTCGATAAATCCGTGTTCAAGAACAAACTCAGCTCTCTGGAAATCTTTTGGAAGACTTTTTCTTGTTGTCTGTTCAATGACTCTGGAACCGGCAAAACCGATCAAAGCGCCAGGTTCAGCAAGGGTAATGTCGGCTTCCATAGCAAAGCTTGCCGTTACGCCTCCTGTTGTCGGGTCTGTGAGAATTGCAATATATAAAAGGCCGGCGTCGCTGTGTCGCTTTACGGCAGCACTTGTTTTAGCCATTTGCATCAGAGAAAGAAGACCTTCCTGCATACGCGCTCCGCCGGAAACAGTGAAGCCGACGACAGGAAGACGGTGCTGCGCGGCGTACTCGAAAAGAGATGTGATTTTTTCTCCCACAGCCGTCCCCATGCTTCCCATCATAAAAGCAGGGTCCATGGCAAAAAGACAGCAGTCCTGGCGTCCGATGCGTGCCGTACCGCAGATTACTGCTTCTTCTTCGCTGCAGGCAGCGCGAACCGTATCGAGCTTTTCCCGGTATCCGGGGAAATGCAGAGGATTTTCAGATTTAAGATCCTGAAACAGCTCGCAGAAGCTGTTCTTATCTGCTGTCATGCGGATTCTCTGGCGCGCCCGCATGCGGAAATGGTAGCCGCAGGGGCATACAAGCTGATTTGCCCACAGGCGGCTTAAAGGAATACTTTTCCGGCAGTTGGGGCAGAGCTTTTCCGGTTCTCCCTCGTCTTGCTGAACGGGGACGCCGGTTCTTCCGCCTTCTTCCAGTATATTTTTTGGTTTTAAAAAATGAATCAAAGCCATATTGTTCACCTGTTATCCATAAAGGTAAGGTCGTAGCTGCCGGAAGTGAAACGTTCGTCTTCTACAATATGCAGCTGTTCCTCGATATTGGTTTCTATGCCGTCTATGACAAGCTCACAGAGAGCGGCGCGCATTTTGCGGAGGGCCTCCTCCCGCGTTTTTGCATAGACAATAAGCTTTCCGATCAGAGAGTCATAGTAGGGCGAGACGGCTGTCCCTTCGATGAGACAGGTGTCAAATCGGACAGAAGGACCGCCGGGAACGTGAAGCATACAAAGCGTTCCGCAGCTTTGCGCATTGATGCGGCACTCGATTGCCGACCCCTGTATCCGTACGTCTTCCTGTGAAAAGGAGAGAGGGATTCCGGCAGCGATGCGTATCTGCCATTTTACAAGGTCAAAGCCTGTCAGCATTTCTGTGACGCAGTGTTCTACCTGAAGCCGTACGTTCATTTCCATGAACCAGAAATGACCTTCTCTGTCATAAAGAAATTCTAAGGTTCCGGCTCCCGTATAGCCGATTTTCCGGACAGCTTCGACAGCAAGCTTCATGATTTCTTCTCTGTGTCCGTCAGAGACGGCAGGAGACGGCGTCTCCTCGATAAGCTTCTGATTTCTTCTCTGCAAAGAGCAGTCCCGGTCCCCCAGGCACACAACGTTCCCCAACTCGTCCGCCAGGATTTGAAGCTCGATATGACGGGCAGGATAGATGTATTTTTCAAGATAAAGACTTGCGTCTCCAAAGGCTGCCTGTGCCTCCGAGGACGCCTGAAGATAAGCGTCTTCCAGATCTTCTTCTGACTGAAGAAGGCGGATTCCGCGTCCGCCTCCGCCGGCGCAGGCCTTCAGCATAACGGGATAGCCGATTTCCAGAGCGGCGCGTCTTGTGGCTTCTATGGAGGAGAGAGCCTTTGTTCCGGGAATAACGGAAAGTCCCGTATGGCTGATAAGCTCTTTTAAAACGGCTTTGTCGCTGAGTCGTTCCATGCTTTCGGGAAGAGGTCCGATAAAGACGAGACCGTTTTTCCGGCATAATCTTGCAAAATGCGCATTCTCTGAAAGAAAGCCGTAGCCCGGATGAATTGCCTGCGCTCCGGACAGAAGAGCAGTGCTGATGATCTGATTTTCGTTCAGATAGCTTTCTCCTGCCCCCGCGCTTCCGATACAGAAGCTCTGGTCAGCCAGAGCCGCATGAAGTGAATTTTTATCTGCCTCGGAATAGACGGCCACCGTGGCAACGCCCATTTCCTTGCAGGCTCTTATAATTCTTACGGCGATTTCTCCGCGGTTGGCAATCAGTATTTTTGAAAACATAAGCTATTCTCCTGTTATGGCGAAAGAAAATTCAGCAGTCACGCAGAGACGGTCTCCGGCTGTAATGGTTCCTTCGGCAAAATAGAAAGGATGTTTGGAGCGTTTGATGCGGCATCGAGCTTCTACTGTATCGCCGGGTTTTACAGAAGAGCGGAAGCGTACCTTATCAAGTCCCGTATAGACAGCAAGACTTCCGTCTCCGACAGCACCCTTTAAAAGGACGCAGGCGGACTGTGCTAGTATTTCACAGAGAATCACGCCGGGGACGATGGGTTTTCCGGGGAAATGTCCTTTCAGAAAAAATTCGTCCCCCCGTACTGTGTAATGACCGACAGCAGTTTCACCGACGCACTCGGCGTCGTCAAGAAGAAGCATAGGTTCTCTGTGGGGAAGTATGGTTTTTAATTCAGTTCGGTTCATGCTTTACCCTCCTGTTATCTTTCCTTTCTGATACGGAACAGCTCTGTGCCGTATTCTACGACCTGTCCGTTTGTCACGCAGATTTCAGAAATTACGCCGTCTTCCTCGGCTGTGATTTCATTCATCAGCTTCATGGCTTCAACGACGCAGAGAACCTGACCTTTTTTGACGGAATCGCCGATGGCGACATATGGAGCGGCGTTCTCTGCCGGGGCGGCGTAGAATACGCCGACAATGGAAGAGGTGACGCTTAAAATATCTTTGCCGGACGCTGCCGGGGGTGCGGACGGAAGAGAAGCAGGCAGGTTTTCCGGGATCAGGACAGAGGGAGAGGAAGAAAAAGTACGTTCAAGACGGACAGCCTTTCCGTTTTCCGTGATCTCCAGAGCGGTGAGACCAAGCTCCTGCATCAGTCCCGCATAGTTTCGGATATCTGTTTCATTCATGGAATTACACCTTTCTAAACGCCAGACAGGCATTGTGTCCGCCGAATCCAAGGGAGTTGGAGAGGGCAAGGGTAATGTCTGCCGTCACGGCGGTATTGGGAATATAGTTCAGGTCGCAGGCTTCGTCAGGCTCTTTCAGATTGATGGTGGGAGGAAGTACGCCTTCCTGCAGGGCGAAAAGGCAGGCGAGAGCCTCTATTGCGCCGGCTGCTCCAAGCATATGACCTGTCATGGATTTTGTAGAACTTATAAAAGCCTGACGGGCTGTCTCCTCTCCGAGAGCCTTTTTGATTGCAAGCGTTTCTCCGAGATCATTCATGGGAGTGCCTGTTCCGTGGGCGTTGATATATACGGTATCCTGCGGAGTATATCCGGCTTCTTTCATGGCTTCCATCATAGCCTGAGCGCCTCCGCGCGCTTCGGGATGGGGAGCTGTGATATGGTAGGCGTCGCAGGAAGATCCGTAGCCGCAGACCTCGCCGTAGATTTTTGCCCCGCGGTTTACCGCATGCTCGTATTCCTCAAGAATCAGTGCCACAGAGCCTTCTCCGATGACAAAACCGTTTCTTCGTCTGTCGAACGGAAGAGAAGCTTCGTCAGGATTTTCGGAAACGGACAGGGCCAGCATATTTACGAAGCCTGCTACAGCGGAAGGACAGATAGCGGCCTCTGTGCCTCCTGTGATGACGGCGTCGGCATAACCGTGGCGAATCATTCTCATGGCTTCTCCGATGGCGTTGGAGCCGGAGGCGCAGGCTGTGACGGCAGGCATGACGGAGCCGCGGCAGTCGTGGCGTATGGCGATCATTCCGGCAGCCATATTTGCGATCATCATAGGAACAAAGAGAGGGGATACACGGCGGGGACCTTTTTCCAGAAGCTTTGTGTGTTCCGTTTCAAAGGTTCCGATTCCTCCGATTCCCGTTCCGAAAAATACGCCGAAGCGTTCCGGATCTACGGTTCCTTCAATTCCGCTTTCCTCGGCAGCCTGCTGCGCGGCTGCGACGGCAAACTGGACAGAGCGGTCCGTCCGGAGAATTTCGTTGACCTCCAGATATTCTTTCGGATCAAAATTTCGGACTTCTGCCCCAAGTTTTGCTTTGAATTTTTCTGTGTCAAAATGGGTGATAGGTCCGATGCCGTTTTTTCCGGCTTTCAGGTTCTCCCAGGTTTCTGTTGTATTGTTTCCAAGAGGGGTGACGGCGCCGATGCCCGTTACTGCGACTCTTTTATATTCCTTCATAGTTGTCTCTCCTGTGTTTTTTCTTACATCGCGATTCCGCCGTCCACGCGGAGCACTTCTCCTGTTACATAGTCGGCTGAGGCAAGATACAGCGCAGCCTGAGCCACATCTTCAGGGCTTCCCATAGAGCCGAGAGGAATCATCCGGATAAGAGGATTTTCTGCCTGTTCCTGCGTCATATCAGTTTTGATAAATCCGGGAGCAATCGCGTTGCAGCGGATACCCCGGGAAGCCAGTTCCTTTGCGGCAGACTTGGTAAGACCGATAAGTCCGGCTTTGGAAGCGGCGTAGTTGCACTGTCCGGCGTTTCCCATAAGGCCTGATACAGAGGAAATATTGATAATACAGCCTTCCCGGTTGGAAAGGAAGAGGCGCGCGCAGTGGCGTATCATATGGAAGGCTCCTTTTAAATTTGTGTTAAGAACGGCGTCGAAATCGTCCTCTTTCATGGAGAGGACAAGTCCGTCCCGCGTGATTCCGGCATTGTTTACAAGAATGTGGACAGTGCCAAACTCAGAACGGATTTCAGCTACGGTTTTTCCGACAGCCTGAAAATCCGATACGTCGCAGCAGAAGGCTTTAGCTCTGACACCGTAGTTTAAACGGCAGAGGCTGCATACTTCTTCTGCCGCGTCTTGATTTCCGGCATAGATGACGGCGATATCTGCTCCGGCTGAAGCGAAAGCGATTGCGATTGCTTTTCCGATCCCCCGGGAACCGCCTGTGATGACGGCTGTTTTTCCTTTGATATTCATTGTACGTCCTCCTTAAGATAGAAAGAGAAGGGGTGTGCGTCCGCCTGGGGACTGATTTTGCGTATCATGTTTGTGAGCGTTTTACCAGGTCCGATTTCTATAAAAGTGTCGATGCCGTCTGCAATCATCTGTGTGATAAGGGCTTCCCAGAGTACCGGGCTTTTGATTTGTCCGGACAGAAGCTTTTCCGGTTCTTCTTTGTAGGGCATGGCAGTCATGTTGGAATAGACGGGAATGATGCTTTTTTTCAGATTGCAGGAAGAAAGCACGGCGGCAAAGTCTTCGGCTGCCTGTTTCATAAAGGGAGAATGGAAGGCTCCGCTTACAGAAAGGGGCACGGCTCTTCCGCCGGCTTCTTTGACAGCGGAAAGAAAGGCTTCCTTTTGCTCAGCCAGACCGGATACGGTAATCTGTCCCGGACAGTTATAATTTACAGGATAAACCTGCGGATATTTTCTGCAGAGTTCTTCTGTCTCTTCCTTTGAGAGACGGAGAACAGCCGCCATAAAAGATTCCTGTTTCTGCGATTCCCGGTGCATCAGAAGCGCCCTTTCACAGACAAGGCGAAAGCCTGTTTCATAGTCGAAGATACCTCCGGCAGCGGCGGCGGAAAGCTCGCCGAGGGAAAAGCCTGCGGAAGCGTCAGGTAAGATTCCTTTCTGAATCAGAACGGCGGCGGCAGCCATTTCCATAGCATAGAGACAGGGCTGCGTATTTTTCGTTTCCTTCAGTTCGGCTTCCGTACCGGAGAAACACTGCCGGGAGGTTCCGGGGCGGATGGAATCACACATGGAAAAGACGACGGCGGCAGCAGGATACTGCTTCGCAAGCTCTTTTCCCATGCCGGGATACTGGTCTCCCTGACCGGAGAACACAAACGCTACTCTACCCATTGACCGGCCCTCCGAAGAACGGCTTCCGCGCCTTCCGCAATTTCACGGACAATTTCTGCCGCGGGCTGTTCTTTTTTCACCATAGCGGCGCACTGACCAGAGAGGAAGCAGCCTTTTTTCAGATCGCCCTCCTGTACAGCCAGACGGAGCGCTCCCGTTCCGAGAGCCTCAAGCTCTTCATCAGGAAGACCGCCGTATTCTGCCTTTGCGTAATCTTTTGCAAAGGGAGTGCGCAGGCTGCGCACCGGATGGCCGAGACGCTTGCCTGTGACCATGGTGCATAAATCAGTAGCTTTCAAAATTTTTTCTTTGTATACAGGGTGGATGCTGCATTCTTCAGCGCTCAGGAAACGGGTTCCCATCTGAACGGCGCACGCGCCCAGCAGAAAAGCTGCAGCAGCGCCTCTTCCGTCTGCGATGCCGCCTGCAGCGATAACGGGAAGGGTGGTAGCGTCGCAAATCTGAGGAAGGAGTACCATAGTGGTAAGCTCGCCTACATGGCCGCCGCTTTCTCCGCCCTCAGCGATAAGCGCCGAGGCTCCGAGGCGTGTCATCAGCTTTGCCAGAGCTACGGAGGCAACGACGGGAATGACATGGATGCCTGCTTCCTTCCAGGCTTCCATATACCGGGCAGGATTTCCTGCGCCTGTCGTTACAACTTCCACCTTTTCTTCCGTTACAAGCCGGGCGATGTCTTCGGCACAGGGACTCATCAGCATGATGTTGACGCCGATAGGACGTGCGGTAAGAGAACGGGCGATTCGGATCTGCTCTTTTACATAAGCCGCAGGAGCGTTCCCTGCGGCGATAATTCCAAGACCGCCGCCTTCTGATACGGCTGTGGCAAGACGGCCGTCTGCAATCCATGCCATTCCGCCCTGAAACACGGGATAGCGGATGCCGAGCATATCGCAGATTTCAGATTTGATCATAGTGTTTACCCCTGTCTGCTTTCAATAAAGCTGTTGAGATCGTCTACAGTTTCAATTTTTTTGTCCAGCTCAATTTCAATACCGATTTCGTCCTCAAGGCTCATCAGAAGCTCTACGGTGTCGAGAGAGTCGATTCCAAGCTCGGCAAAGGTGCTCTCCGGCTTTACGGATGCGGCGTCGCAGCCTGTACGTTCAGCAACAATTTTAGCGATAATGTCAAAATACATCTTTCAGATACCTCCAAAAATTTTTTCTTTCAGATAAAAGGTGGCAGGGAGACGGGCGTTTTGCCTGAATGTCTTCCGCCGCCTATATTATAGCAGTGGTCTGTTCCACCTCTATGCCGGTAGAGTTCCATAAGCGTTCCAAAATAAAAATTTTTCAGAAGATTTTCTCCTGTATGGGAAAAAAGAGCCGTATCCGTTTAGTCTTTTTTGTCCATGCCCTACATATATTGTCCTAAGAGGTGAGGCTATGAGAGAGAAGGAAGAGATTCTCAATGTTCTTTCTTTACATATCAGAGAAATCCTGCGGCAGGCAGAGCTTGATTTTGAGGAGCTTCAGGAAATACGGCTTCGGACGGGGCGTCCGCTTTCCCTGCGGTATCAGGGGAAAGAGCTCTTTCTTATGGAAGGGGGAATCAAGACAAAGAAATGGCAGGAAGCGTGGTCTGTGACGGAAAAAGAGCTTCGGGAGACGATGGAGTATGTGGGAAAATATTCGCTTTACGCATATGAGGACGAGCTGAGACAGGGATATCTGACCCTGCGCGGCGGTCACAGGGTGGGAGTCGCAGGGAAGACAGTGCTGGAAGGAGGAAAAGTAAAGGGAATCCGTCATATTTCCTGTGTGAATATCCGTCTTTCCCATCAGAAAAAAGGATGTGCCGACGAAGTGCTTCCTTATATTTATAAGGGAGACGAGGTGTGCCATACGCTGATTATTTCTCCGCCCTGCTGCGGAAAGACTACGCTTTTAAGAGATTTGATTCGTCAGATTTCTGATGGAAGTAAGGAAAGGAGGGGAAGAACTGTCGGCGTGGTGGACGAACGCTCGGAGATAGGAGGCTGTTATCTTGGGATTCCGGGAAATGACGTAGGGATTCGTACCGATATTCTCGACGGCTGTCCCAAATACGAGGGAATGATGATGCTGATTCGTTCCATGGCGCCGGAGGTGATTGCAGTCGACGAGCTGGGGCGTTATGAGGATATCGATGCGATTGAGACGGCGCTTTTCTGCGGTTGCCGCCTTCTTGCCACTGCGCATGGAAACGATCTTTCGGATATCTGCTCAAAGCCTTTGTTTCAGAAGCTCTGGCAGGAGAGGGTCTTTGAGAGATATCTTATTTTGGGTTACGGCAGGCGCCCGGGAAAAATCTGCCGGATTCTCGGAGAAGGAGGTGAGAGTCTTTGCTGAAGGCGGCGGGAGCATGTCTGGTGGTGGCGGCAGCGGCAGGAATAGGGATGAGCTTTAGCGCAGATCTGAAAAAGAGATGCAGCGAGCTTCGGATGCTGAAGCAGATAATTTATATGCTGCGGGGGGAGATTAAGTATACGAAGACACCGCTTCCGGAGGCATTTTCCCATATTGCAGTCCGGCTTCCGGAGCCGTTTTCCCTCTTCCTTAGCGGGACGGCGGAAAGGATGCGGCGCATGGAAGGAGAGACGCTTGGAGAAATCTGGAGGGATCAGATTAAAAAGGAGCTGGCAGCCTCTCACCTTTCCAGACAGGATAAGGAACAGCTTGCGATGCTGGGAGAGATTCTTGGATATCTTGATCTGGAAATGCAGCTGTCGGCTGTCGATCTTTATCTGGAGCAGCTGGAGTCTGGAATCCGTCAGGCGCAGGAGGATGCAGGAGAAAAGCGGAAGCTGTATCAGACGCTTGGCGTAGCGGGAGGGATTTTTCTTGTAATCCTTCTTCTGTAAAGAAAACATCCGGGCGTACCATACTTGACAGGGAGGAAACATGAGCGTAAATCTCATATTCAAAATCGCGGCGGTGGGAATTCTGGTCTCGGTGATGAGTCAGGTTCTGAAGCACAGCGGACGGGAGGAGCAGGCGTTTCTGACAAGCCTTGCAGGGCTTGTGCTTGTTCTGTTCTGGATACTGCCTTATATATTTGATTTGTTTGATACTATGAAACGGCTTTTTGCCCTGTGAGGAGGTGGAAGGTATGCTGCAGGCGGCAGTAATAGGAATTGCGGGCGTGTTTCTGGCGCTGCAGATTAAGAGTGTGAAGCCGGAATACGCTGTCTGTCTGAGCGTTGCTACGGGAGTACTGCTTCTGCTTCTGGCAGTAGAGAAGCTGGAAATTGTGGTAGAGAGCGTGCGGCTGATTCAGGATTCCATTTCCATTCAGACTTCGTATATTCAGGCGCTTCTGAAAATAATCGGGATTACTTATATCTCGGAGTTTGCCGCGGATATCTGCCGGGACGCCGGGTATACTGCGGTGGCAGGGCAGATCGGTGTGTTTGCAAGACTTTCTGTTCTGGCAGTAAGTATGCCGATTGTGACAGCCCTTCTTGACACGATACGCGGATTTCTTGGAGGATAAGATTGAAAAAAAGATGGACGCTTCTCTTTCTGAGTCTCTGCCTTTCGTTTCTCTTTTCTGTTCCAGTCCGGGCAGAGGAGGGAGAGACGCTTCTTGAGGAAGGGCTTTCTCTGACGGAGGAGCTTGATTTTACAGAGATACAAAGCGCGGTGGACGAGGTTCTGGAAGGAGATTTTCAGTTTAAAAGCATTGTGCTGGAGCTGATTTCAGGAAAGCAGCCGTTTACGCTGAGGGGCTTTCTTGAGACGGCGCTTGCGCAGACAGGAAGCTTTTGGAGGGCAGAAAAGCATATTCTGCTTACGATTCTGGTGATAGGAATTGCGTCGGCTCTGTTTTCCGGTTTTACAGACGTCTTTCAGAGCCAGCAGACGGGAGAGGTGAGCTTTGAGATTGCCTACATGCTTCTTTTTATGCTTCTTCTGCAGGTGTTTGAAGGAGCGGCAGCTCTGACGGAGGAGCTTATCCTTTCTCTGCGGGAATTTATGAAGGCTCTGATTCCCGCGTACTGTCTGGCTGTCACCATGGCGTCCACAGCCGCCACAGGAGCCGTCTTTTATCAGTTTCTTCTTGGTCTTATCTATGTGCTGGAATGGCTGATTCAGACGGGGCTTCTTGGCATGATACGCATTTATGTGATCTTAAGCTTTTTAAGCAGCCTGACTCCGGAGGCTTATCTGTCTCAGATGACGGAGCTGATTGGAAAGGCGGCGGGATGGATATTAAAATCGGTTCTGGCTGTTGTGGCAGGCTTTCATATGATCCGGGGAATGTTAAGCCCTGCCGTCGACGCGCTGAAAAATACAGCCTTAAGCCGTGCGGCGGAGATGATTCCGGGCATAGGAAATATTGCAGGCTCTGTGACAGACATTCTTCTTGGTTCAGCCGTTCTTATCAAAAACGGAATCGGAGCGGCTGCCCTTCTTGTCATCTTTTTTATCTGCATGGCTCCGCTTTTAAAGCTGGGAGTCCTTGCCCTTCTTCTGGAGCTTGCCGCAGCGCTGATTCAGCCTGTCTGCGATAAAAGGATGACAGCCTGCGTGGCAGGAGCCGGAGCAGGCATCCGTCTTTTGTTTCGGGCAGCATTTACGGTAGCCGTACTTTTTATACTTACGATTGTCGTGGTGACCGTGTCAGTGAGATCGGGCGTGTAAAGGAGGAATATGAAGGAAATTCTGTTTGGGTGGGTCCGCAATATCGTTTATTTTTCTATATTAATGACAGTGGTGCTTCATGTTCTTCCGGAGAAGGGACAAAGGAAGTATCTTCAGTTTTTTATGGGGATTATTCTGATTCTCCTTGCAGCCTCGCCGCTTCTTTCTGCTTTTGGGCTGGAAAATATTCTGGATGAGACGTATGCCCGCCAGACTTACGACAGGGAGCTGCAGGAATTTTCTAAGAGACAGGAGAAGATAGAAAATGCGTACAGGGAGAGGGCAGAGCGCAGCGTGGAGAAAATAGAGGAAGAGAGCAGGCAGGAAGCGCAGAGCGCCAAGACAGAAGGAACGGACGGAGAAGAGAGGGCGGAGCCGGAGGAGGGAGATAACATTGGAATTTCTGAAATCAGGATTGAAATTGAATCGTCTCAAAAAGGGGAAGGGCCTTAAAAAAGATCAGCTCCTGATTCTTTTGCTGGCTGGCATTCTTCTGATTGTGATAGCGATTCCGGTTTCGCCTGAGGAAGGGAAGCCGGAAAAGGGGAATGCGCAGGAAAGAGAAGGAAGCGCGGAAGAACCGGAAGAGGAAGACGGGGAAAGCTATGAGAGACGGCAGGAAAGAAGGCTTAAGGAAGCGCTGGAGCAGGTAGAGGGAGTCGGAAAAGCGGAGGTTATGATTACTCTGAAAGCAGGAACGGAGAAGGTGATCGAAAAGGATACGCCTTCCTCGGCAAAGACGTCGGAGGAAAGGGACGCGCAGGGCGGAACGAGAATCACGGAGGAGGAGACCTGGACGGAGAGTACGGTCTACAGCGAGGATAACGGAGACCGTCTTCCGTATGTCGTCAAAGAGCTGGAGCCAAGCGTGCAGGGAGTGCTTGTGATTGCGCAAGGCGGGGGAAATGCGGCTGTGAAGCAGAATATTCTGGAAGCCGTGCAGGCATTATTTCCGATTGAGGCACATAAAATTAAAATAATGAAGATGGAGGGTGCAAAGTGAAAAACATATTTAAGAAAAACCAGATGATTATTACTGCGCTTGCGATTATGATCGCGGTTGCCGGATACTTAAATTATTCGGGAAGCAGGCTGGACTCGGCAAAGGTATCGGGAGAGGCAGGGACGAAAGAAGATGACGCAGACGCTGCGGCGGATATTTCGGCAGAGGACATTTACGCCCAGACAGGTCTTGAGGAGCTGCAGTTTGCAGACAAAGAGATAGCAAGCCTTGATCAGGACCCGGAAGATCTTGACGCGGCAGCTTCAAAGGAGACAGAGACGGCGGAGGTCGACGAGACAGAGGAACCGGGAGAGGCGGTGCTTGCCAGCAGCTCTACAGCCGGAGTCGGGATTGCGGCGGAGGCGAAGGTGACAAGAGAGCAGCTCCGATCCAAAAACAAGGAGACTCTTCTTGACGTCATCAACAATACGAATATTCCGGACGCACAGAAACAGGCGGCGGTAGACAGTATGGTAGAGCTGACGGATATTGCGGAACGGGAAGCGGCTGCCGAGATACTTCTGGAAGCCAAGGGCTTTGAAGATGTGGTAGTCAGCATTACAAACGGTCAGGCAGACGTGGTCGTCAATATGGCGAAGGTCGATGAGGCAGGGCGCGCCCAGATAGAGGATATTGTGATGCGCAAAACCGGAATTGCCGGTGAAAACATAGTGATTACGCCCGCTGCGGCGGCAGAATGAGAAAGGAATCCCGTTTTCGTAAGGAGACGGGATTCCTAAATTATTGTTTGACGAACGGCGCAAATTTCGGTATGATAGAAAAACAGAAAAGAGCAAATGAGAGTTTGAGAAAGCGCTGAAATCTGACGGCGCTGCTGCAACGGAAAAGAGGAACGAAGATGGCAGGTTCTATTTTTGGAAAACATTTCTGCATTTCCACATGGGGAGAATCTCATGGAAAGGGAGTCGGCGTGGTGATAGACGGCTGTCCCGCAGGTCTTCCCTTGAAGGAAGAGGATATTCAGAGCTGGCTGGACAGGAGACGTCCGGGTCAGTCTCTTTATACGACGAGCCGCAAAGAGGCGGACGAGGCAAAGATTTTATCCGGTGTATTCGAGGGGCGGACGACAGGCGCGCCCATCTCTGTTCTTGTGGAGAACACCTCCCAGCGTTCGCAGGATTACAGCGATCTTGCGTCCTGCTACAGACCGGGACATGCAGATTATACCTTTGATATGAAATACGGCTTCCGGGATTACCGGGGCGGCGGACGCTCCTCCGGGAGAGAGACGATAGGAAGGGTGGCGGCAGGCGCTGTGGCAGGAAAGCTCCTTTCGGAGCTTGGAATAAGTCTTTGTGCTTATACGCGTTCAATAGGTCCGGTGGAGACAGACGACGAACGCTTCTGTGCGGAAGAGATTGGACGGAACGCCTTTTTCATGCCTGACGCCGAAGCTGCGGCAAAAGCTGCGGACTATGTAAAAGAGTGTATGCAGGCAAAAGATTCCGCAGGCGGCGTTGTGGAGTGTGTCGTAAAGGGGCTTCCGGCAGGTCTTGGAGAGCCGTGTTTTGATAAGCTGGACGCATGTCTTGCAAAGGCGATTCTTTCTATCGGAGCCGTAAAGGGCTTTGAGATAGGATCCGGCTTCGGAGCGGCAAAGGCGAGAGGAAGCGAAAATAACGACGCCTTTGTGAACCGCGGAAACGGGATTGAGAAGGCGACGAATCATGCAGGCGGAACGCTGGGCGGAATCAGCGACGGCAGTCCTCTTATGATACGGGCGGCTATCAAGCCGACTTCATCGATCGCGGCGCAGCAGCAGACGGTAAATCAGGATGGTGAGAACAGGGAGCTTTGCGTTCACGGCCGCCACGATCCGGTGATTGTGCCGAGAGCCGTCGTCGTGGTGGAAGCTATGACGGCTTTGACTCTTGCGGACGCTCTCCTGGAAGGAATGAGCGCGAAACTGGAATATGTCAGAAAGATTTGGGGAAAATAAGATGTATCGTATTTTAAAAAAAGACGGAAACGCAAAACGGGGAGAATTTACGACCGTTCACGGAACTGTACAGACCCCCGTGTTTATGAATGTGGGAACGGCAGCGGCTATTAAGGGAGCCGTGGCGACTTCAGACCTGGAGCAGATAGGGACGCAGATTGAGCTGTCCAACACCTATCATCTTCATGTGCGTCCCGGAGACGAAGTTGTAAAAAAGATGGGTGGACTTCATAAATTCATGTCATGGGACAAGCCGATTCTGACAGACTCCGGCGGATTTCAGGTTTTTTCTCTTGCATCCCTGCGGAAGATCAAAGAAGAAGGCGTATATTTCAACTCCCATATTGATGGAAGAAAGATCTTTATGGGACCGGAGGAGAGTATGCAGATTCAGTCGAATCTTGCCTCGACGATTGCCATGGCTTTTGACGAATGCGCTCCGGCTCTGGCAGAGCGGGATTATGTGGAGCGTTCCGTCGCAAGGACAACGCGGTGGCTGGGACGTTGTAAGGCAGAGATGAAGCGTCTGAACAGTCTTCCGGACACAATCAATAAAAACCAGCTTCTTTTTGGAATCAATCAGGGAGCCGTATACGAGGATATCCGGATTGAACATGCGAAAAGGATTGCAGAGATGGATCTCGACGGCTATGCCATAGGCGGGCTGGCAGTGGGCGAAAGCCACGAAGAGATGTACCGTATCATAGAAGCGGTTGTGCCGTATCTTCCCCAGGACAAGCCGACGTATCTTATGGGAGTGGGAACGCCGGCAAATATTCTGGAGGCGGTCGATCGGGGCGTAGATTTCTTTGACTGCGTATATCCGAGCCGGAACGGACGCCACGGACACCTTTACACGAATTACGGAAAGATTAATCTTTTCAACGCGAAATACGAGCTGGACGACAGACCCATAGAGGAGGGCTGTCAGTGCCCGGCATGCCGCCGTTACAGCAGAGCTTATATCCGCCATCTTCTGAAGGCAAAGGAAATGCTCGGCATGCGTCTGTGCGTGCTTCATAATCTGTATTTTTACAATACCATGATGACAGAGATCAGAAACGCTATCGACGAGGGACGGTATCAGGAATACAAACGAGAAAAGCTGGACAAAATGAACGCAGGCTATTGACCGGAGCTTGTATGATATGCTACTATTATAATAATGCGTTGATAGCGTCGGTGTACAAGGGGTAATACGCCTCAGCTCTGTAAATTCGCCTGTTTT
>CAUWNO010000017.1:0-22231 GCA_963559965.1 uncultured Lachnospiraceae bacterium | reverse complement strand
CTCCCCGCATTGCCTCGCCGAACGTGTCATATTTCACTGCGTTTATCTGCCCCATAGCGTCTGTAGTCTTGCTTATCTGCCCCTCAACATTCATAAGGGACGTACAGGCATCAGCGCCCATATCTTCCCACATAGTACCCATAAGCCCCACGCCTGCGGTATACTGTAGGCTCTCGTCGTCGCAGTTCTTAAGCGCCTCGCTTATCTGGCTCATTGCCTCTTTTGCGCTGTCGCCGCCTGCTTGGAATTTGCCTACCATTTCGTCAGCATTAAGCCCCAGACTGGTAAGGTATTCATTTGCCGTGCCGTCATTCATGCGTATGTTAAACTCTTTGAAAGGTCTTTCTATCCTCATAGCGCAGCCGCTTATACTTTCTTGCCACTGTCCCTGCTCCTTTCTATCTCTCAACCTTAAATAACCAGTCCTTTTCATCTTCCGTAACCAGCCCAAAATATTCATCTGTCCTAGTAAAGCAATACTCAATTCCGTAAAATTGATAAATTGCCATTTTGTATACTTCCCACTGCGCTTGACACCAATCGGCTACTTTCCGCTCTCGCTTGTACTCTCCTGTTTCCCATGAATATTTTTTGCACCCGTCTAAAGCAATGTCCCAGCTTGTAATACATTCTCTTAAGCTGCTGCCTAACTCTGTCTTTAAAAATTTCCCTTTGTTCATCTTCATTGTGTTTACCTCTCTTTCGTGATAAAAAAATAAGCGTGCTAGAGTTTTTACACTCTGCACGCTCTTCTTTCTGCTGTTTCCTAATAAAAAAGAAAATCGGCAGAGGCTTTATAACCTCTTGTCGATTTTCATTCTAAAACTTATCTTTTTTCATCTTCGGCTGGAAAATAAGGCTTGCAAGATAACCGAATACAAGAGCTGCGCAGATTCCTGCCGCGCTTGCGCGGAAACCGCCCAGAAAAATCCCGAGAAATCCTTCCTGATCGACCGCTTCTTTTACACCCTTCCAGAGTACGTTCCCAAAACCGAGAAGCGGAACGGAGGCTCCCGCCCCGGCAAACTCCTGAAAGGGTCCGTATATCCCGACGGCTCCCAGCACAGCTCCGCTGCACACAAGAAGAACCATGATCCTTCCCGGCATCATTTTTGTCTTCTCCATCAGAATCTGTACCAGCGCACAGACAAGACCGCCGACTACAAACGCTTTCACAAAATCCATCCTTTTCACCTCCCCGGCGTTTCACAATGCTCAAGAACAACTGCGTGAGCAATTCCCGGAACGCTCTGCCCTTCGTTATAGCTTACAGTAGAAAGAAGCGCCCCTGTGGGAACAAACAGAATTCTTTTCCACTCTCCGCTTTCCAGCTTCGGAAGAATATACGCGGCAAGCGTCACCGCAGAGCAGGCGCAACCGCTTCCTCCCGCATGTGTGTCCTGCTCCTGCGGATCATAGATAAGCATTCCGCAGTCCAGATGCCTGTCTTTCAAATCAAAGCCCCGTCTGCGCGCCAGATCAAGAAGGATATTCTGTCCCACACTTCCCAAATCTCCCGTGATGATTCTGTCGTAATCTTCCGGCTTTCTCTGGAAATCCTCCAGATGGCTGCAAATCGTATCGCATGCCGCAGGAGCCATGCAGGCTCCCATATTCATCGAATCCCGATATCCGTAATCCACGACCCTTCCGGGCGTAGCCCCTGATATTTTCACTCTTCCTCCTGACGCCGCCACGAGAAAGGCTCCGCTTCCTGTGACTGTCCAGGTCGCTGCCAGCGGTCTCTGCCCTCCGTATGCCAGCGGAAAACGGAACTGCTTTTCCGCGCTGCCAAAATGGCTGGAAGTCAGGGCAAGCACCGCCTCCGAATATCCTCCCTGTACCGTCATGGCTGCCAGCATCAGAGCCTCGCCTATCATGGAGCAGGCTCCGTAAAGCCCGAACAGCGGAAGCTTCAAATCCATTACGCCAAAGGAGGTTGCGATGAGCTGCCCCAGAAGATCTCCTGAAAAGAGATAACGCGCAGGCGGAGCGCCCGGTCCCGCCTTTTCCAGCGCAAGAAGCGCCGCCCGCTTCTGCAGGGCGCTTTCCGCCTCTTCCCATGTACGCTGCCCTGCCATCGGATCGTTCTCAATCTCATCGAACAGTTCTCCCAGCGGACCCTCGCCTTCTTTTTTTCCTGCCACAGACGCGCCGCTTAAAATATGCGGCGGTCTTTCAAACTGTATACTCTGTTTTCCCTTAATTGTTCCCATCCCGATTCCTTCCCTGCATTTTATAAAAAACCTGTCATTTTCATCGCCCAGTAAATAAGACCAAGGACCCAGCTTACAAACGTCCCGTAGAGAATCACAGGACCTGCTATCGTAAAAATCTTGCATCCGATTCCAAATACCTGCCCTTCCTTCTGATACTCGATGGCTGGAGCTGCCACGCTGTTCGCAAATCCTGTAATAGGAACAAGCGCTCCCGCTCCTCCCCATTTTGCAATCGCCGGAAACAGATTAAAACCGGTAAGCACAGCGCTGAGAAATACAAGAGAAACCGAACACCACGCTCCCGCCACATCCTTTTCCAGCCCCAAATCGGAGGCATAATTTAAAACAGCCTGCCCGATACAGCAGATGATTCCTCCTGTCGCAAAAGCCCTTGCCATCTGTAATCCCAGACTATGAACCGGTGTAACAGCTTTTACATATTCGCTGTACTCCTTTTTTCCCTGCTCATCCAGATCTCCCGGTTTTTCCTGCGCCCTCTGTTCTTTAAATTCCTGCATAATCTCTGTGTCCTTTCCCAAAATGACCGTCAAAAACGAAACCAGTAAAAGAAAAGCGAACCCGCTGTCCGCCCTGCTGCCATAGAAAGCAGCGCCAGACCGATCCCTCTGCGCATATCAATCCGCCGCGTCACAATCGGAATGATATTAATAATCTCCGTAAGCGCCATCGCCCACGCTCCGACAAAAACTCCGGCAAACAGTCCAAAGATTCCAAGTCCCCAGCCGCCTGCCGGAATGGCAAGCGGGTAGATGCTGATAAGATTTCCCAGTATTCCTCCTGCTGCCACCGCATCCTCATACCAGAAAATGTGCCTCGCCGTATGCGTCTTATCAGCAAACTCCGCCACAAGTCCAAGGGCGATAATCAGGGCAAACAGACCGCCTGCCACGCTCAGACCGCAGCTTACTCCTATGACCGCCATCAGGGCTTCCTTCCACCACATCATCATTCCTCTTTTCTGTGTTCTCCGTTTCTCTCTGCCGTTTTGATAAGCGTCGTACTGACATCGTCCTCATAAAGGCGCATCTCCACCTCTATCGGCGTCGGCTCCTTCGTCAGTCTCCTGCCGCCGATATGATTAAAGAATGCGACAATGCCTGCCGACAATCCAAGGGAATAAGACAGCTCCAGGATTGTAAATCCATCTGACTGTTCTCCTGTAAGCAGCGTATAAAACCTGCCAAACATGTTTGTCGTGGATACGTCGTTATTAAACGCCATAATGGAGAAAGCTGAACCAAAAAAGCAGATCAGACAGACGAGGGAAACCTTGAGAAAAACCGCCGTCCTGCTCTCCTCTGTCTTTGTGGAATATTCTATAACAAAATCCGTTTCGCCAAGATTCTGTATCTCCAGCTTTGGATACACATTCTGTATCTTTTTTACGACGTCTACCGCAGAAAGAACTGTTCTGGCCGCGCAGGCTTTCCTTCCGGGCTTCACTCTGTCAAATGTGTAGAGCTTTTCCGTCTTCAGCCTGTTAATCACCGTCTTATCCGCGCACTGCATCTGCGCCGCCTCTCCCAGAGTAAGCGTCCTGTTATACGTCCGTATATTTTTTCCCAGCTTCAGATAGAGAATCTCGCTCATGCAGACATTTCCTCCTCTGCCGCGCATCCGGGAAGCGAATACTGCACCAGCGTCCCGTTCTTCACAGGCGGTTTCTCTTCTCTGCTTCTGACATAAAAAACAACTCCCAGTACAGCCGCTACCAGAACGACGGCTGCAATCCAGACCCTGTACCGGTATCTCATACGATTCATCACGCACCCTCCTTCTGCGCTTAGTATAACCGCATGAAAAAAAATTATTCTCTTTTCTCTTCAGGCTCGCTGCTTAAGCGTCAGAAGAATTTTTTTCTCAAGACGCGACACCTGCACCTGAGACATTCCCAGTTCTTCCGCCACCTGCGACTGAGTTTTATCTGCAAAAAAGCGCAGTACAATCAGGCGGCGCTCCCTCGGCTCCAGCGAAGCGAGAAGTTGCTCTAAGAGCATTCTTCTAAGAAGCGTCTCCTGTTCGTCTTTTCCATAATCCACCCTGTCCATCAGACTCAGTCCTTCGCCGTCTCCCTGACAGACTACTTTCTGCAGGGATTCTACCTCCGAACTGCTGTCCATCGCCTGTACCAGCTCCTCCGGATTAGTCCCCAGCTTCTGCGCAAGCTCTTCCACGCCCGGTTCCTCTCCCCTTTCCATAAAAAGCTCCTCCCGCAGGCGCGCCGCCTTCGATGCAAGCTCCTTCAGGGAACGGCTGACTTTTATCATACTGTCGTCTCGCAGAAACCGCTTAATCTCTCCTGCAATCATCGGAACAGCATAGGTAGAAAAACGCACTCCAAAGGTCAGATCAAAGCGATCCACCGCCTTGACAAGCCCTATAGCTCCTATCTGAAACAAATCCTCCGCTTCCACACCTCTTCCAAGAAATCGCCTGACAACATGATGAATCAATCCCATATTTTCCTCAATCAGTGTTTCTCTTGCCTCTTTATCTCCTTCCTGTGACCTCAGAATCAGTTCCTCTGTGCGATCCATATCCGTCAGACCTCTCCTTTTCTGACCCGCTTCTTCAGCGTCACGGCTGTTCCCTTTCCCGGCTCAGATTCCACCGTTACCTCATCCATAAAAGCCTCCATAAACAGAAATCCCATTCCCGAACGTTCCAGCTCCGGCCTTGAGGTATATAAGGGCTCCATCGCCTTTTTCACATCCTCTATCCCTTTTCCGCTATCCAGAACGCGCAGCGTAAGCCATTCATTCTCTATCTCTCCCTCAATCACTACCTTATGTATTTCTCCGTCATATCCGTGAATAATTGCATTTGTGACAGCCTCCGAGACAGCCGTCTTCACGTCGGACACCTCCTCCATACTCGGATTCATCCGCGTCATAAAAGCTGCCACCGTCACCCTCGCAAACGCTTCATTCTCTGAAATACTGTCAAACTCTACGCGCATTGTGTTTTTCATTTTCCTGCTCCTCCCTCTGTCTCTACCGGAATAATTTTTGTGACGCCGGACAGCGTCAGAATTCTTGTGACCCGGTCGCCTGCCCGGACGGCTCTTACCCGTCCGCCGAGCGCCTGCATAATCTTATACCTCCCCATCAGCATCCCGATGCCTGAGCTGTCGCAGAACGTCGTCCTTGAAAAATCAAAGACAATCTCCTGAACCTCCCTCGTCCTTACCAGCTCATCAGCCTGGGCGCTGATTCTGTCTGCGCTGTGATGATCAAGCTCTGACGGAACCCTTATCCAGAGACTTTTATCCTGCATGACCATAGTCTGTTTCCTTTCTTCTCTTCTTTTCATATTCTCTCCTCCTCTATTTTTTATATTTCTCCGGTACAGCGCCCCTGTCCTGCACCCCCGCGCAGCGCTTTTTTCCCCACCGCGCGTACTAAAAAACGTCCACTGGACGTTTTTGTCGTATGCTTGACAACGCAAAAAGGGACATACCTTTTCAGGTATGTCCCTTTCTCCAGGGTTTCTCTTCTGTTCTCTAATTCTGCTGCGTCTGAGCAGAGAGCCGCGCTATCGCCTGATTGGAATAAGCCGCTCTCTCTGTGCCAGGAAATGCCGCCGCAAATCTCTGGAACATCTCCACTGCCTTTTCATTCTCTGAAAGCGCTTCGTAGGATCGCGCCAGATAATAAAGCGCATATCCGTTTTCATATTTCTCATCGACCTGTACGACCTGCCCCAGATTCACCGCAGCCTCCTCGTAATTTTTTGCGCTGTAGGCTGCCGAACCTGCGTCAAACAACTCCTTTACCTTATCTGCATTTACGCTTCCGTAAACCTGATAATACATTGTCTTTACAGCATCGGAAAGCTCTTCCGGATCCACCTCTGCGACAGCCTCCGCCGCGCCTTCGGCGTCTCCTGCAAGAAAGGCCGCATATGCCTCGGCAAGACGCTCGTACGAGCCTCCTGAAGCCGCCTGAGAGCCTTCTGTGCCTTCGCCTCCCGTTCCCTGCAGCTCGGCAAGCTGGCTTTGTAAACTGTTAATCTCCGACTGCTTTGCGGAAATCTGATCGCTGTAGCCGCGTATCTGCTCATTCGCTTCATTACGGACAGATTGTATCTTCGCTGGAAGGGCAAGAAACCACATCAGGGCTACTCCGATCACGAGACCGATAAAAATATTCAGAACTACGTTGACTCCCGTATTCTCCTTATAGGCAGCGGGCATGATAATCGTCTCATTTCCGCTCGTATAAGAAATGACGTCCGGATTCTTTTCTTCCTTCTTCTTTTCCTTCTCCCCCTTCTGGGCACGGTCAAGAGGCTTTCCTGTAAGCGCCTCAAGCTCTGCCTGATAATGAAGGGAAAGCGTATCGGTCCTGTCTATCGCCAGCGCGCGCCGAAGCTCCCTGCCCGCTCTCTCATACTCCTCAGCGCGGATATAAAGAAGCGCAAGAAGCTGATGCGCTCTGACAAGCTTCGGATTCAGAGACAGCACCTTTTTCAGCTGAATCACTGCCAGATCCTGGCTGTCCTGCTGGCAGTAAAGAAGCGACTGATTGTATTTTTTTATCGTCTGGTTAATCGTCTCAAGACGAGCCGGATTCGCCTGTATCGCCCGGATATATTCATCCGCAATATTCTTCTCCGGCTCCAGGTTCTTACTGATAATCCACTCTGTCAGCGCTTCTACGACGTCGCCGACTTCAAAATAAATCAGCCCCAGAAGATTACGGGCGGGAATATTCCTTTTATTCAACTCCAGACTGCTGCGCAAATCACGGACAGCGCCCGAAAGATCGCGCACTCCCGCTTTCTCAAGTCCTCTGTTGTAATAAGTGTTGGATAACCTTATAAGTCTCGTATATATCTGAATGTCCGTACCGCAGGAACTGCAGTAGCCCGGATCGGACAACGCCGCTCCACATTTTATACAACGCATAGCTTCCTCCTTTGGCAGACTTCCTGCAGTCAGCCCTGAAAACGGCTGCCGTCGCCCTTCATCTCCCTGACCATTTCATCAAGCAGATCCGCCATATCCTTCGGCTTATTCCTGTAAACGTTCTCTTCTACCTGTTCCACTTCCAGACTCGGGTGAAATTTCTTCAGTTCTTCCTCAAAATCAATCATGCGCCGTCCTCCTTGCTCTCAAAATGCTCTTGATGCTGCCTACCAGATACAGGGAACCTACGCAGAACAAAATGCCGTCTCCCTTTTCTCTAAGCGCCTCGTCAAAAGCCGCTTCCACATCGGGACACGCCTTTACCTGCTTCTGTCCGAATTCTCTGAAAAGCGCTTCCGGCTCCTTTACATCCACGCTCCGGTAACCGCCCACTTCCGTCACTACGACACGCTCGAGCCGAAGTTCTCTGCATATCGTCTCAATCATACTCCTGTAATCCTTGTCGCCAACTGCCGCAAAGAGCAGTGTGACCGGATCATCAGCTTCCAGACGCTTCGCCGTTCTTACAAACTCCTCCACGCCCGCTTCGTTATGCGCTCCGTCAATAATCACGCCGGGCAGGACTGTCTCCATTCTTCCCTGCCACCGCATGGAAGAAATTCCTTTCTTTATAATCTCCGGCGTAAAAATCCCTTCTCTGTCTGTCACGCAGACAGCCGTCACAGCCTCCGCAGCGTTTTTCATCTGATACTCCGCCACGCTGGAGATAGAAAGCTCAATATAATCATAATACCCAGAATCTATTGAAAAATCAATATGTTTCTTCGTGCTTTTGGAGATTTTATACATTTCTGGCGTGATCGGATAAACGCGCGCATGCATTTCCTCCGCCTTTCTCCTGATCACCGCTTCAGACTCCGGGCAGGACGCGTCGTAGATCACAGGAACGCCTTCTTTTATAATACCTGCCTTCTCTCCGGCAACTGCGGCAATCGTATTGCCCAGATATTCCGTGTGATCGAGACTGATCGAGGTCAGAACCGTAACAAGCGGATGCTCTATGGAATTTGTCGCGTCAAGCCGTCCTCCCAGACCCGTCTCCAGGACAAGATACTCCACTCCTGCTCTCTCAAAGATCACCATACCGATCAGAAATAAAAGCTCGAAGTATGTGGGATGCGGATAACCTTCCTCCTTCATCTCTTCCACACAGCTCATAACTGCCGTAAAAGCTCTGAGAAATTCCTCATCTGTAACCTGTTCTTCATCGATCACAAATCTTTCATTAATATCCACAAGATGCGGCGATATAAAAAGTCCTGTATGACGTCCTGCCGCACACAGCATAGCCGCAAGAAAGGAACATACAGAACCTTTCCCGTTCGTTCCTGCCACATGGAAAATCTTCATCTTCTCCTGCGGATCTCCCAATCTGTGAAGAAAGGCTCTCGTATGATCGAGCGTATTTTTTTTCGTGAATTTCGGCGTCTCCTCAATATAATCTACTGCTTCCTGATACGTCATGCCGCTTCATCCGTCCCTTCTGTCTGTTCAGGCTCTACACCCGAAGGTTCTGTTCCTTCCGTCTCGCCTTCAGGTGTTACCATCTCTTCCTCCTCCGGAGGCTGGTAAATAAACTCATAGGTATTTCCTTCGCTGAGAACGCGCTTTGCTTTTCCGGGAGCCAGCTGCTTTACAGCCACCTCCGTGTCATCCTTCAGCGCGGTCTTCTTAAGCTGCAGCACATGATCATTGATATATTTCGTCGTCTGATATTCGCCGTCCAGATATACCTTTGTAGCTGTCGTAAAGTTTCTTCCGAAAACCCAGGTCATCTTTTCCAGCGCAATCACGTTTGTAATATAGGGCTGATGAATTCCCATTTTCATATCGACCGGTTCAAAAGGACTCTCGCCATCATATGCATACCGCTTTCCATAGAGGAGATCGTATTGAAGAAGTTCCATATCCGGGAGATAGAGCTTCGTCTTTCTGCGAGTCTGATGATACTGCATCATCGTACCCTCATGAATATTTACCTTGTCGAGCACCTCGGCTGCAATCTGGTAAGAGCAAAGCGTCTGATCCTTCTTCTCCAGCCCCATATTATCGTAAATCACATAGCTTGTATCGAAAAGGTAGCGGTTGCTTACATCCTCTACGGTAAGTCCCAGCGTCGGAAGATGATCTCCATACATTACAAGGACATAGTCCTCACCGTAATCGTTCAGCGTCTCTATCAGCTTCTTTACGAACTGATCCATTTCATAAAGCTGATTTACATAGTATTCCCACTGGTTATTTTTCTCTTCAGTCTCCGCTCCTGTCACCTTAATCACAGGATCCTCCAGAACCTTCTCTGTGGGATATTCGCCATGACCCTGAACAGAGATTGTGTAGATAAAGTCCTGACGCTTTGTCGACTCAAGGCAGTCAAGAATATGTTCTATCAGAACCTCATCTTTCAGCCAGCCGTTCTCTGTCGTCACAGACACATCCATATATTCCTTGGAGGTATACGTGTCAAAGCCAAGATTCTTAAATACGTCCGCGCGGCTGTAGAAGGTCGCCTTGTTGTTATGGATCGCATGAGTAGCATAACCGATGTTTTTTAAATCATATGCAACGCTCTCGCAGGTTGTCTTTTTCAGTATCGTCTTATACGGATACTCTCCCGGTCCGAAATAGCGGAGATTCATTCCTGTAATAGACTCAAACTCTGTGTTTGCCGTTCCCGCTCCCACAGACGGAACCTTAAAAGCTCCTGACGAATAATTCTCCATCAGACTCTGGAAATACGGAATGGGGTCTTCGGAAAACTCCAGAAATTCTACTGTTGTCGGATCAAAAAAGGTCTCCAGCTGAAGCATCAGAATATTGGGCTTTTCTGAGTCGTCATCTTCGCTCTTTGCTTCCTCTTCGTCCCAGCTTACAATCTCGTCAATCGTTTCTTTTGAATATTCATACGGCTCATCCATTCCGGTCGCCAGAAGACTGCAGAAAAAGCAGTACGGGAGTCCGTAATCCTGATATGCAAACGCGATATTTCCAAAATAAGTGGACAGCACTCTCTGCTCCAAACAGAGCTTCGTCGCTCCTGCAAAAAGTCCGGCAACAATCACAATCCCTGCCAGGCTCAGCGGATAATTTACTTTTTTCTTATATCTCGGCGCAAATTTCCACAGAAGAACCAGCACGGCAACGCCAAGAAGCACGCCTCCCACCTGGGTAATCAGCTTCATCGGCGACATATAAACATTTACGATATCGAGAGCGTCCGTGATAAGGTGCAGATCCTGCCCCGTAAACGGCGTAACGCGCGTACTCAGAATCGTTCCGTTCATGTAGCCAAGGAACAGCCAGAACGACATGATAAGAAGACGCGTAAAAATTCTTCTCCGGAACAGATACACGATCATAAAGCTCATAAAAATCATAAACGTATTATAGGCAAACACCTTGGGACTTTCCATCAGGAATTCCCATGCCGCCGACACAGAGTGCCGCGACATGGCTTCCATAATAAAATATATGACGGCAGATCCCAGCGCATGAAGCAGAAGGGACATCCGGTTTGCTATCGCTACAGGCTTTTCCATTACGTGGCTGCAGCACTCACTTGTCCTGATAATGAATGCGCCGCAGCTCATCCATGCTTTCCTTACAGCGGAGCAGGCGCCCACGCATTTCTTTTTCAGAAATATCAGGGCAGCTCCCAGCCATTTTACAAACTTTTTCATAATCCTCACTCATTTATTTTGAAAGGGCAGCCAGATGCTCTCTGACCTGGTTCATCATCTGCGTATATTTTTCTAATTTTTCCTTTTCCTCATCGATCTTGCTCTGAGGCGCTTTGCTGATGAACTTTTCGTTGTTAAGCATTCCGTTGACGCGGGCAAGCTCCTTTTCCAGACGCTGTTCTTCCTTTTTCAGGCGCTCCAGCTCTTTTTCCAGATCTACAAGCTCCGCAAACGGCATATATACTGCCGCATCCGGGATCAGCGCGGATACAGCGTCCTCTCCGATTCCCGTCTTGTCTGCCTGAACGACCACCTGGCTTGCATAGCTCAGCGTCGCAAAGAACAGACGGCTGCGTTCAAAAGCGCCGCGGACCTCTTCTTTCTCAGACACTACGATTACCTGCGCCTTTTTGCTGGGCGGAACGTTCATTTCGGAACGCACGTTGCGGACGCTGCGGACAGCCTCTTTCAGAAGCTCTACCTCTGCTTCCTCCTCTGCAAAGTTCCATTCCTGCGTATACTCCGGCCATGCGGAAATCATAATAGATTCCTCACCTGTCAGATTGCGGAAGATCTCCTCGGTAATAAACGGCATATACGGGTGAAGAAGCTTCAGAGCATTCGTAAGAACTGTCTTAAGCGTCCAGAGAGCCGCAGCCTTCGTCTCATCCGTATCGCTGTACAGACGCGGCTTCACCATCTCGATATACCAGTCGCAGAACTCTTCCCAGATAAAGTCATAGAGCTTCTGTACGGCGATTCCAAGCTCAAACTTGTCCATGTTTGCCGTTACGTCCTGTGCCAGGGTATTCACCTTTGACAGAATCCACTTATCTGCTCCCGTCAGCTCTTCTGCGCTCATTGTCTCCGGAATTTCTGCTTTTTCCATGTTCATCATAATGAAACGGGAAGCGTTCCAGATCTTATTTGCAAAATTACGGCTCGCCTCCACGCGCTCCATGTAGAAGCGCATATCGTTTCCGGGTGCATTTCCCGTCACAAGCGTGAAGCGCAGAGCGTCTGCTCCGTACTGATCGATAATCTCCAGCGGATCGATGCCGTTTCCGAGGGACTTGCTCATCTTGCGTCCGAGAGAGTCGCGCACCAGTCCGTGAATCAGCACATGGTGGAACGGACATTTTCCTGTCTGCTCATATCCCGAAAATACCATTCGGATAACCCAGAAGAAAATGATATCGTATCCCGTCACAAGCACGTCCGTCGGATAGAAGTAGTCGAGATCCTCCGTCTTTTCCGGCCAGCCCAAAGTAGAGAAAGGCCAGAGTGCAGAAGAAAACCAGGTGTCGAGCGTATCCGGGTCCTGCGTGAAATGCGTGCATCCGCATTTCGGGCAAACTGTCGGCATCTCGCGGGCTACGACAATCTCGCCGCACTCGTCGCAGTAGTATGCAGGAATTCTGTGTCCCCACCAGAGCTGTCTGGAAATACACCAGTCGCGGATATTTTCCAGCCAGTGAAGATAGGTTTTGTCAAAGCGTTCCGGAACAAACGTCAAATCTCCGTTCTTTATCGCCTCGATAGCCGGTTTCGCCATTTCCTCCATCTTTACAAACCACTGCTGCTTAATCATCGGCTCTACCGTCGTACCGCAGCGATCGTGCGTTCCTACGTTATGCACGTGATCCTCGATCTTTACAAGAAGCCCCTGCTCTTTCAGCTCCTCCACCATCACACGGCGCGCCTCATAGCGATCCATGCCTGCGTACTTTCCGCCGTTCTCATTGATGGTCGCATCGTCGTTCAGAATGTTGATCTCCGGAAGGTTATGGCGTCTTCCCACCTCAAAGTCGTTGGGATCGTGCGCCGGAGTAATCTTCACAACGCCTGTTCCAAACTCTTTATCTACATAAGCGTCGGCAATCACGGGAATCTCTCTGCCCACAAGCGGAAGAATCACTGTTTTTCCAATGATATCCTGATACCGCTCATCGTCCGGATTTACGGCAAGAGCCGTATCGCCCAGAAGAGTCTCCGGTCTCGTCGTAGCGATTTCTACAAATTTATCGCTGTCCTTAATCGGGTAATTGATATGCCAGAAATGACCTGCCTGCTCCTCATGCTCCACCTCAGCGTCGGAAATAGACGTCTTGCAGACGGGACACCAGTTGATGATTCTCGATCCCTTATAAATATATCCCTTTTCATACAGACGGAGGAATACTTCCTGCACAGCCTCGGAACAGCCCTCGTCCATCGTAAAGCGCTCTCTGTCCCAGTCGCAGGAGGAGCCAATCTTTTTCAGCTGATCTACGATCGTGCGTCCATACTCCTCGCGCCACTCCCAGGTTCTCTTCAGGAAGCCTTCGCGTCCCAGCTCATTCTTATCAATTCCCTCAGATTTCAGCTGATTAATTACCTTTACCTCTGTAGAGATCGATGCGTGATCCGTTCCGGGAATCCAGAGCGCGTTATAACCCTGCATTCTCTTGTAGCGGATCAGAATATCCTGAAGTGTATTGTCAAGCGCATGTCCCATATGAAGCTGTCCTGTAACATTGGGCGGCGGCATCACAATCGTAAACGGTTTTCTGCTTCTGTCCACCTCTGCATGAAAATATTTTTTATCCAGCCAGTCTTTGTAGATCCGATCCTCCATTCCTTTTGGATCGTAGGTCTTTGCCAGTTCTTTCATTCGTGTCGTCCTCCTCTTATTCTCTCTTTGTTTTTGCTCCCCGTAAAGCGTTCTTATTTCACAGACGCAATTTCCCATGAAATAAATAGAAAAAAGAAAACGCCCTTCTCTACGAAGGGCGTCAATTCTGCGCGGTACCACCTTGCTTTATGTATGGCGGCCGCCATACATATCTCTGCCCTGTAACGCTGGGCAGGCGTGAACGGTTACTTTTTATTCTCCATTCCGGCTCCAAAGCTACCTTCCGCAGCGACTCTTCCCCGGCAGTCTTCCACCCTTGGACTGCCCTCTCTGAATGATGTCCCCCTCTGCGTACTCCTCTTTTTCCTTGCCTTTGTACGGTATTTCATCCTGTCTTACAGAAAGTTTCCTGTAACTGAGGGTAATATAGCAGGCTTTTCCCCGCTTGTCAAGTCTTTTCGCCGCGCTTTCCGGCGCTTCCTTTAGTCTTTCTGAATCGTATATTCGTCGTACAGCATCCAGCTGTCGGTAGTATATGCCCTCATGTGAAGCTGCGTGTCTGTCACATCAAAACGAAGCGCGACAGGCGCATGAGGCTGCCCCTCAAACTTAAGCCAGCCGGACGGAGAAACCTCATTGTAAATGCTTCCGCTCGCCGTACTGCATGTGATATGCAGAGTGCCTTCCGGGTTTACTGCCGTACCTCCCGACGAGTAATCATAGCCTTCATAAACCTGACACTTTCTGTCTGTAAATCCGGAACGGGCATATGCCGCGTCATGACCGGAAATTACCAAATCGATATCATTGTCCTCACAGATATAGGCAAGAGAATTGCGAATCCACGGATCCATCTTCTCCTGATAATGCTGCACACTGCTGTATGCCGGATAGTGCTGTATGATCACTCTCCACTTTGTGTCCGGATGTTCCGCTATCACCTTCGGAACATATTCTTCATGAATATCTGTGGGCTGAGCCGTCGCAGAATTCAGCACAAGGAAAAGAACGTCTCCCCGGATAAAATAGTAATTTCCGTCCTTGTCCGACTGGCTTAATCCATACTCTTCCGAACGGTTCGGCACGTTAAAATGCTCGTAAAAGAAAGGTCCTCCCGAATAGCCAAGCTCCTCGATGCTGTCCTCATTTGCCACATCGTGATTGCCGACTACAGGAACCAGGGGGATTTTATAAAGACCCAGATGATTCAGAAATCCTTCATACTCCTGCGCGCTTCCGAACTGCGACACCTGATCTCCTGCGTGGATAAGGAACTGCGCCTCGGGCACATAGGAAGTCAGGCGGGTCACCATCTTATCCCAGTCGTCTACCGTCACCTGCTCCTCATGGTTCTGATCCTGCCCTATCTGCGCATCGGATGTAACAAGAAAAGTAAAGCCCTCCTTCGTATTGACGTCAGGGACAGTATACTGATACTCCGGAGACCATCCGCCTGTATCGTTTCCCACCTTATAAACGTACGTCTTTCCCTGCTGAAGCCCTGTGACAGACGCCTTGTTCACATAATATCCCGGTGTCGTGACAGACGCGGCGCAGTCCGCCGCAAAGCTTTTCACTTCCCCTGTCTGGGCATCTGCAAAGCTGACCTGACCCGGATTTCTGTCAGGAGACATCCAGTTAAACCGAAGCTCGTCCTCCGTTGCTCCAACCTCCATCGACAGGTAGCGAATCGGCGTTGTGTTAAGAAGCGGCGCGCTCTCATAATCCGTCGTATAAGAAGCCTTCTCTCCGGCATCTCTCTTTGCTTCAGCCGCAGCCGCCTTCTCTGCCTCTTCCTTTTTCTTTTCTTCCTCTGAAGTTTCTTCCGGAAGCTTCTCCTCTGGAATCGGTTCTTTGGGAAGATCCTGCTCCTGCTGCGGCTCTGCCGAAGCCTCCTTTGCCTTTCCTCTTGCGTAAAGCGTCCAGGACGCCGCAATCACAAGAAGGAGCAGCACTGCCGCAGTAAACAGAACGCGTCCTCCCTTTTTATCCCTGTCTGTCGTTTTCCCTGTTTTCTTATCCATTTTCCAGTCCTCTTTCGCTTCTCTGCTTTATATTCTAAATTCTTCCAGTCTCATTTTTCATAATTTAGATTACACTCTACCATTATATTCCTCGAAAATCAACCGCATGAAAATGAATTAAGAAAAACACAAGAATTATCTCAAAATCTTAAGGTTTACTTGTTTCTGTAATACGGGAAGCTCTGCGTGTCTCCAAAGTAGTACCACATTCTTCCGCATGCCTCTTTCGGGTGATCCACATCGTCTGCCGGAATCAGAATCTCCTGATCACAGTTCTCCTTCTTTTCCAGAAACAGAACATGATGCTCTGGTCTGTCAAACTGGAAAAACCACTCTTCCCACGGATAACCTGATTCCAGAAGCTCCTCCGGCGGAACTGCGTGAACGACATATCCATGACGGATTCCCTCTACCGCGCACGGAATTTTTCTCCAGTCATAGGAAGCATACAGCTCCTGCGCCTCCTTTGAAAGCCCGGAAAAAATCTCATCAAACTCATACCCCAGCTCCTCCAGAGCTGCTTTTATCCCCATATCCTCCAGTTTTTGCTTTAACATCCTTCTTCCTCCTTCTTATCGAAGCTGCGCCAAAAGTCCTGTGCAGAGAATTTCCATCATCTGCCCGTCTTCTTCCGCTTCTTTTTCTCTGTGCTCTAAGTATAACACAAAAGACATCAGACTTGCCAGTATCATATATGCCGCCGCTTCCTCCGAAAATTCCGGACGTACGGCTCCTTCCTCTTTTCCTTTCCGGGAAAGCTCCCGCAGTATCTGTATCGGTCCGCAGCTTTCTCCCCGTCTCTTTTTCAGCTCCTCAAAAATCTGCCGTTTCAGGCTGCAGGAATAGGAGGACAGATACAAAAATCTCATAAACGCCTTCTGTTCCTGCAGCTCCTGAAGTGTCCACCGGAAACAATAACGGACCTTACTCTCAAAATCCGTATACTGTTCCAGGCGCATCCGTTCTGTCTTTACCTTCCGCTCAACGTCAAAAACCACAGCTGCCGCAATAATTTCTTCCTTGCTCTTAAAATAGTCGTAAGCCGTTCCTTTTCCGATTCCGGCGCGCACCGTCATGTCCGATACCTTCAGCGTATTGATATCGGCTCCTTCATCAAGAAGTTCCAGAACAGCCTCGTAAAGCGCCAGAACCTTAGGTCTTGTTTCTTCCATATCATTCTGCCTCCGGTACGTTCTTTTTGCGCACAATCAGCGAATATACGCAGGGAATTACAAACAGTGTCAGAAGTGTTCCGTAAAGAAGTCCTCCTATTGTAACAATCGCCATCGGCTGGATCATATCTGCTCCCATTCCGATTCCGGCTCCCATCGTGGAAAGTCCGAGAATGGTTGTAAGAGCTGTCATAAGAATCGGTCTCATACGCGTTTTTCCTGCCTCAGCCAGCGCGTCTGTCTTCGTCATTCCCTGAGCGACCAGCTGATTTGTATAATCAATCAGAACAATACCATTATTTACAATAATTCCCGACAGCATGACAAATCCAATCATCGCAATCACGCTCAGCTCATTTCCTGTGAAATAAAGTCCAAACAGACCTCCTGTGAATGCAAGCGGTATCGTAAACATAATGATAAACGGCGACAGAAGAGACTGGAACTGGGCTACCATAATCAGGTACATAAAAAGTACTGCCAGAAGAAGTATTTTGACAAGCTCTGTCATAGACTCCTTTATGGTCTCGTCTTCTCCCTTCATTTCCATCGTATAGCCGTCCGGAAGCTGGTAATCTGCCAGATTCTTTTCCACACGGTCTGCCACAAGACCGATATTGTGACCGTCGGCTATCCCTGCCGTTACGCTGATATAACGGGACTGCGCGTCTCTGTTGATGGCACTGAGTCCCTCCGCCTCTGTAAATTCAGCGATTTCCTTAAGCGGTACATGGGTTTTTGTTCCGTCTTCTTTCGTTACGTCCAGAACAAGCTCCCGCACCATATCCCGTGTCAGCTTCTGATCTTCTCCGTTGAGAACAAAGACATCAAAGTCTTTTGTGTCCGTCTCCAGTTTCACCGCGCTCGAAGGCTCCTGAAGCTTCGACGCAATCTGAGAGAAGACGCCTGCCGTCGTCAGTCCCTCCTTTGCTGCCTTCTCCTTGTTCACAGCAATACGCAGCTCTCCCGTCGTTTTCTCGATACCATCGGATACCTGTGCCGTTCCTTCTGTGTCTTCTACAATCTCTGCCACATCGGAGGCGATTTCCTGCAGAGTATCCAGATCCCTGCCTTTGATTTCCACGGTAATGCCGCTTCCTCCAAGCGCGCTCATATCCATGCTGGAGGTCGATATCGCAAGCTCTCCCTCCATATCTTCTGTAAGCTTCAGAATTTCATCTTTCAGCTCCTGATTGGTCAGCTTTTTATCTTCTTTCAGCATCGCATATACGGATACCTGATTTGTGGACGTATTTCCGCCCACTCCCATGGCGCTGTCAGAATTAGCCATGGCTCCCGTCTCCTGCACGTCGTCCAGAGAAAGAAGACGCCGCTCCAGCTCATCTGCCTGCTCTGCCGTTTCCTCAAGTGCCGTTCCTTCCGGCATCGTCAGCGTCATACTAATCTGTGTACTGTCCATTTCCGGCATAAAAGCTGTTCCCTTTGAAAGAGAAAGCACAGCGCTCAGAATGAGAAAAAGAACTGCCAGCGCCAGCACGATACCCCTGTGCTTTAAGGACGTCCGGAGAAGCTTCTCATATCCTGTCATCGCCTTTTCAAAGAAGCGGGACGGCTTCTTTTCTTTTGTGTTTTTCAGGATTCCCGCGCCCATAGCCGGTACGAGCGTCAGAGCTACAACGAGGCTTGCTCCAAGGGAATATGCTATTGTCAGTCCCATATCCACGAAAAGCTGTCTTGTGATTCCCTCTGTAAATACAATCGGAAGGAAGACGCAGACCGTCGTCAGCGTGGACGCCGCAATCGCTCCGGCTACCTCGCCTGCGCCCTGCACCGCCGCCTTCGCCGCGCTCATTCCCTCATTTCTCAGCCGGTAAATGTTCTCGATTACGACAATCGAATTGTCTACCAGCATGCCGACGCCCAGCGCCAGACCTGACAGCGAAATAATATTGAGGGTAACGCCGCTGAAATACATACATACCACGGCGGCAATCACGCTGATAGGAATGGAGCAGGCAATTACAAAAGTCGGACGGATATCCTTCAGGAAAAGAATCAGAATCAGAATCGCCAGAACCGCTCCTGATATCATATTGTCGAACACAGATCCCGTTACCAGATCGATATAGATTCCCTGATCCATAAGGGGCAGAAGAATCAGATCCCCGTCCTCTTCCTGAAGCTTCGCCATCTTTTCATTCAGACGCTCCGACACTTCTCCTGTGGAATAGCCCGTCTGCTTCTGAATCGTCAGCATGACTCCCGGCTCTCCGTTAATGCTGGCGTACACTTCATCGGAATTATCTGCCATGAAAACATCGGCTACGTCTTCCAGACAAATGGTGTCTACTCCTTCCATATCCATATCGAGAAGAACCATCTTTCTGAGGCTTTCCAGATCGTCTACCTTATCTCCCACACGGACAAGATAATCAATTCCTTCCTCCGTCACATAGCCGGAAGGCATGGAAAAGTTCTGCGCAGCCAGAAGATTTTCTATCATTTCCACTGTAAGAACGCCTGACATATCTGCCTGATCGAGAGCCTCGCTTCTGGCATCCTCCAGTTCCTCTTCTCCTTCCTTCAGCTGTTCTCTTCCGTCATTCAGCTTTTTCTGCGCCTCGTCTATCTGCTCCCACGCTGTTTTCAGCTGCTCCTCGGCATCTTCCAGCTGTTCTTTCGCAGACTCCAGCTGTGCCTTTGTGATATTCAGCGTCGCTGACGCGCTTCCCATCTCAATAGCCGCGATCATTTCGCCCATATTGGCTTCCGTGAGCTTCTGACTCAGAGTCTTATCTGCCGCCTCCAGCTGCTCCTTCGCCTTAATGAGCTCCTGATACGCCTGACTGTTCTTCTGCTCCTCAAGAGCCGCCTTTGCGGCGCTTAAGATTCCGTCTCCCGCCCGGATCGCCTTCTGAAGGCTGTCGAGATCGTTGATGGAATCAAGGACGCTCTCAAGGGCAGACCCTTCGGTCTGTGCCTTCAGTCCCTCTATTCTGGTCTGAATCTCCTGGTTTACCTCATCTTCCAAAGCTCCGCCCGCTGCCAGCTCATTGGCGTAAGCTTCTATCTCCCTGAGTTCAGAAAGAATCCCTTCCATCTGCGCGACAGCCATTTCTGCCGCCTGATACTCGGCAAGCTTTCCCTCTATCACAGCAAGCTGCTTTGTAATCTCCGCTCTGCCGCTGTCTATCGCTGTCTGCGCCTCTGCCAGCTTCTTTGCTGTCTCGGTCTTTTTTGCATCGAGAGCGTCGATTCCACCCTTTACCTCGTCAAGACCGTCCGAAAGCTCCGCTTTGCCGTCTGCCAGATCTGCTTCGTTCTCTCTAAGCTCCTGTACATTTTCATCAAGCTCTTTCTGTCCATCTGCAAGCTCTTTGCGTCCGTCTGCCAGATCCCTGCGGGCGTCCTCAAACTCCCCCTCCACATAGCCGAAAACCTGCTGATTGACTGCGTCTATCTTTTCCTGACGTATCACAACCTGCACGCTCTCTTCTATCAGTCCGGAGGCGCTTACAGATGCCACTCCCTCGAGACTCTCCAGCTCCGGCATAATTTCATCTTCTACTATGTCTGTAACCTCTGCTCCTTTCAGCCCTTTCTTTCCGGCTGCAGCCACCATTACAGGCATCATATCAGGATTTAATTTCATAATAATCGGGCTTCCGATAGAATCATCTTCCCACATCGCCTCCATCTGATCGAGGCTTTCTCTCATTTCCAGCGTCACGGAATCCATATTGGAATCCTGCGCGAACTCCAGCACTACAAGAGAATAGTTTTCTGCTGAAACAGAGCTTACATTCTGTATGTTGCTGACTGTCGCCATCGACTGTTCCACCGGCTTCGTCACAACGGTCTCAACCGTCTCCGGACTTGCCCCCACATAGGTTGTCATCACAACCGCATAAGGCAGATTCATGCTTGGCAGCAGATCTGTCGTCATCTTTGTGAAGGATACAAATCCAAGCACAATGACAAGGACTACGGCTACCAATACGGTATAAGGTTTCTTTACACTGTATTTAGATATCATTTACTCGTCTCCTGTCTCTCTGTCTTCCGACCGACCAGTCGGTTTCGCTTTATTATAATTCTGCCTTTCTGAAACGTCAAGCAGGTTTCTTCTGAATACAAAAAAGAACACCGGAAAGCATTCTTCTGCGCTCCAGTGTTCTTCTACTCTTTTCCTCTGTTTTACAGATACTTCTTCAGCGTCTCTGCTCTGTCTGTCTTCTCCCACGGAAGGTTAAGATCTGTGCGGCCGAAATGACCGTAAGCCGCTGTCTGCTTATAAATCGGTCTTCTCAGATCCAGCATTCTGATAATTCCTGCCGGACGGAGATCAAAGTTCTCGCGAATAATCTCTACCAGCTTCGCATCGGAAAGCCTGCCTGTTCCAAAGGTGTCTACATTGACGGAAGTCGGCTGAGCCACTCCTATCGCATAGGAAAGCTGAATCTCGCATTTGTCTGCCAGACCTGCCGCTACGATATTCTTTGCTACATAACGCGCTGCATAAGCCGCAGAACGGTCAACCTTTGTACAGTCCTTACCGGAAAATGCGCCGCCGCCATGGCGTGCCATTCCGCCGTAGGTGTCTACAATAATCTTTCGTCCCGTCAGACCGCTGTCTCCATGAGGTCCGCCTATTACAAAGCGTCCCGTCGGATTGATAAAGAACTTGGTATCGATGTCTACCATATCCATCGGAAGAATCTCGTCAAAGACATATTTCTTAATGTCCTTATGTATCTGCTCCTGGGTAACCTCCTCGCCATGCTGAGTGGAAAGCACTACGGCGTCAAGGCGAAGCGGTTTTCCGTTCTCATCATATTCTACCGTTACCTGTGTCTTTCCATCCGGACGAAGATAGGGAAGCGTTCCGTCTTTACGAACCTTCGTAAGCTGAAGAGCCAGCTTGTGTGCCAGAGAAATCGGATAAGGCATCAACTCCGGCGTCTCATTTGACGCATAGCCGAACATCATTCCCTGATCTCCTGCTCCTATCGCTTCAATCTCATCCTCTGACATCTGATTTTCTTTTGCCTCAAGAGCTTTGTTGACTCCCATAGCGATATCTGTAGACTGCTCGTCGATTGCTGTAATTACCGCGCAGTTGTCAGCGTCAAATCCATATTTTCCGCGATCGTAGCCAATTTCGCGCACCGTATCGCGTACAATTTTCTGAATGTCTACATAACCCTTTGTCGTAATCTCTCCCATGACAAGAACCATTCCCGTCGTCGTAGCTGTCTCACAGGCTACGCGGCTCATGGGGTCCTGCTCCAGCAAAGCGTCAAGAATCGCGTCGGAGATCTGATCGCAGATTTTATCCGGATGTCCTTCTGTTACAGATTCTGAAGTAAATAAAAGTTTTTCCATCGTATTGTCCTTTCTCTGTTAAAATGCGTACTGCTGTATCTGAAAAATCCTGCAAAGCAGAATTCTCCGCCTGCGGCGGAATTTTTATGTTACAAAAAACGGACCCGCAAAAGCGGATCCGTTATATTCAGATAACTAAATCCTCTTATTGTTCGATTAAACTCGCTCAGGCTGGCACCTTCCGCAACGCGGGGTTGCCGTGACTTCACAGATCCTTTGTATCTC
>CAUWNO010000016.1:0-22580 GCA_963559965.1 uncultured Lachnospiraceae bacterium | reverse complement strand
CTCTTCACGTCTATAATACAGGGATGATTTATTTGTGAAATCAAGAGGAGACCTGTATTTATGAAAAAATTAACTGCGCCCCTGTGTCTTACGGGGCTTTTTATACTGCTTATCTTTTTGTCTACGCCGGAAGGCTGCCTCTACGGCTCTAATACAGACTGGCTCAGCCAGCATGTGGCTCTGGCTGAAACGATACGGACAGCCTGTCTCGAGCAGGACACCCTGCTACCCTCCATTCTTCCTCTTGGAGGTGGCAGCAACGGTTTCCAGTTTGCCTACTACGGGTTCCTGCGCCCGGACATCATCATAGGCTGCCTCCTTCCGTCTGTCCCGATGTATCAGATTCTTATCGCCTGTTCCCTAATGGGATATCTTACTTCTGTGCTTCTCTTTTTTCTCTGGCTTAAAAGACAGGGTCTGCCTGAATTTGACGCTTTCCTTGGAAGCGTCCTTTTTCTGACGGCTTCCTGCTTTTTTCACACCCACAGGCAGCTTATGTTCATCAACTATATGCCTTTTCTTATGCTTGCTCTGCTTGCCATACAGAAGAACCCAAGACGCATGCCGCCTCTTCTTCCTCTGTGGATGCTTTTTCTCTGCCTCCACAGCTTTTACTATGCCCCTGCCTGCTTTATTGTACTGGGCTGCTACTGGTTCTCTCTGTCGGGAAAATCCTTTTTCCGCCCC
This sequence comes from uncultured Lachnospiraceae bacterium, assembly GCA_963559965.1. Taxonomy (GTDB): domain Bacteria; phylum Bacillota; class Clostridia; order Lachnospirales; family Lachnospiraceae; genus Laedolimicola. The sequence continues at coordinate 21,893 of CAUWNO010000016.1, read as the reverse complement.
TGGTTTTTCTCCTGCTTTCTCTCCGGCTGCATGGCTGCCGCTCTTCTCCTTCCCACCGGTCTGTCCATTCTGGAACACCGACGGGCTTCCTCTGCCGCAGACGCAGGATTTCTGACCTTTTTCCCGAACCTGAATTCTTTGCTTTACAGCGCTTACGGTGTCGGTGTCACCATGCTTGTTCTCTATCTTCTGATCCTTGGACTCTCCATTCAGAAATACCGTGCAGGCAGCGCCCTCTTCCTGATTATTTTTACGTGGGGAGGCATTTCCTATCTTCTGAACGCCACGCTGTATGCCAGAGCAAAGATCCTGATCCCCTTTCTTCCCCTTCTGCTCTCCCATGCTGCCCGGCTTCTGTCCGAACTGCGTTTCGGAAGACAGCGTTTCCGCCTCTGGCCCTTTCCTGTTCTCCTGCTTATCGCCCTGCAATACCGGGGAAAAAGCTCCTGGAAGCTGATTGCAGCCGATCTGATTCTTCTTTTTCTTCTTATCCTTCTTCTTGGCTATGGCTGCAGCCTGAAGAAAAACCAAAAAACATATCTGCGCAAGCCTGTGATGCAGAAAGCCGTTTTTCTGTGCTTCCTTATTGTTCCCTTCTTTTCTTTTCTGCGCGCGGCATCCAAAGAAGATTTCGTGACAAAAGAAAAGTTTGCTTCCGCCTTGCAGACTCCGGATATTACGATCTATTCCGAATCTTTATACCACTACGATTCTCTGACTCAGCCTATGACGAAGGGAAATCTGGATGCGTCCTCCCACCGGAACAAAAGCTCCATGTACTCTTCCGTTTACAGCGGTGATTACTCCCGGGTTTATTATGATCTTCTCAAAACGCCTGTTCAGATCAATAACCGGCTTGCTATCCTTTCCGCGCCGAATCCGTTTCTCCTGCATTTCATGAGCGTCCGCTATATTGAGACAAGTCCCTCCCAGGTTCCCGATGGCTACCGCGTGCTCTGGAAAAATGACGATCTGGCTATCGCAGAAAATAAACATGTACTTCCCGCCGCCTATTTAAGCAGCGATACGCTTTCCGAATCACAGTTTGAAAAGCTGCACGGCTGGGAACAGGCGGAAGCTCTGACACGCTATACAATCGTTCCGGACTCCGGGGAAATTCCTCTTGCATGGGGATCTCACCTCGTGAAATACGAACCCCAGTGGATAGCAAGAAAAGTTCCGTCCACAGTCAGGATCACAAGGTCAGAAGACACTCCGCGCGATATAAAGCTGGACGTCGCCAAAGACAGCTCCATCGCCCTGACTGTGAAAGAACCTCTCCGGAATCAGCTTCTTCTCCTTACCTTTGAAGTGGAAAACCACACAGGAAAGGCTGTTGTCATTACTGTCAACGATGAAAAAAACAAGCTTTCCGCGCCGTCTGCTCCTTATCCGAACGGAAATTCCCGTTTCCATTATCAGCTCCTTACCACATCGGAAAAAGGACTTCGCACCCTGCGTATTTCACTTTCCAAAGGAAGCTATACTCTGAAAAATATCCGCTTTGCACTGCTTGACGCCTCTGTGTTTTCTGAAAAGCAGTGGACTGCTGTAGAGGCTCTCCCTGTGGGGAAAAATGAATTCCTTGCCTGCCGGGCAAATGCTCCGGAAGATACCTGGTTCGTGACCTCTATTCCCCTCCAGAAGGGAATGCGCCTTCTTGTGGATGGAAAGGAAACAGAGCTTGTCACCGTAAACAAAGCCTTCGCAGGAGCCAGACTTTCTGCCGGAGAACATGAAATTCATCTCCTTTTCCAGCCTCCCGGAAAGGATCTTGGACTTGCTATCAGCGCTGTGGGCTTACTTCTCTGGCTGCTTTGGATAATCCGTCGTAACAGTTCAACAATCCAATAATTTGCCTGAAAAACACCGCCAAAAAATGAGGGTATCGAAAAGTCATCAAATTAGATGATTTTGCGATACCCTCAGATGATTGCTCATCTATTTTGCAACACCCCGTATAATTTAAAGTACGGGCTATTCTTCCTTTTCTATAAAACTATTTCAGTTTTCTTTCCAATTCTTCCGTCTTAAAGATATAATAGCCCTCATAGTAATAACTGTGATCAATACCCTTCATATAGATTTCTCGATCATTTACGTTATCCGTAAGAGCATTTTTCAGAAGAAATTTAATTTCGATATCTTTAATAGGGCTTCTCTCCATGGCAAGCAGATAATCTTCTTTATCTACCTTGCTCCAGTCAACCACATAGCCAATCTCTTTTTTCAGCATCAGATCAAGCCATATTCTTGCGCTTCTCCCATTTCCTTCCCGGAACGGATGAGCCACATTCATTTCTACATATTTTTCAACAATTTCATCAAAGGTTGACTGAGGCATTTTGTCTATGCTCTTCAGCGCAGCTTCCAAATACATCAGCGGGGCAAATCGAAAATTACCTTTTGAAATATTAACTTTGCGTAATTTACCGGCAAAATCATAAATCTCATCAAAAAGATATTTATGAATCTTCGCAAGACTTTGATAAGTACCCGGTTCCAATGTCTCCAAAAATCCATTCTCAAACATCTCAATGGCTTTTTGCTTGCTGATTTTTTCCTCTGCTCTTGCTAACTCTGCCGAATCTGTAATACCCAGTTTATTCTCAAGCATAACTTACCTCACATTCTTCATGCGAATACTTTTTCAATCACAAATATATTGGTATAAGTATACCATAATATCGGCACTGAAACCATTTCTTTGCAAAAAACCTATTGACAAATTCTCTCTATAGTGCATATAATACGAATAACCTTATATCAGAGAAACCTGTGAAGAAGAGTAGTAGCTGGCGTACGTCAGGATTCAGAGAGTCCCGGATGGTGGAATCGGGACGCCGGGCAGACAGTGAATGGACTTCGGAGGGCGGCTTTGAACGGAAGCCTTTTGTTTTCCATTAGAAGCTGACGGGACCCCACCCGTTATCCATCGGGGCACGTATGATGGTACGTGTAGCGAGCGGACATTTCGCAGGAAATGTCAATTTGGGTGGTATCGCAGAAGTTTACGCTTTTGTCCCATGTATGGGACAGAAGCGTTTTTTGTACTGTGAAAGGCCGACGCCCTTTTCACTGACATCTGCCGCCTAAATCTATAAGAATGGAGAATACGCTTATGAAAAAGAAAACTCTGAAAAAATTATTTGCTCTTGGATGCGCAGCCGCGCTTACTCTTTCCATGACGGCATGCTCTTCAAAGGAAAAAGCTTCGGGAGATACGGCTGAATACCATATCGCTATTGTAAAGCAGATGGACCACGCTTCTCTTGATGAGATTGCAAACTCTGTAGCCGCAAGACTTGACAGCATCGCCGCTGAAAAAAATGTATCGATTGTATATGATATTTATTCCGGTCAGAACGATCAGACGACGCTGAAGCAAATCGGCGATCAGGCTGTAGCAGACGGCGTAGATGCGATTATCCCCATCGCAACGCTTGCTTCTCAGGTTATGGCTGTCTGCGCACAGCAGACGCAGACTCCCGTCGTATACGCCGCAATCTCAGACCCGGAGGCTGCTGAGGTGACGGGAATCGACTATATGACAGGAACAAGCGACGCTCTGAATACAAAGCTCATCCTTGATATGATGCTTGCCGCAGATCCGGATGTAAAGAACGTCGGTCTCCTTTACTCCCTGTCCGAGGCAAACTCTGCAAAGCCTGTTGCAGAAGCCAAAGCCTACCTTGAAGAAAAGGGCATCGCCTATACAGAGCAGACAGCCAATACGAACGACGAAGTTATCGCCGCTGCCTCTGCCCTGATTGCCGATAAGGTGGACGCTGTGTTTACACCTACAGATAATGTTATCATGGCTGCTGAACTCGCTATCTATCAGGACCTTGCCGAAGCCGGAATCCCGCATTATACAGGCGCTGATTCCTTCGTGCGCAACGGAGCCTTCGCAACCTGCGGCGTCAACTATACGACACTCGGCAGCGATACGGCGGATCTCGCCTACAAAGCTGTCACAGAAGGAATGGACGGTCTTGAGGACTACTATACGACAGACGGCGGAATCATCACCGTCAATACTGAAACTGCTTCTGTACTTGGAATCGACTATTCCGTATTCTCTGAGCTGGGAGAGCTTTCCGAAGTACAGACCACAGAAGAATAAACTATACCCGGAGGTGCTTTTTCCATGCTTCATATACTACAAACCGCCCTGGAACTGGGCTTCCTGTACGCGCTTGTGCCCCTTGCTCTCTTTCTGAGCTACCGCGTTCTTGATATCGCCGATATGACTACAGACGGCTGCTTCGTCCTTGGAACTGCCGTGTCTGTGACTATGGCTGCTGCCGGACATCCGCTTCTTGCGATCCCTGCCGCCATGCTCGCAGGGATGTGCGCCGGATTTATCACCGCCTTTCTGCAGACACGTCTCGGCGTGCCCTCCATCCTTGCCGGTATCGTTACCAATATGGGACTCTACACCATCAATCTTATGGTTATGGGCTGGAGCGCCAACGCAAGCCTTCTGAAGACAGAGACCATTTTCACCATGTTTCAGGCGACAGGAATCGGCGGAGCATGGTATGAAGCTATTCTTGCCGGTTTCGTAACTGTTCTGGCAGGAATTCTTCTCTTCCTCTTCCTCGGAACACGGCTTGGACTTTCTATCCGCGCCACTGGCAACAATATGGACATGGTACGCGCCTCTTCTATCAACCCTGCCTTTACCATCACAGTCGGGCTTTGTATCTCAAACGCCCTGACGGCTCTCTCCGGAGCCATGGTCGGACAGTATCAGAACTCTGCCGATATCAATGCCGGAACAGGAATCGTCGTGATCGGTCTGGCATGTCTGATTATCGGAGAAACGGTTCTCGGAAAAAAATCCGTGGCAAAGGGCGCTGTCGCCGCTATCCTCGGTTCGCTTATCTACCGCTTCATTTACGCTGTCGTCCTTTACACCAAGATCATGCCCGTACAGTCTCTGAAGCTTGTCACCGCCGTCATTGTAGCTCTTGCCATCGCATTTCCGACTATCAAAAGTCAGCTTGCTTTCCAGAAGCGTAAAATGACTGCTCACAGAAAAGGAGGTCGTTAAAAGATGCTGGATATATTTTCTGTCTCCAAAACGTTTTATCCGGGAACTGTAAATGCCAAAACAGCTCTTTCCGGTCTCTCTCTTCATCTTGATGCCGGAGATTTCGTCACGATTATCGGTTCCAACGGCGCCGGAAAGTCTACGCTTTTCAATGCAGTCGCCGGAGTCTTTTATGCCGATGAAGGTGCGATTCTTCTTGACGGACAGGATATTACCTTCCTCCCGGAATACCAGCGCAGCCGGGTAATCGGACGCCTTTTCCAGGATCCTCTGAAGGGAACGGCTCCCGGAATGACTATCGAAGAAAATCTTGCGCTTGCATATCTGCGTTCTACCAAGGGAAGCGCTCCATTTGCCCGTATTTCCAAAAAAGACAAAGACTTTTTCCGGGAAAGACTCTCTCTTCTGGATATGGGACTTGAGGACAGGATGAAGCAGCCGGTCGGTCTTCTGTCCGGAGGACAGCGCCAGGCTCTGACGCTTCTGATGGCGACGCTGATTCCGCCCAAGCTTCTTCTCCTTGACGAGCACACTGCTGCTCTCGATCCCGGCACGGCAGAAAAAGTTCTCTCCCTGACAAAAGAGATTGTAGAACGCGACCACATTACCTGCCTGATGATCACGCACAATATGAAGCAGGCTCTGGAGCTTGGCAACCGGACGCTTATGATGGCAGACGGAAATATTGTTCTCGATGTAGGCGGAGACGAACGCCGCTCCATGACTACAGAAGATCTCCTTGCCCGCTTTAAAGCAGGAGCCGGTCATGAGCTTGATAACGACAGAATTCTTCTTTCTGAATAAAAGACCAGAATACAGGAGGGTATCGCAAAATCATTCATCAAATGATTGAGCGATACCCTCTCTCTATAGAAAATCTACTGTCTTTTATATTCTTTTCCGAGATAATAATGAAGTTTAAAAAACAGGAGCACCAGCCAGTAGCAGGTATTATAGCAGCCTTTTTCCATCAGCCGAAGGTAAATTCGTATAGAAAGGGGAAGCCTGTCCATTGTGTGATGTGCAAGCGCCTCCTCTACGCTGTCCATCCGGCAGATACTGCGGACCTTCGCTGTGACAGTTTTTCTGCCTGCCTGATAATTACGGTAGATTTCATTTTTAACGGCAAGAACCGTCATGCTCAGAAAATCATTCCGTATCTGCGGTTCAAAATCGTACACCCTCTTCTCTCTGCTGATTTCTCTGAGACGATCGGCCAAAAGGCTTACCTTTTCCATATACCGCTCATCATATTTCCCCGTAATGGACTTATTATTAATCCAGTAATGATACGGGAAAAAATTGTGCAGTACGCAAAGCTTCTGCGTATCCAGAAGGACCGGAAAAGTAATCTGCATATCCTCTCCCAAGGCCACCCTGTCGTCGCAGAAACAGACATTGGCGCGAAGAAGCTCTGTCCGAAAAAGCTTTGTCACACGGGCAGGCTGAAAAGTTCTTCCAAAAAAGCGTCCGTCGTTAATCAGAACAGGGAAAAGCTCTTCCAGATCTTTTCTCTCATAAACTTCCTTTTTAAATTCTGATATCTCTTCTCTCTTTGGAATCTTAGGGTCCTCGAAGTCAAACACAAGACCGCAGACTGTCACATCTGCTTTTTCCTTCTCTGCCAGACAAAGCATCCTTTCATACATATCCTCGTCTATCCAGTCATCGCTGTCTACAAAGCCTGTATATTCCCCTTCTGCCTTCTCAAGCCCTGCTTTCCATGCCGAGGTCAGACCGCCGTTTTTCTTATGAAGAACCGTAATGCGCTCCTGCTGCTTTGCATAAGCGTCGCACATACTTCCTGAGCTGTCTGTAGAACCGTCGTCCACAAGAATAATCTCCAGATCCTTTTCTGTCTGCGCCAGAATACTGTCCACACAGCGCTTCAGATACTGCTCGACATTATATACCGGAACGATCACACTGATCTTATATTTTTGTCTACTGCTTTCCATTTTCACTCTTCACCTGATTCAATATCCTTCTGTACAGTCCGGGAAAGGTAAGAAACAGGCGGTATCCTATCTCTGTACGAAGCGGAAATCTGCCGTACGCCTTCACGCGCTTCAGTCCACGTCTGATATGCTCCCGAATCTCCTGCTGTTCTTTTTCGCTTCCCGGAAGGAAATCTTTCATCCCGAAATAAATATCAATACTTCCGTCTGCAAATGCCTGCAGTGCAGGAAGCATAAGCTCCCGATATCCTTTTTCTTCAAAATAATCGACGCGATCTGCCACAGCTCTTACCCAATCCATACGCTTCGGATTGAAGCCCCGTGTAATGCTGACCGGAGCCACAAAATAGCCGTAAAGAGAACTGTTTATATAGGCTGCCTGCTTCACCCTGTCATAAATACGATACGTTGTCGCCTCATCTTCATGAATCATTCCAAGGGGATATCGGATATCCTCCCACAGACTTTTATGATACAGCTTGTTCCAGGCTACTACAAAATATGCTCCGTCCGGATCATAAAGATTAGCCATCATCTCGCGTCCTGTATAGCTGCGGACTGCTCCATCTCCCTTTTCCGGGATCTCTTCGCCTCTGACATATTCCCAGCGGCAGACACTCATATCGCTCCCTGTTTCCTTACAGGCGGCATACAGCTTTTCCAGAAATTCCGGATGAAGGTAATCGTCCGAATCCACAAAAGCAAGATAAGTTCCCTCCGCCGCATCAATTCCTGTGTTGCGCGCTCCGGAAAGCCCTTTGTTTTCCTGGTGTATCACGCGGACACGGGAATCTGCTTCTGCAAAAGCATCACAAATCGCCGGACAACCATCCGGAGAACCGTCGTCTACAAGAATAATCTCTGTATTCCCGTAAGTCTGCGCCAGCACGGAATCCACGCACCGCTTCAGATATTCTTCCACTTTATAAACAGGAATAATTACTGAAATCAACTCATTCATACTGTTTCCGTCTCTCCACTCTGTTCTTCCTGCCTTCTTACACCTGCGCGGACAAGCGCCGCCCGGAAGCAGCACAGCTGATAGGTCAGATGTATCCATCCTTTTCTCATGCAGAAATGGATTATCTTATAATCAAGAGCCTTCAAAGCAACGTTTCCTCCTGCCTCTCTAAGCTCTCTGTCCCGGCTGTATTCCTCTATTACGGCAAGCTTCTCTGATTTTGTACGCTCTGTATCAAACGGAAGAGCCTCTACATCGTCAAGCATATCCTGTATCAGGCGCGCATTGATCACTCCGCTCTCGTCTTCTTTTCCGGAAAGCTCTCTGTAAAAAGCTCCTGTCTCTCTCCAGATGCGCTTTGCCAGTGCCAGCCTGTCCTCTCTCTTTTTAGACGACAGACTTTCTCCCGTGTCATCCTGTATATAATGACAGAGCGCCTGCTTTACAACGGAAATGCCGTCTGCTCTGCACAAATAGTCCAGATTAAAAAGCAGATCCTCTCCAAGACTTAAACTCTCGTCAAATTTTCCGCAAAGCTCCCGCCTGTAGAGCTTATTCCACGGCATATTCAGAAAACCATTTCCATAAAGCGCAAGAAAATTTTCCTCTCCCTTATTACCGGGAACTTCCGGAATACGTTCTATTCTGCCGCCTCTGTAATGGTGGTAAAATCCGCAGATCGCAATATCATCGCCGCCGATTCCCTCCAGCAGCTTCTGCGCCGCTGTTTCTTCCAGGTAATCATCACTGTCCGCAAAGAGAATATACTCTCCCTTTGCAGCCTGAAGACCTGCATTTCTGGCTGAAGAAACGCCGCCGTTTTCCTTATGAAGCACACGGATTCTCTCATCCTCTTTTTCCAGCTCATCGCAGAGCTTTCCCGAACCATCCGGCGATCCGTCGTCCACAAGGATGATCTCCAGATCTCTCTCTGTCTGCGCCAGCAGGCTCCCTACACAGCGCTCCAACGTATTCCGGCTTTTATAGACCGGTACAATCACGCTTATCAAAGTCCGCCGCCCCCTTTCCACATCTACAACGGCTTTCAGAACCTAAAGACAGGCTCTAATGCCGGGCAGCCTTTTTCTTTATCATATCAAGAACCATTTCCCTCTCGCCTTTTCGGAGTACCACAAAGAAGTTTACCAGAAGAGCCAGTATTCCCGCTGCAATTCCTACGGCAAACAGCTTTACCCAGCCGTCAATCTGAATCAGCAGCTCAAAAGGCAGAATAACGAGGCAGACAGCTCCGATAGAGACAAGTCCCATCAATATGTCGCCATAGAAAGTATACCACTTTACTTTCAGACAACGCGCGGCATAGAGCGGCGTAAAGATAAGATTTCGGAGAATTCCGTATACTGTACTCACTCCGACTATCGCATACATTCCCAAATCTGTCGTCTTCAGGAGAACGAACACGGTGGCGACTGTCAGCGCTCCGCTTAAAACAATCACAACCGAATTCAGTTTTACCTTTTTTGTAATCAGAAATACATGGTAAAGCACCTGGATACTGGCGCTTACAAACAGAGTTCCCACATTCAGAAGAGCAAGGATATAAAGCTCCGTAGGATTCTGCGTCTTTCCCACCCAAAGAGCAAAAAAGCTTTTTCCGAATACCGTCAGAAATGCTATAGGAATACTGATAAGGAAAATCATAATCCTGTCTGCGCTTCCGATAATATCGAGAAGCTGTTTCTTGTCTTCTTTGGCGTAAGCTATCGTCATCTGCGGATTAAAGACTCCGGCTATCGTTCCCATGAGATTGGAAATCACCGTCGGAACCTGATTGGAAATAGCAATCGCATTCATCGCCGCAGAACTTATCATAATATTGGCAATCGAAGTATTCAGTCCGTCCAGAAGAAGCTGTCCGAGGCGCGTCACAGAATTCCAGGCACCCAGGGACACCAGCTCCCAGACCTTCCGCCATCTGAAATCCCGAAGACGCACATGCATATCCGGCAGCAGCCTGCGCGTAAAGATTAAGTTTGCCGCAGCCTGAACGACCGTAGACGCCACCGAAGCGCAGCCCACATAGAAAAGATAGGGCCGGAAAAAGAGGTAGCAGACAGAAAGCACCAGAAGACGCACGACTTCTCCGAGAATCGTAGAAATCGAGCTTAACTCCAGCCTGTCCTTACTGTACGGCGCAACGCTGAATACGGAAGTCATGATGCTGATCAGGAAATTCAGAAAGATAAAGAAAAAGAGCATCTGAATATCCGGAAGGCTCGCCTCCGCCGGTATCTGAAAGATTGTCCCCACATACAGAACCACAAAGAGCGCCGGAACCATAAAGACAGCCGCCATAAGCACATTGGCAAAAAAGACGGAGGAAAAATACTGTCCGGCTTCTTCCTGCTCATTTCTGTGAATACGAATCGTGATAAAACGGCTTGCCATCGTATTCAGCGCAGACACGACAATCTGCGCCGCCAGAACAAATTTATTTGCGATATCCGTAAAGCCGTAGGCGTTCGGAATCATACTGTCGATGACGGGAACAAGCACAAAGCCCAGCAGCATATTTACTGCAAAAGCCAGAAGCTGAGCCGTCATATTAATTGCAACTCGTTTTTTATCCATAATATACTCCGGATATCCTGTCTCCGCCGCCCTACAGAATCAGCACAGCCTTGATAAGATACATAATAGTAAGAATCTGACCCGCAAAGCCAGCGTATAAAAGCCCCCGCTCCGGGCTGCGTTCCCATGTAAGCGTCTTATTCCGAAGCAAAACCATAAGAGCCGGCATCATCGGAATAAAATAGCGTCCCTGTACGCCTTCGATGGAAATATGTCCCCGCGGAGTCCAGGTCAGAAGCATTCCTGCCAGAATCATTCCTGCGCTTGCCGCACAGACAAAGGCAATCCACCATTTCTGTCCGCTCTTCACATAGACCGGTTCATCCTTCGTTTTCATCGCTGACAGGACAAGGAGCAAAAGAAACAGCATCGGTATCAGCTCCGAAATCTCTATCTCTACCCATCCCATCTTCTGTCCTGCAAGAGATTCCAGATAGAATGCCGATTTATCACTGAGCGTATTGGCGAAAATCCGAATCAGCTCCAGCGGCTGGCTCAAAAAGTAACCCAGTGTATATCCCGCCGTCGTCGTAGAACCAACAGAAGCCGTAGCCTCCGTCGACGCCGCAATATAGCTCACTGCCACTGTATTCTTATTCAGAAAACCAAGAACAGGAAGCATCAGAAGACCCAGCATACAAATCGTCCATGCACGCCTTCCTCCCAGTTTTTTAGCCGGTATCAACAGCGGAAGAAGCACCAGAGGCAGATAAACGCCGCTCTTTCCGTATATGAGGATGATTCCGAGAATCCCCAGAACCGCCACGTCGGACGCTCGAACCTGCGTCTCTTTACAGGCAAGGGAAATGCACCAGCAGATATAAAGGAAGCTGACGCCTGTAATCACCGCATCATAGGAAAAGGACGTACACTGCTGCAGATTCATAGGAAGAATCGCCAGCAGGAAAAGCGTCGTTTTTCCAAAAGGAAGCTTCTTCATTCCCAGATATGTCATAACTGCAAAAAACAGAAGACTGCACCAGCGTGCCAGAAGAAGCATGGGAACTGTCCCCAGATGGAGAAGACGTCCCAGCGTCATACCCAGAACAGCCGGCAGATAGAGGATGATCGGCGCTTCCGTCGTAGAAGTTGCGTCCGCCTCAACAAGCCGATCGTCCTTCACTGTCTCAAACAGCCCGTCATATACCAGTTTATAGTTTTCCAGACTCGGAGCAGATGTAAACTCTGTCTCTGCATCATCCGCCCGTTTATAGCATTTATTTTCTCCCGCCGATTCTATTCCCAGAAGGGTGTTGGAATGGCGGTAGGACATATCAATGTGGTAAGACTCGTCCGGCGTCATGTACGGAACCAGAAGGAAATTGTAAATCACGCCAAGGCAGAGGACCGTAAAGAGAAAGACCTTCTCTATCCGGCACCGCCGCATAAAGGTCAGATAATAAAATCCTGCCGCCGCAGCCTCTGCAAAAAGGAACATTCCAAAAAAGTATTTCTTAAGGAAAAGATTAAAGTAGGTATGAGCGTTCATGCTCAGACGGTTTTCACTTTCCTCTCCGTCTATATACAGGCTATTCTCCGGATAATATCCCTCCGGCGTCACATAGAGCGAAAGCCCTGAATCCAGAAGCTCCTCTGAAAAGCGAAGCCGTATCCTGTAGGTATGTCCTTTTATTCCGCTCTGTGATTCATCGAAAATCAGTCCCATATACTGTCCGTCAAGAAGTCCGGACGCCGGGATCTCCGCTGTACACAAAAGCTTTTCCGCTTCTTTGGAAGTCACATCGGTGACTTCGGCTTCCACCATACCCTCTCCTGCAAAATCTTCGCTCAAATCCACGCGGATTCCAAGACCGACAAGGGTATCCTCTTCTGTCGTATAATACTGCTCCAGCTCTTTAGATGAGGCGTCAACCGCAAGAAGCTCGTTATTATCCTTCATAACGACCTCTCTGTGCGTGCTGTTCATCGCCTTACGAATCTGAACATCATAAACATACAGGAAAATAACGGCAACAAAAGCAAGAAGGAGTCCCAGTCCCAACAGAGTTCTGTACCTTGTGAAAAACTTCTTCAAACGCTCCGGTATACCACCCTGTTTCCGTACTGTCTCTTTTTCTGTGTCTTTTCCGCTCTTTTCTTCTTTTCTCCCTGAAACAAAGAAACAAAGACCGCCGAAAACTGCAAGCATCGCTGTAGTAAGCGCAGGCTTTTTCACATCATACACCTGCGTTTTGTATACTGCATTATAAATCAGATTATGCTCCAGAAGCTGCCCGTTTTCACGGCTCTCTCCCTTTGTATCGCTCTCTGTATTGAGCCAGATATACGGTCCGTTTTCTACATTTTCTCCAGTAATCACTGCCGTCAATTTCCGTCCCGCCGGTTCCTGTTCAAACGTAACGCCCCAGAAAGCCTCTTCCCCCAGCTCCTTCAGATCAAAAACCTTTTCCGCCAGAAGCTCTCCCGACGCGTCGTCCTGAACACAAATCCGAATCTGTCCCCGGTTCATGGCAGGTTCTTCCGATGTAAAATAAAAAGAAAGCTCCTGAAGGGCGTCTTCATCCGAGACAAACGAAAATGTCAGCTCCGTATCGTCTGTCACCTGCTCTGTCTTTATCTTCAGAGACGGTTTTCCTATTCCCTCCAGACCGCGCGACTCCAGCCTGTCGTGAGGAATAGCTGCAGATATGACGAAATAGAGTATGCAGAGCACCGCATACCCTATCGCCCACTTTCTCTTATTCACCCAGTCCGCTCTCGACAGCCTTTACCATAGCCGCAAGAGCCTCCTCTTCGTCAGCGCCTTCGCACTGAAATTCAATCGTGTCGCCTTCCTTTACACAGGCACCAAGCACGCTCAGTACACTCTTTGCATTTGCCTTTGTATTTTCAAATGCAAAAGTGACGGACGACTTGAACTGCATCGCTGTTTTACAGAGTATCCCTGCCGGTCTTAAATGTAATCCCGTAGGATTCTGAATCGTTACCTTCTGACTTACCATACTGTGTAGCCTCCTGTCTTTTCACTGCGCCTGCGCGCTTCTGCCTGATGTGGTTCTGCCGGACTGATTCCCTGCTCCTTCGTCCTGTCCGGACGAGTCTCCATTTCCGGCTGAGGGCTTTCCGTTTTCTGAAGAGCCGCTGCCGGACGTTCCGTCCTGTCCCGGCTCCTTCTCTCCTGACTCATCCTTATTTGAGTCATTTTTGTCCGGCTCATTCTTATCCGCTTCATTCTTATCTGTCTCGCTGCCGGACGTCCCCCCATTGGAATCCTGATTATTGTTCTGTCCTGTACCGCGAACAAGCTTAAACTCTGCTTCCGCCTCTTCCATAAGGCTGCAATCGCCCGGAAGCGTCACATCCAGCTTTTCCGTATAGGTCCCAGCCTTGCTGAAACCGCTCAGATTCAGCGATACGGCAATCTCATCCTGATCAAGCTCCGAAAGCTCTGCGCTGGTTCCCATCACTACAAGCTCTATAAACTCCGTATCTCCGAAATCCACCTCATAGCCTTTCGGAACATTCTTAAGCCCAATTTCCGACACAGGAATCTCTACCGTTTTTCCCTGCTTCTTTTCAATCTCCACAACGACTGCCACATGCGTATCGTCTGCGTCTGCCAGACGGATATCCTCCGGAAGATACTGAGCAATATCAATCGTCTGCTGCAGATTTTCTGAAATACCATCGATATTTACCGCTTCGTCCGGAATCACCAGCTCTGAAATTCCGCTGATGGCCTTTGAAGCACCTGCTATCTTCACTGTCTCCGGTTTATAAGAGATCTTTCCGAAGCTGTAGCCTTCGGCAGGCGTTCCCGTATAACCTATCTTCAAAGGTACGGTCTTTGTGCGGAGCACCGTCACATTCACACCCATACCCTCCGTCTTTCCTGTGTATTCCAGATATGTCGTATCTACCTTATCGCCGTCTCCATCAAGAACCTGAAGCTCTCCATGAAGCCTTCTGTCGGAATTAATGCCTGTAATCTTAATCTGTACAACGACTCGGCGTATCTTTTCTATCACAGAGGAGGGACCGCTGATCTCAATCATACTCTGCTCCGGAACTGCTGTTCCTACCACATAGCCCTCCGCCTCTTTGCCTTCCGTATCGACCACCACATTAAACTGTTCTGTTGAACCGTCCTCTATGCTGATCACCACGTTTTCCCGGCTCTTTTTTATATTGGCAGACTCAACATTTTTGTTGCTGCATGTCACATCGATTCCCACCAGATTTCCCAGCTTGATATTTTTCTTCATATCCGCCGTTGCAGTAAAATCCTCAGCAGAAAGCTTTCTGAGCACGGAAGTATGCGCTTTTACCCGAACGCTGATTACATCGCTGTTATCTTCAATTCTGTAAACCTTATCCTGGCTCGTCACCACATCCTCATTCAGCATCGTCACACGAATCGGTGAAAAATCCTGATACTCTATCGGATCGTCAAGATAGATTACGACAAGCCAGAGTATAATTGCAGAAACCAGAGAAAGAAGCTTCAGTCCCAGGTTATTTGTCAGCATCTTTTTCATGCTTTTTCACCCGTCCTTTCCACAGCTTGAATCTTCCTGTATCCTGCGCCTTATCCTGTGCGGCGACAAGCAGCGCGCGCAAATCTGCCTGTGTCAGATTCCGCTTAATCTCTCCTGCTGAAGCAGCCGAAACGCCGCCCGTCTCCTCGGAGACTACAATCGTCAGCGAATCTGTCACCTCGCTGATTCCCACGGCAGCTCTGTGGCGCGTTCCCAGCTCCTTACTCAGAAGGAGACTGTCTGACAGCGGCAGATAACAGGTCGCCGACACAATCCGATCGCCTCTCACAATCACAGCTCCGTCATGCAGCGGCGTGTTTTTTTCAAAAATATTAATAAGAAGCTGACTGCTCAGCGCTGAATCAAGGGTAATTCCCGTTCTCTCATACTCGTTCAGAGGCGTTTTCTTTTCGATTACAATCAGCGCTCCCGTCTTTACCTTTGCCATTTCAAATACAGCCTTTACAAGCTCGTTAACCGTCTTATCGCTGAAGCGCGCCTCCGTATCCTTATTCCCCTCAAAGCTGAACACGGAACTCAGAATATTCTGCTGTCCCAACTGTTCCAGCGCCTTACGAAGCTCCGGCTGAAATACAATCATCAATGCTGTAATTCCAAGTCCAAAGACATTTTTAGCCAGCCATAAAATCGTATTGAGCTGGAAGAGAAGGGCAAAAAGCATAAAAACAAGGAGAACCGCAATTCCCTTCAGCAGTACCCACGCCTTCGTCTTCTTGATCCAAAGCATGACCTCATAGAGCAAAAAGGACAGAATAAGCACATCTATAATATCTGTCCACTTTATACTCATCAAACTGAATGAACCTATCTGATTAAGCATATCAGAAATATAGCCCTGCATTCCATCACTTCCTCTCTTCTTATTTTATCTCTCAATCTCTGCGCCGACGCTCTTCCTGAGCCGTACCTGTATGCGGGCGCGCCTGTTCCGTATGCTTACGTCCCTGCTTTTCCTTTTTCCGTCCTGCCGAAGCCGTCTTTTTCTGCGGACTGATTTTCTTCACCGTTTTTTCCGGAACAGCAATCGTGATCTTGGGAACAGCCTTCACGTAATAATAATATTCGTCGTCCTCAAACTGTACATATTCCGTCCTTGAATAATCCAGGCTGAAAATCGCAATTTGAAGAAGTAAAGCAAGCCCTGCTGAAACAAGGCTTCCGAGAATCACAGGAAGCACCTTTGTGGAAACGTCGAGAATCAGGCTTCCCGTCAGAAGAACTATCATATCCGTCACAGCGCCTGCCGCCACAGCCACCGTCCATGCATGATCGATGGACATTCTGCGGATTACATATACGATAATCACTGTCAGCGCAAATGCCGCTACAGTAAGAAGCATCTCCTTGTTATTCACTGCATTATCCACAAGATATGTAAGCTTCTCGGTCATTGTGCTGCTCTGCGTATTTCCCAGAAGCGTCGTATTCAGATGAATATAATGGAGCAGAAAATAGATAACCGTGCCGCAGCCTACAGGAACAGCCGCCACAGGCGTTCCCACCAGTCCCATCGCAAGGGGGATCAGGTACGGTATCTTTATCACAAACGCAAGCGGAGTCACAATCAGAAGGTAGCCGTATTTCGGACTTGTTCTGAAAAAGAGCAGAAACATCACTGCCAGAAGAACAAAGGTAATGGCAAACGCCTCCAGCGAAAGCGCATACATATGTGCCGTCACGAGAATTCCTGCAAACACCACCGTCATATTAACCGGAAGGAAAGAACACATCAAAGCCAGGATCAGCGCTACAGCCGGGCTTGCCAGCCTGGACATAAAGCCCACTCTCGCATTGATCAGCAAAAACGTCGTAAGCGCAAGAACAAATTTTAAAATCGGGAAAATGTAAATATCGTATTTCCCGAGAAACAGTTTCATTTTTTCTCTATATTCCAGTAAAGTCTTCATCTTCTTTCGCTCCTCCTGCTGTAAGCTCTTCGCTTCCGCTCTTTGATTCTGTCCTGTAGATGTGCGAAAGCTGATTCAGAATATGGTTATACACTGCCAGACTCTTTTTATTCTTCTGATATCTCTCATGATAAACAATATAATGAATCATAAGAAAAATCGTCAGAAGACATACATACAGCAGGGCTGCTCTCCTGCCCATGGACGCCAGATCCAGTCTGTGAATATTATTCATCAGATATTCCATTTTATAAAAAGCCCAAAACGCCGCGCACAGACAAAAGGCAACGGTGAAAGATATCCATGCGCTTATCAGATGAAGACTGATATAATCCCCCCTGAAAAACTTATTCATGGACAGAGCCTTTTTCCCCTCGCCTGCTTCATACGATGCGGCTTTCGTCATAAGCCTGATTTTCTCTTCGTTTACCATGTGTCCCTCTCTTACCTTCTGTCTCATCTGAGTATAGCATATTTAAAAGCCTCTTCCAATACAGACAGTCAAAAAATAAACTTTTTCCACGCCGTGTTCCAGAAGAACTGCCGCAGCGGCGTCCAGCGTACTCCCCGTCGTATAAATATCGTCGATCAAAAGAGCCTTTTTTAATTTTACATCATTTTCTCCGACTTGAAAAGCATTTTTAAGATTTGCCCTTCTCTGCGTATCGTTAAGCTCCTTCTGCGGTCTCGTCTTCTTTGTCCTCACAAGATATCCGCTTCTCACAGGAATGTCAAGAAGCTCTCCCAGCTTTCGGGCAATCAGATCTGCCTGGTTAAATCCCCGTTTCCGAAGGCGGCTTCTGTGAAGAGGAATCGGAATCAGAGCGTCAGGCTCCCAGGCCCGTACCGCGTCACTGCACAGCCTGAAAAGCTCCTGCGCATAAAAATCCGCATACTCCCTGCGGTTGTGATATTTAAAGCGCCCGATGGACGCTTTCATCAGTCCGCCGTACTCCAGCGCCGCCATTCCTCTTGTATAGACATGGCTTTTTCCTGCGCAGTCCGTGCAGTATTCCGTCTCCTCAGCGTCAAGGGGCTTCCCGCATTTTTTGCAGACAGGCTCCCGGACACGCCTCAGACGCTTTTCACACTCCGGGCATATCAGCGTCCCGTACGGACCGCCGACAATCCCGTCACATATCGGGCATCTGCGAGGATAAATAAGATTTAACAGTCTCGCAAAGACCTGTATATCTTTTCTGCTCTGTTTCATTCTCCACCATCGTCTGAAATGTCTGCGCGCTTCCCACAAGCGTCACGCAGGAGCGCGCCCGCGTCACTGCCGTATACAAAAGATTGCGGTTCATCAGCGGCCGGGGACCTGTCAGAAGGGGAATCACAACTGCCGGATATTCGCTTCCCTGCGACTTATGAACCGTAATGGCATAGGCAAGCTCCAACTCGTCAAGCTGTCGGAAGGAATAAACTGCCGTCCGTCCCTCGTCAAACTCAACCGTCACCTCTTCTGAGAAAGTATTAATAGCGCGCACAATTCCCATATCGCCGTTGAAAACGCCAAGTCCTCTGTCTATGGCGATTCCATAGCGATTCCGCACCTCCCATTCCAGCTGGTAATTGTTGCGGATCTGCATGACTTTATCGCCTGTGCGCAGAACGCCTCTCGTTCCTTCTCCATTCTCTCCCATCTCATGTCCGAAGGGAATCTGCGGCTTATCCGGCGCTTCCGGATTCAGATATCTCTGCAGCATCCTGTTCAGGCTTTCCACCCCAAGCACGCCTTTCCTCATGGGCGTCAATACCTGGATATCCGAAATCTGCGCATTTACATAGCGCGGCATCTTTTCCTGCACAAGGGCAAG
Source organism: uncultured Lachnospiraceae bacterium (assembly GCA_963559965.1). Lineage (GTDB taxonomy): Bacteria > Bacillota > Clostridia > Lachnospirales > Lachnospiraceae > Laedolimicola. The sequence goes on along the minus strand of CAUWNO010000016.1, from coordinate 3,076 downwards.
AACCACGCGGAGAATCAGGTTCGGGTCCTGACGCTGGAGAAAAAAGAAGTCCCTGCTTTTATTGTCGAGGGTCACTTTTTCTCCCCTGTTAATCTTATGCGCATTTACGATAATATCGCTTTCTGCCGCCTGCCGGAAAATCTTTGTAAGACGCACGACAGGAAACGCCCCGGAACGAATCAGATCCTGCAGCACGCTTCCCGGTCCGACGCTGGGAAGCTGGCTTACGTCTCCCACAAGAATCAGCCGCGTCCCCGGAATCACGGCTTTCAGAAGCGACTGCATCAGGTGAATATCCACCATAGACATCTCGTCAATGATAATCACATCTGCCTCCAGCGGATTCTCCTCATTTCTCGCAAAAGCCGCTCTGCCTGACAGACTGTCCGGTCCTCCTGACAGCTCAAGCATCCTGTGTATCGTCTGCGCCTGACATCCTGTAGCCTCCGTCATCCTTCTTGCCGCCCTTCCCGTGGGGGCTGCCAGAAATATATCGAGTCCTTCCGCCTCAAAATACTGAATCATAGCATTGATCGTTGTCGTCTTTCCCGTTCCCGGTCCTCCTGTGAGAATCAGGAGACCGTTTCTCACTGCCTCTGACACTGCCTCCCTCTGCCTGTCATCCAGTTCGATCCGGGACTGCTTTTCAAGTCCTGCAAGTCTTTGCTCAATCTCCGTATCCGTTGTCTCCACAGACAGATTCAGCCTGCAAAGCATCGCCGCCACAGAAAGCTCCGCATAATAGTAAGCTGACGCATACACAAACGGAACATCTGATCCGCTGCCATCCGGAAGCATTCTCCTCACAATCTTTCTCTCTATGCTGAGCGAATCCAGATGGCGTTCCACCGCTTCCTCCGGAACTCCAAGAAGCTCTTTTGCCCGGAACAGAAGCTGCTTTTCCGGAAGGCAGGTATGACCTTCTCCCGAGGCAGACAGAAGAACATAGAGCACTCCGCTTCGGATACGAAAATCCGAATCTTCCCGGATTCCCACTCTTCTTGCGATTTCATCCGCCGTCCGAAAACCCACTCCGGCAATATCATCCGCCAGCCGATAAGGATTCTCTTTTATAATACGGTAAATCTCCTGCCCGTACTTCTGGTAAATCCTGACGGAAAGATTGACCGATATCCCGTATTCCTGAAGAAAAATCATCGCCTGCCGCAGATCGCGCTTTTCTTCCATCTGCTCTGCTATCTCTCTGGCTTTGCGCATACTGATGCCCTTGATTTCTGCCAGACGCTCCGGCTCTCTCTCCATGATCTCTATGGTCTCAGAGCCAAAACGCCTCACAATTCTGGCTGCCAGAGCCGCCCCAATCCCTTTCACTGCTCCGCTGCCCAGATAGCGTTCAATCGCCATCGCGTCTCTGGGCGCCTTCATCTCAAAGCTTTCCGCCTGAAACTGCTGGCCGTACAGCGGATGCTCCGTATAGGAGCCTTCCAGCTCCAGAAATTCTCCCTCGCTTATGTAATGAAAGGTTCCGACCGCCGTAATCTCTTCTCCATCAGACACCAGATTCAAAACGGAATATCCATTTTCTTCATTCCGGTAAATAATATGTTCTACATAGCCTTCCAGTTTCATGTTTCACCTATAAAAACGGCATGACGGATAGACCTCCGTCATGCCCCTCTTTCGTATCTGTCTCTTACTCGTCTCTGTTGCCTGCCATAAACTCTACAAACTTACCGGTTCCGATAGCCACACACTTCATAGAGTCCTCAGCCGTCATAGTATTGATGCCTGTCTTCTCCTCCAGAAGCTCTTCCAGTCCGCGAAGGAGAGCGCCTCCTCCTGTAAGTACAATTCCGCGGTCCGCAATATCAGCAGCCAGCTCAGGCGGCGTCTTCTCAAGAACGCTGTGCACTGCTTCCACAATCTGCATCGTCGTCTCTCTGAGAGCCTCCTCGCAGTCCTCAGACGTCACTTCTACCGTCTTGGGAAGACCTGTTACCAGGTTACGTCCGCGCACATTCATACGCTCCACTTCTGGACGCGGATAGCAGGTTCCCACCTTAATCTTAATATCCTCCGCTGTACGCTCTCCGATCAGAAGATTATGCTTCTTACGCATAAAACGTACAATCGCCTCGTCAAAATCATCTCCGGCAACCTTAACAGATGTACTCACTACAGTGCCGCCAAGAGAAATCACCGCGATATCGCTGGTTCCTCCTCCGATATCTACGATCATATTTCCGCAGGGTCTTGAAATGTCAATGCCTGCTCCGATAGCTGCGGCGATAGGCTCCTCAATAATCAGAACCTCTCTGGCTCCTGCCTGATAGGTAGCGTCCTCTACCGCCTTCTTCTCTACCTCTGTTACGCCGCTGGGCACACAGACAGCAATTCTCGGCTTGCGGAACGTCTTCTTTCCTGTCGCCTTCTGAATAAAATAGCGAAGCATCTTCTCTGTAACTGTATAATCAGAGATAACGCCCTGACGAAGCGGACGCACGGCGATAATGTTGCCCGGCGTTCTTCCGAGCATCAGTCTTGCCTCTTCTCCAATCGCACGAATCTTATTCGTATCTCTGTCAAATGCTACTACGGACGGCTCTTTCAGCACAACGCCCTTTCCATTTATATATACAAGAATACTCGCAGTACCCAGATCAATTCCTACATCGGTTCCAGCCATTTTTCATAATCCCCTTTCACGCTTTTCTTTCTGTTTCTTTCTATGATATCAGTCTTACACATTTATCAGCAGTTATTCATTTTTTCCAGTCTGTTCCAGCTTCCGCCGAAATCCGACCAGACATCATACTTGCGTAACCTATATTATATACAATAGTTGGCAAAAAGAAAAGTGTTTTTTTCCTGCATACGGGAAAATTAATGGTTTCTTAAGGTACGCCCCTATTCTCTAAGCCCTGCGAGCCAATTTACTACCTCTTCTATCCTGCTTTTCTGCTGCGGATTTGCTTTCAGAGCCTCTTCCGTCACATGAACATCTTTCATATCGTACCGTTTTTTATAAAGAAGCTGCTCCAGCATTCCGGGAAGCTCTGTATCAAGCGTGTCTGAATATACTTTTATTTCTTCTATATACATGGAATGAAGTCTG
>CAUWNO010000015.1:0-23262 GCA_963559965.1 uncultured Lachnospiraceae bacterium | reverse complement strand
GTAAATACTCATATCACTTTCCTCCGTTCATTTAAAAACTCTATATAAAGAAAAGTGGTGCCAGGAATAATCCTGACACCAACTTTATCTATATCCTCCGGGGCTCACCCTACCCTAAAATCTTTTCTGTATATACCTTAATCTTCGGTTCTGTTCCCGACGGGCGAATCACCGCCTCACTTCCGTCTTCCATCCAGAGCTGAAGCACATCGGACGCCGGAAGACCGTCTGTTCCGTCCCGGTAATCCTTATAGCGCGTCACCATGGAACCGGCAAACTTCATTCCTTCCTGGCTCTTCAGGCCTTCCCGGATACGGCTCATGCGCTTTTTCGCCTCTTCTCCTGTGAACTCATACGTCTTCAGCGTCGTCTCATAACGTCCATAGCTTCTGTACAGCTCATCGAGAGCGTCCCAGAGCGTCTTGCCCTCGGCTTTCAGAGCGTCCGCCATCTCACAGACCAGCATAGCCGCTCCGACCGCGTCCTTATCACGGACATAGCTTCCTATCAGATAACCGCAGCTTTCCTCGAAGCCGAATACATATCTTTCTTCTTCTCCCGCTTTTTCCAGCAGACCAATCTGTTCTCCGACGTACTTAAAACCTGTCAGGGTCTGAACAACCTCCGCGCCGTAATGTGCGGCGATGCGGTCTGTCATTGAAGTACTTACAATCGTTCTGACTACAAGAGGGCGCTCGGGAAGCGTACCGGCCTCTTTCCTGCATTTCAGAATATAATCCAGAAGCAGGATTCCTACCTGATTGCCGTTCAGCCTCTCATAGACTCCATTCTTTTTGGCTGCTACGCCAAGACGATCGCTGTCCGGATCTGTGGCAATCAAAAGATCGGCGTCTGTCTTCTTACACCACTCAAGTCCAAGCTTCAGTGCATTATCATCTTCCGGATTCGGGTAGGGGCAGGTCGGAAATGTTCCGTCCGGCTTCGCCTGCTCCGGTACGATCTGAATATTCTGGATGCCGATGTATTTTAAAATACTTGTGACAAGGCTGAGTCCTGCGCCGTGAAGCGGCGTATAGACAACCTTCAAATCCGAAGTCAGCTTCTTTCTTGTGCGTCTGCGTATGATAGACGCCAGGAAAGCTTTTATGGTTTTATCATCTATCCATACGATGGAGCCTTCCTCAAGAAGCTCTTCAAAGCTTTTCTCTTCTCCGGCTTCCGCTTTATCCGCTTCCTCAATATGCTTCTGAATTCTATCTGCCGCCTCGCTCGTCACCTGGCATCCATCGGAGCCGTACACCTTATAGCCATTGTACTCCCGCGGATTATGGCTTGCCGTCACACAGATTCCCACTGTGCATTTTAAATGGCGGACCGCAAAGGATAACGCCGGTGTGGGCATCAGCTTTGGATAAATATATGCGCGGCAGCCTTTCAGAGCCAGAACGCGCGCCGCCTCTCTTGCAAATTCTTCCGAATGATTACGGCTGTCATAGGCGATCGCCGCGCTGGGATTTTCACTCTCTTCTTTTGCATAAGCTGCCACGCCCAGCGTCGCTTCCTGAACAGTTTCAAGATTCAAATGATCGGGTCCCGGTCCCATGGTAGCCCGAAGACCTCCCGTTCCAAATTTCAGGTTCATTTTCCATACCTCGCTTATTTTTTCAGGTACGCTGCTCTTCCCGGTTTTCTTCCGCCGCAGAAATAAGCAGCTGCATTTTTCCGTCTATCCGATAGGATTCTATTCCCTTCGGCAGGAAGATGCTGTCTCCTGCGCAAAGTTTCATGCTTTTGTTTCCTGCGTACAGCACGCCTTCTCCATCAAGAATCAGAAGGGAATCAAAGCTCCGGAGCGTATTGCCCGGACAGCTTTTCTCTATCTCGTATAATTGTACCACAAAATAAGGACATTGTACCAACAAAGTTCTGGAATATCCATTTTTTTGAACTCTCTGTCCCATAGGATGATGTCCGGCAAGCGGAGGCATAAAGCCTGCCACCTGCGCAGCCTGCTCAATATGAAGCGGGCGTTTTTCATGCGCCTCGTTTTCCCGGTTATAGTCATAAACACGATAGGTCAGATCGGAACTTTGCTGTATCTCTGCCACGGTAATTCCTGCTCCAATCGCATGAAGAAGACCTGACGGAATATAAAACACGTCTCCCCTTTTCACAGGTACTTTCCGGCATACTTCAAGTATCGTCTGATTCCTGATTCTTTTCCGGAACTCTTCCTCTGAAATTCTGTGCTTCAATCCGTAATACAGGTATGCACCCGGCTCGCAGTCCAGCACATACCACATTTCAGTCTTGCCGCTTTTCTGCTCTGTCTTCTGTGCAAAATCGTCTCCCGGATGCACCTGCACAGACAGAGCTTCTCTGGCATGAATGATCTTGATCAGCAGGGGAACCTTCTCCTTTCCCTCGTGAAGCCAGGAAAGCATCCAGTCCTCACGTCCCCAGATATATTCTTTTGTCACAGGCGTAAGTTTTACCGGACCCTTATCCATCTTTCATCCTCCTGCCCTCTTATCAGCGCTGGGCAAAATCTCCTGACTCATACCTTTCACAGAACCATGCGTAAGTATCTCTTAAGCCCGTCTCCAGATCGATCTTCGGTTCCCATCCTGCCGCCTGAATCCTGCTGATATCCGTCAGCTTCCTCGGCGTTCCGTCGGGCTTTGTCGGATCGAGCACAATCTCTCCCTCGAAGCCGGTCACTTTTTTCACAAGCTCCGCCAGCTCCAGAATCGTAACCTCTTTTCCATATCCTACGTTGAAGAAGTCGTTTCCGTCATAATGATCCATAAGATAAAGGCAGGCGTCCGCCAGATCGTCTACGTTCAGAAATTCCCGCAGAGGACGGCCGCTTCCCCAGACCGTAACGCTCTTTTCCCCTCTGATTTTCGCCTCGTGAAATTTCCGGATCAGCGCCGGGAGCACATGCGAATTTTCCAGCGCAAAATTGTCGTTAATGCCGTACAGATTGCAGGGCATTACGCTGATATAATGCGTTCCGTACTGACGGTTGTAAAAGGCGCACATCTTAAGACCTGCAATCTTTGCAAGGGCGTACGCCTCGTTTGTTTTTTCCAAATAGCCGCTCAGGAGATATTCTTCTTTGATCGGCTGCGGGCATTCCCGGGGATAAATGCAGGAGCTTCCCAGAAATAAAAGCTTTTTCACCTTGTTTTTATACGCCGCGTCGATTACGTTGCACTCTATCTGAAGGTTTTTCATGATAAAATCTGCCGGGTAGGTGTCGTTTGCATGGATTCCTCCCACCTTTGCCGCCGCCAGAATCACATAATCCGGTTTTTCCTGCTCAAAAAATGCTTCTACATCTGCCTGCCGCGTCAAATCAAGCTCTTCATGCGTTCTTGTAAGAATCCGGGTAAAGCCCGCCTTCTCAAGACGCCGCACAAGGGCGGAGCCCACCAGACCTCTGTGGCCTGCGACATATATTTTTTTACTGCGATCAAGCGCTTCTGTCTCCTTCATTTCGTTCCTCTCCTATTTCAGTATGCCTGCCTCGGCAGAATTTTTTACAAGCTCTATATCATGTTCCGTCATAATCCGCACAAGCTCTTCAAACGAAGTCTTTCTTGGATTCCAGCCCAGCGTTTCTCTCGCTTTCGCCGGATCTCCGAGAAGCAGATCTACCTCTGCCGGACGGAAAAATTCCGGAGAAACCTCCACAAGAACTCTGCCTGTCTTTTTGTCAATTCCCTTTTCCTCCACGCCTTCGCCTTCCCAGCGAAGCTCCATACCGGCGCAGGCAAAGGCTGCCTCAGTAAATTCCCGGACTGTCCTCGTCTCGCCTGTCGCGATGACAAAGTCCTCCGGCGTATCGTGCTGAAGAATCATCCACATACACTCCACATAATCCTTTGCATATCCCCAGTCTCTTTTCGCATTGAGATTTCCAAGGTAAAGCTTCTCCTGACGCCCTGCAAGAATATTGGCGGCTGCCAGCGTAATTTTCCGCGTTACGAAGGTTTCTCCCCTTCTCTCCGATTCATGATTAAACAGAATCCCGTTTACCGCATACATCCCGTACGCTTCCCTGTAATGCTTTGTAATCCAGTAGCCATAAAGCTTTGCCACCGCGTACGGGGAGCGCGGATGAAAGGGCGTCGTCTCTCTCTGGGGAATCTCTTCCACCTTTCCAAACAGCTCTGAAGTAGACGCCTGATAGATACGCACAGTCTCTGCAAGGCCTGCAATCCGCACAGCCTCCAGAATCCGCAGCACGCCGATGCCGTCTGCATTTGCCGTATATTCCGGTTCCTCAAAGGACACAGCCACATGCGACTGTGCCGCCAGATTATAAATTTCATCCGGTCTGATTTCAAGCATCAGGCGCACAAGATTCATGGAATCCGTCATGTCGCCATATACGAGGTGAAGACCGTCTCCCTTTTTTTCTCTTTCTTCCAGAAGATGTGCAATCCTCTGCGCTGTGTTGGTAGATCCTCTGCGGAAAAGACCGTACACCTGATATCCCTTTTCCAGAAGAAACTCTGCCAGATAAGAGCCGTCCTGTCCTGTAATTCCTGTAATAAGCGCTGTTTTTCCCATTCTCTTTTTACTCCTCATCTTTATAAAATATGACTCAGTTCAATCTCGTCCCATTCAAACGTAATCCTGTTAATATCTTCATTTCCGACGCTTGTTCCCACATGAATCTCAATATACTCAAAGTCGTGAAAAGCTTTGACTGCATGACGCTGATTTTTCCGGATGCAGACCGCTTTTCCCTGAGAAAGCGGAATCTTTGTTCCTTCCAGAATGAGTTCTCCCGTTCCGCTTAAAACGGTCCAGATCTCGTCTCTGTTCTTATGATAGTGATAGCTGGATGTCATCCCGTCATAAATATGAATTTTCCGCGTCAGCGTCGCCTGTCCCTGAGACTCCGTATCGTCGAGCGTCTCCAGCGTCCCCCAGCGTCTCTCCTCGAACATCGGTCTGGAATCGAAGGCTGCCGCCGCTTCCTTCACACGGGCTGTCTGGCTCTTATCTGCCACAAGAATTCCGTCCTGAGACGCAACCACGACGAGATCCCTTGTTCCCAGCACAACTGCGGGGATCTGAAGCTCGTTAATCACCTGCGTATTTTCACAGCTTTCATCAAGCGTTACTCTTCCTACCGTATCCGTGCTCATCTGTTCTGCCAGTGCATCCCACGTCCCAAGATCCTTCCAGTATCCGTGAAATTCCACGACAGCCAGCTTCTCCGCCTTCTCCAGAACCTCATAATCAAAGCTTATCTTCGGAAGCTTTTCATAATTTCCACAAAGCGCTTCATAATCCTCCGGCACGCCGTAAGCGGCTGCTCTGTCAAGAATATCGCCGATACGCACACAGAAAACTCCGCAGTTCCACAGCGCGCCCTTTTCCATCAGGCGCTTTGCCTCTTCCTCCTCTGGCTTCTCCGCAAAGCCTTCCACCTCGCTCCATCCATCTTTTCTTTCTCCCGGAAGGATATAGCCATATTTTACAGCCGGATAAGACGGAGCCGCTCCCATAAGTCCCACCTCTGCTCCTGAGCTTTTCATCACAGCTTCCAGCTTCTTTACCGTTTCAAAGTACGCCGCCTCCGTATACGGGTCTACCGGCATAATGGCAGCATAATCATCTCTCGAAGCGCCTCCTTTGCTGTGCAGCCAGGCGCAGCTTAAAAGAACAGCCGGAAACGTATCTCTTCGTCCCGGTTCCACGGCGATTCTGGCATCTCTTACCTGACTCTTAATCAGCTCCACCTGCCCTGTTCCGGCTGTAATCACTGCCTCTTCCTGAATACCGGCTTCTCTGAGCTGATCCCAGACACGCTGCAGCATAGAACAGCGCTCCATAGAATTTGTCTCCTTATTCACAAGCTTCAAATACTGTTTTGGTCTTGCCTCATTTGACATGGGCCAAAGACGTTTTCCGGAACCTCCGGACAGAAGCACATAATACATAGATTCCTCTTTCTCCTGTATTTCTCTCACCAAGAGCGGAAAACAGGTATTTTATTGTAAATAGTTTTCTGTATTTTTCTCTTGCTTTTGCAAGTATATACCTGTATATTGAGATTAACAAGTGACTATCTTGCCCTAAACAGGTATTATATTGCTCTTACCCTTTCAGAAAAAGGAGAAGCCTATGCAGCACTATTTTGATAAATTCCCCGATTCCTATGTGACAAGCTCTCAGCGTTTTATCCAGACGCCCGGCAGCTTCGCCCGCTCCGCCTTCTTTTATGTGCAGGAAACTGGCTATCTGCGTCTCAAAGAAAGTCATATCGCCAGACGAAAGAATCTGGAATCCTTTCTTATCGTTCTCGTTCTCTCCGGCAGCGGCGTTCTGATGTATGACGGAAAGCTCTACTCTCTTTCTCACGGTTCCTGTTTTTTTATAGACTGCATGGTTCCTTATTACCACCAGAGCAGCGAAAGCGACCCCTGGGAACTTATCTGGGTCCATTTTAACGGAGCAACCTCCAGACAATATTACGAATTTTTCTCCTCTTTAAGCGAGCCTGCCTTTTCACCTGCTTCTTTTCCCATGCTCCATGAAAAGCTTCTCTCCCTTCTCGAAGTCAATAAGGCTTCTGATTTGCGCGCAGAGATTTCCTCATCCCGCCTTATTGTAGATATTCTCTCCATTTTGCTACAGGACATTACAGATTCCGGCGAAGAAACCAATCCGGGACGCCTGAAAATGGAAGAGGTCCGTCAGTATCTTGACGAACACTACGCTGAAAAGTTTTCTCTCGGCGAGCTTTCTGAGCGTTTTTATCTAAGCAAATACCATCTTTCCCGGGAATTCCGTCATTACTGCCATACGACGCTCAATCAGTATGTGATTTCCAAACGACTGACGCAGGCAAAAAAACTTCTGCGTTTTTCTGACTATACACTGGAAGAAATCGCGCGCAGCTGCGGTTTTTACGATGCCAGCTACCTGAATAAACAATTCAAAAAATCCGAAGGCATAAGCGCTTCGGATTTTCGGAAAAAGTGGCTGAATTAGCCGTTTCATCATTCAATTTTACAAATTCAATTTTATATATCCAGTTTTATGAGTTTATCTGCTCCCGCCTACTTATAGGTCAGCATTTCTGTCATGGGATCGTCGAGATTTTCAGAAGAAATCCAATAATATCCCGTCTCGATCTCAGAAGCATTCTCCAGTCCAGCAATCGACCGGAAAGTAGCTATCACCGCCGCATAGCCCATTCCGTAGGGATTCTGCGCCATAACGCCTGCTATTTTACCGTCGCGCACTGCCTGAATCAGTTTCGCCGGAGCGTCAAAGCCTGCCGCTGTAATCTGCCGTCCCTCTTCTGCATGAACAGAAAGCGCCGACAGAAGCTCCCGCGTCACATCCTCGTTTGCTCCGAAATATCCCTTCAAATCCGGATACTCCGTCAGTACCGAAGCGACGATCTCATCGATGCTTCTCTCGTCCTGATCGCGGTAAGAAATATTTACAATCTCTACCTCGGGATGATTCTGGCTTATCTCCTGAGTAAATCCTCTCTCTCTTTCTATTCCTGTCTCTGTCTTTGAGCTGTGTACAAGAAGGGCAATCTGTCCGGAATCTCCAATCGCCTCGCAGAACTTCTTCGCCGCTTCCACTCCCGCCTGATAATTGTCCGTCTGGGTTTCGCTGACAATCAGGGAATTTTCTATGCCGGAATCTACCGAAAAAACGGGTACGCCGTTGGCGTCTGCCAGTTCAAGCTGGGTCCTTCCGGAATTGACATCTACAAAGCTTACAATCAGAGCATCCGGATTCTTGTCCAGCATCTGATCAATAATGTCAATCTGCTCGGCAACATTTTCATCCGCCGGAGCGTCGTACGTCAGCTTCGCCTTTGCCTCTCCCGTATAGCCCATGGCCGTATTCATATCTGCGACAGCTGCTTCCGCTCCCGCCTTCACTCTCTTCCAGAAACCGCCGTCCGCATCTTTTCCTATCATGCTGATGGATACCTTCTCCGGTATCTCGATTCCCTCTGTAGAGAGATAATCTATCCCCTCTGATTCAATCTGAAACAGCTCCCGGAAGGTCTTCTCCTCTTCCTCCAACTTCTGCGCCTGTTCCTGAGGTTTCTGTTCTTCCTTCTGTCCCTGCTGTTCTTCTGCCTGCGGAGCCTGCTCCGCCGTTTTTTTCTGGTCTTCGCCTGCAGCGCAGCCTGTCAGTACTGCCGCCGCGCAAAGCACTGCTAAAAACTTTTTCATTTCCCATGCTCCTGTTCTTTTCTGGGCATCCTTTTGTTTACCGACGCTAAACAGTATAGACTAAAAAGGGATATGCCGCAAGACATATCCCCGAAATACCAAAAATATTAAGAAAAGCTTCCGCATTTGTTAAGCGGATTCCCCTTTATACTACTACGCCCTTCTGAAGCATTACATTAGCATAGAGAGCCTTCTCGCTTGTGGCGATAATTGCATAGGCTGTTTTCGCCTCCTCATAAAACTGGAATCTCTCGATATTGCCCACGCAGTCGCCGCCGCGCTCGTCGTGCTTTGTCACAATCTCCTTATATACGTCCCAGATCGGAGTCTCTACTGTATCGCCCGGCATAACCTCCATCAGATTTACCGGATGCTCTACATAGGTATCCAGCGGGAATACCTGAAGAATCGCATCCAGAAGCTCCGGCACTCCGTGTCCATCGCAGCGGATGACAGTCGCATTCTTTCCCATGGACTCCGCGGGAAAGTTGCCGTCTGCAAGTACCAGTCTGTCGCTGTGTCCCATCTCGCACAGCACCTTTAAAAGCTCAGGGGATAATATCTGCGGAATTCCTTTTAACATATCTGTCTGCCTCCTGTTCTATCTCGGTCAGAAACGGGGCGCACCTTGCGGTGTGCCCCGTATTCCATTTCATTTCATCAAAATCCATCAATTTCTGACTGTGTCAGCTTATTCGTACAGGTTCTGAGCGATCTCCGGATATTCAAGGTTCTCAGCTGTGTACCACTGGCATCCTGTATCGATATCGGATACTTCCTTGCCAGAAGCTGCATCGTACAGAGTCTGAACAAGCTGTTCGCCCATAGCTACCGGAGCCTGTGTAATTGCGCCAAGAAGAACGCCGTCCTTAACTGCCTGAATCTGAGCTGCGCCAGAGTCGAAGCCTGCTGCTACGATCTGTCCTTCGCCAGTTCCGCACTTCTGAAGGTTCTCATTTGCTGTGATAATTCCGTTTGCGGAATGCTCGTTGGAAGCATAGATTGCGATTGTGTCTGCCTCGTTCATCAGAGCTGTTGCATCTGCTGCAGAAAGCTCGGAAGTAACGCTTGCCGGTACGCGAACGTCGATAGTAACGTTAGCGCCTTCTGTCTTCTCGCACTTGGAATCTGTGATGTATCTCTCGTTTCCTACTACAGTTGCTGTATGTCCGTCAGCTGCTGCCAGCTCAGCGAACTTATCGATAAATCCAAGACCTCTGTATACAACGGATTCAGATGTAGCGTCCTGAGCTACTACGCCGACGCGTACGTTTCCGCTGATGCGATCCTTAACTGCCTCGTAAACCTTCTCTGCTGCCAGAGCGCCTGCTGCGTAGTTGTCTGTAGAGCAGTTAGCTACGATGGATCCTTCCGGAGCGTTCGGAACACCAGAGTCAAATCCTACAACCGGGATATTGCTGTCCATAGCCTGCTGAAGCAGATCCATTACAGAGTTGGTGTCCAGAGCTGCCAGACCGATAGCGGTCGGATTTGCATTCAGAGCACTTGTCAGCTGCTGAACCTGCTGGTCGATGTTGGACTCACTGTCCGGACCTACAAAGTTTACAGTAACGCCGAGTTCTTTTGCCTTATTCTCAACACCCTTTTTAACTGCCTGCCAATACTGATGCTGTAATCCCTTGGATACAACTTCAAAAGACATCGCGCTTGCGTCTGCCGCCGGCTCTGAAGTCTCGCCTTCTGCCGGAGCTTCTTCTGTTGTTCCCGGATCTGCCGCTGCCGGCTCATCCTTTTTTCCGCCGCATCCTGCCAGCAGGGTTGCTACCATCGCTACAGAGAGTAATGCTGCCAAAACTTTCTTTTTCATTATGAAATCCTCCTTTTATTAAGTTTCCTTGATGGATTTTATGTAAACTGCCGATGCAGTACACATCTTTTTTCTGCTGTCCTAAGCCAGCTTCTTATTCTTCAGAACGTCGATATATACGGCTATAATCAGTACCAGACCAATAATGATCTGCTGGTAGTTCGCCTGCAGTCCAATCAGCGGAAGTCCTGTCTGAAGAACTGACATAATAAATACACCGAGAATCGTTCCTGCGATTGTTCCGGAACCTCCGCTCATGGATGTTCCTCCGATAATCGCTCCGCCGATAGCGTTCAGCTCTACGCCGCCTCCGCCGCCGGGAACCATAGACTGGAACGCCGAACTGTAGGCAAGGGCTGCAAGTCCTGTGAAAATACCGGAAATAACATATGCCAGCATCTGGTACTTCGCTACGTTTACTCCGGAAAGGCGGGTTGCCTCTTTATTGCTTCCGATTGCGATAATGTAACGTCCCGGTCTTGACCGGTTCAGGAAAATACTCATCGCCACGGCAAGAATCAGGACCCAGAGAAATCCGAGCGGAACCTTGGTTCCTCCAATGTCCATTTTAAACAGCAGTCTGGTCCAGCCGTTCGGTACGCTTGCAGACGGCCATGTAATACTTGCTCCGCCTGTAACGATAGCTCCGAGTCCTCTGGCAATCATCATCGTACAGAGCGTTGCCAGGAAGGGTGCGTGTCCTCCGCGCGATACGATTAATCCGTTTATCGTTCCCATAACAAGACCGCACAGCAGAGTTACAAGAATTCCTACGATAACCGGCATCTGCTTCTGTGTAATCAGATAGCCGCCAATCAGAGCGTAGCAGAACATTCCCGTTCCAATCGAAAGGTCTACGCCGCCCGTTATCAGGCAGAAGGTAACTCCTATACCGAGAAAAGCCAGATAATAGGTGTAGTCCATAATACTTAAAATCGTTGAATACTGACGAAACGCCGGGCTCATAGCGCTGAAGAAGATAAGCATGGCAATCAGTACGATTACGACAACAATTTTCTGTACTCCAATCGCTCTCACAAGCGGATTGTTTGTAAAAGCATTTCCTGTTTTCTTGTCTGTCATCGTCTCATCTCCTCCTAATCCCTAAGCGTCGCCGCGTGCATGATTCTTTCCTGGGTAGCCTCTGCGATGTCAAGCTCGCCGGTCTTTCTTCCCTCGCACATGATTACGATTCGGTCGCTCATTCGAAGAATCTCCGTCATCTCTGACGATATCATAATAATAGATTTTCCTTCTGCCACCAGTTCGTTCATCAGCTGATAAATCTCACTCTTTGCTCCAACGTCAATACCTCTCGTCGGCTCGTCAAAGATAAGAATATCGCAGTTTCTTACAAGCCATTTTGCAATAACCACCTTCTGCTGATTTCCGCCCGACAGATTCACAACCAGCTGGTCGACTCCCGGAGTCTTTGTCTTCAGAGTCTCGACATACTCCTGCGCCACCTGATTCTCTTTTTTCTTGTCAATGAAGATTCCCTTCATAAAGCGTTCCAGACTTGCCATCGTAGAGTTTTCGGCTACCGTCTTGTCTACTACGATTCCGAAGCGCTTTCTGTCCTCAGACAGATATCCGATGCCGCATTTTACAGCATCCTGCGGGTTCCTGATATCTACCTTTTTGCCATTCACATAGATATCGCCGCTTTCCTTCGGGTCGGCTCCGAACAGCGCTCTCGCCGTCTCCGTTCTTCCTGCTCCCATCAGACCGGAGAATCCCAGGATTTCTCCCTTTCTCAGTTCAAAGCTTACGTCGCGCACCATTCTTCCCGCATTCAGGTGGTCTACCTTCAGAACAACGGGGGCATCCTTTGCCACAGCGCTCTCTGTCTTCGGATCCTCATAGATTACACGACCTACCATCATGTTAATAATGTCGTCCTTCGTGGAATCCTTTGTTATCAGAGTTCCCACATAGCCGCCGTCACGCATGACAGTAACGCGGTCTGTAATCACCTTAATCTCATCCATACGGTGAGAGATATATACGATTCCCATCTGCTTATCTCGCAGATCTCTTATAATCTTGAAAAGCTCCTCAATCTCCGCCTCAGTCAGCGCCGCAGACGGCTCGTCGAAAACGATAACTTTCGCCTCGTGGGAAATTGCCTTTGCAATCTCGCACATCTGCTGCTTTCCTACTGTCAGCCGGCTCATCGTCTCTTTCGGATCGATGTCGATACCGAGCTGGTCAAACAGCTTCTTTGCTTCCTCGTTCATCTTCTTGTCATCGATAAGCTTGCCCTTCATAATCTCGCGGCCGATAAAAATATTCTGCGCCACAGTCAGATGACCGAGCATATTCAGCTCCTGATGCACAATCACGATTCCTGCGTCCTGCGCTTCTCTCGGATTCGTGAACTCTACTTCTTTTCCTTCATATGTAATCGTACCGGAATCCTTGGTGTAAATACCGGTCAGAACCTTCATCAGCGTTGATTTTCCGGCTCCGTTCTCGCCCATCAGCGCGTGTACTTCGCCCTTTCTCACTTCCAGGTCTACATGATCCAGCGCATGTACTCCGGGGAACGATTTATCAATGCCTTTCATCGTTAAAATTACGTCGCCCATTTGCTCCTCTTCCCCCTTCCGCTTAATTGCGTCTGCGTCTGCTGCGCAGGTCGGCATACACTACTACAAGAACGATAAGTCCGGTAATAATATACTGATAATTAATCTGGAAGCCCATGGCGAGGATTCCCTCCTGAAGAAGCGCGATAATCAGTACGCCTATCAGGGTTCCTCCTATCGAAGCGACGCCGCCTGTCATGGAAGTGCCTCCCATAACGCAGCCTGCGATAGCCTCATTATTGAACGCGTCTCCCAGTCCCGGAAGTACCGTCGTATTCTTTGCCACATAGAAGATTGCCGCAACACCTGCCAGAGTACCGCAGATAATGTAGGCAAGCGTCTCCCACTTTTTCGTATTCACACCGGAAAGACGCACCGCTTCGCGGTTGCTTCCAATGCAGAGGATATAACGTCCTATCATCGTCTTATTCAGAATCATCGCACAGATAACAGCTCCTATAATAAGGAGAATCAGGCCTGTGGGAATCTCTGTCGTTCCTATCTTGATTCCTACCAGATTACGGTACCAGCCGTTCTCTGCCGTCGACTGCGGCCAGCTTACAGACTGGGTCTTGGTAAATACGGAACCGATACCCTTTGCCATCATCATGCTCGCCATCGAGGTAATGAAGGACGGCAGTCCCGCATACGAAACCAGTATGCCGTTCATAATACCGAATACAGTTCCTACCAGAATACAGATAAGGAGACAGACAACAAGCGGCCAGCCTTTGGCTGTCAGAAGATAACCTGATATCAGCGCTGCACAGAACATAACGGGACCGATTGAAAAATCAATTCCGCCCGTAGCGATAACAAAGGTTACGCCCAGGGACAGGAAGCCCAGAAAATATGCGTACTTCAAAGCGCTTATCAGACGCGAATAAGTCGCGAAGCTTGAATTCGGCTTTATCATCGGCGTTAAGACTGCGAACAGCACATACAAAAGAAGCATGACGCAGAGCAATACGAGATTATTAAAGCCAATCTTTTTAACGATTGCGTTTTGTTTAATCTTTTCCACTTTATTCCCTCCAATGCAAGATAGAAGCGGCGGCACGAACGCCTTGTCCGGTCTCAATTTATCCCTATTATATGACGAAAGCAGAATAAAGGTAATAGAAAATCTTTTGAGAAAAGGTGAATATTTTCCTTTATTTTGGGTAATAACACAAAAAAACCCACACATTTTTATAGAAAATGTGTGGGTTTTTACCCGTATCTATTCGTCTACCGGAAAAAGCAGCTTCTGATTCTCTTCTGTATACATCGTTTCCTTTGTAATCAGGGCAGAACCCGAATTCTGTATCTTCTCCGTCTTCTCGCCCCGGACAAGCCTGACAGCCGTTTCCACGCTGAGATATCCCATATTGAAGGGCTTCTGAACGACAAGCGCCTCAAAAATACCTTCTTCCAGAAGCTGAATCTCTTCCTCTGAGCTGTCGATTCCGGCCATCCGAATCTCCTTTTCCAGCCCCAGCTCCTTCACCGCCCGGGCAGCTCCCACCGCAGAGTATTCGTTCAGTCCGACAATCATATTCATATCCGGATGTCTTTCCAGAAGCTCTTTCGTAAGCTCCGTTGCTTTTTCCGTATCCGAGCTGCAAAAAACGATTTCTGCCACGCGCTTTTCCTCATCCTGAAGACCCGCGCGGAATCCTGCCTCTCTTCCCCGAGCCGTGGAGCTTCCCTCCACATGACCGACGATACCGATTACCGTATCTTTGCGGACGAACTTTCTCATATATTCGCCCATTTTATAGCCGATTTCAAAATTGTCTGTAGAGATGACCGCCTCTCCTGCCTCTTCCTCCATCGTGGAGTCCACAAGAATCAGCCTGATTCCCGCCTCCTCGATCCTTCTGGCATAGGGAAGCGTCTCACTGCTGCTGCACGGAGCCAGAACAACAGCGTCCGGTTTTTCCTCTATCGCTTCCAGGATCATTTCATTCTGCCTGTCTGCCTCCTGCTCTCTTTCGGGTCCCAGCACCCGGATCTCTGCATTATATTCCGCCGCCGCCATTTCTCCGCCCTGATACATCGATGTCCAGAAATCTGTATCGTCCATCGCCTTCTGTATCAGAACAATATCCAGCGTGCGCTCCTCTTCCTTTTTCCTCCCGTACCAGGAAATCAAAGCTCCCAGAACAGCCAGAACAGCGGCCGCTGTAAGCCAGATCCGGACCTTTATCCGCTTATCCTTCATTTATGACATCATCCTTTCCGGCAGGCAGAACAATCGTCGCCAGAGTCCCCTTTCCCGGCTCGCTCTCAAACCTCAGCCCGTACTCTGCTCCGTAAAACAGACGAATCCTTTCATTGACATTATTGACGCCCACACCGTTTGATTTCGTATCTCTTATATGTTTCTCAAAAATATGTTCCAGCGTGTCCGCGTCCATTCCCCTGCCGTCATCCCAGACCTCAAGCACAATATCCTTTCCGCGGCGGTATCCCCGGATACGGATCATTCCTTTTCCTTCCTTATACTTGATTCCGTGATAGATTGCATTTTCCACCAGCGGCTGCAGGATCAGTTTAATGACACGCTCCGCCCGGATATCTTCCTCCGCGTCGATCTCATATTCCAGTTTATCCTGATACCGCATTTTCTGTATCGTCAGATACGCTTCCGTGTACTCTATCTCTTCTCCGATTGTAACAACCTCCTGATCGTTGCTGATGCTGCGCCGCAGAAGACGCGCCAGCGAGGATGTCATTTTTACAACCTCCTGATTCTTGCCCCACTCTGCCATCCAGATAATCGAATCCAGCGTATTATAGAGAAAATGCGGATTAATCTGGGACTGCAGAACGCGAAGCTCATATTTACGTTTCGCCCTCTGTTCCCGCTCGCTTTGCTCCATCAGCTTGCGGATCTCCTCTGTCATCAGGTTGAAGCTGCGCGTCAGCCTTCCAATTTCGTTATTGTCCTTCACCTCCAGAAGTGCGCGGTCAAAGCTGCCCTTCTCCACCTTTTTCATCGACTGTTCCAGAGCCGTAACAGGCTTTGTAATCTCATCCGAAATAATAACAGCCAGCACAAGGGCAACTGCAAAAAGTCCCACAGCCACCAGCATATAAACGGCTCTCGCCGCAGAGGTTCCTTCCAGAAGCTCAGATACATAGGCGACGCCCACAACCGTCCAGCCCGTAGCCTCCGAACGGGAGATGGTATATAGCTTTCCATCTTCCGTCTCCAGAGAAGAAGCCTCTGTCTCCATAATCTCTTCTATCAGCTCCTGCTTCATACCGCTGTAAATGAGCTGCTGCTGCGGGTGAAACACGATACTTCCGCTCTGATCGAGGATATAAATATAACCTCTGCTCCCAAGACTGATATTCTCGCACAGAGCGCGGATGGCATTGTAATTCAGATCTACGAAAAAGATTCCGTTTACTCCGGGACTGGCGCTGTTGGAAATACTGCGGCTCAGGGTTACTACCCAGTCATACTGATCCCATACAGCATTCTGCACATGCGAAGAGGAAATTGCAGCCTCTCCGTCTGCCTCTGTCGCAGCCTGATACCAGGAAAGCGCTTTCACATCGACATAGGGATTCAGCTTTACCTCGCTATCGTTGATTACTTCCTTTCTTCCCTCCGGCAGAAGTCCGATATTTGTAATATCTCCTCTCGTATCTGTGACAGTCTGAAACACTGCCGTAATACGCTCCCGAAGCTCCTGCGCCCTTTCCTGCGTCAGCTTTTCTGTAAAGAGATAATCGCGCACGTCTGAATTATTCGATACGATAAACGATATATTTTCCATATAGTTCATATAGGAATCGATATCGTTGTTTACCTGTCCGATAAGCTGCGAGGTATAGTCTGTCGAATTTTTCAGAACCATATCCCTCGTATAGCGAAGAGAAATCAGAAGAAAGGTCAGAAGCGAAAAAATTACAAGCGTCACAAACGCAGCAATCAGCGAGGTTCTGAGACTGCGGAAACGCATCAGAAGCTTTCTTTTCATTCGGAACGTTTCTCCTTCGCATATTCCCGGGGCGTCCTGCCCGTTGCCTTCTTAAACGCCACGCTGAAATAATGCGGATCGGAGAAGCCCACCTCCTCCGCAACCTCGTAGGCTCGCTTGGATGTGGTTTCCAGAAGGTTCCTTGCCTTTTCCATCCTCTTTCTTGTGAGCGCCTCGATAAAGGTCTCTCCTGTGTGCGTCTTAAAAAGCGTACTGAAATAACTCGTACTCATCGCCAGATAGCTGCATACGGAATTCAGCGATACATCCGAGTTCATATAATTCTTATCTATATACTCCATCGCCCGGAGAGCCTGCTTCTTTCCATAGCTGTCTCTCTGTTCGTTCAGCAGACGGGACAGGCTTGTGAAAATGGCTATCACATCGGTTGCCATATCGCGAAGCCTCTCATAAGTATAAAGCCTGTTTGTCAGCTCTCTTTCTTCCTTCAGAATCTGATTTTCCTTTTCCTCGTCAAGATCCGCCGCATTCACTACGGTAAGCAGAAGGTTCTGCATATAAATAACCGCTCTGTTCTGTTTGATCCGCGACTCTCTGATCTCCTGCGCAAATTCCCTGACAGCCGTCTCGATTTTCTCCTCATTTCCCGCTTTGATGCAGGAAAGCACACGCTCTGCCCAGTGCGCGACGTCGATGGAAACGCTTCTCTTCGCATGAAGCATACCGGAACGCAGAACCTGCTTTCCGCCAAGAAGCCATTTCAGTTCAAGAGCAGCCTTTGCCTCCTCAAAGGAATGATACAGCTTCAGAAGCTGGTTGGTCTGTGTTCCCACGCCTGCCGTCGTCTCAATCTGAAGAAGCTCTCTTATCGTTCCTCTGACTTCCTCCAGCGACTCACTGATATGGACTTCCAGCTCCGCTTCACTTTCTGCACTGAAAATGATTACCGTCCTTCCGTCCATCTTCTGAAATACGACGCCTCTTCCTTTCTGTTCGATCAGCTCCTGGGCAATATTGTAGACTGAAAAAAGAGCAAGCTCTTCCCGAATCTCCCTGTACTGATTCAGAAATGGAGACAGATCGTCCCCCTCCACAATCGCCGTATTATAAAACGGGCCTGGAAGAGAAACCTCCAGCTCTTTCATCTTCTCTTCCAGACCCTCCTGCCGTTCGTCTCCGCGAAGAAGGCTGTTCAGAAAACGGCTTCTCAGGAAAACCCGGTTGCTCTGATACGCTCCCTTCAGCTTCTTCAGCGTCTTCGTCCTTGCATACGTCTCGTCAAGCGCTTTTCTTGCCTTGCCCAGAACCTCTGTCAGCTCCGCAGGCGTGATAGGCTTCAGAATATATTCCATAACCTGATAGCGCACAGCCTGCTTCGCATATTCAAATTCATCATAACCGCTGATAATCACCGTTTTAGTATCGGGACAGTTTTCAAAGATATACTTTGCCAGCTCAATCCCGTCCATGTAAGGCATACAGATATCTGTCAGAACCAGATCGGGAGGCGTTTTTTTGATAACTTCCATCGCCTCTTTTCCGTTTCCGCAGCTTTCCAGCACCTCGAAACCCATCTCTTCCCAGCGGATATTTTCTCTGATCGCTTCGCGAATCAGCGCCTCATCGTCCACCAGCAACACCTTATACATATGCGCAATTACCCCCAGAGGCTTTTCAGCCTATCAGCTCGTTTATCAGAGATACAATCTTGTCAAAAAATCTTGTGATAAAATTCCCGACCTTCTCACCGTCTATCTTCTCCAGATCAAGTCCCATGCCTTTCAGCTTTTCATAAAGAGCCGAAGCCTGCTGCGCAAGGGCGTTCACATCGATATCCAGCTTGCTGATCTTCGTCATCAGCTCTGTCAGCTTCGCCACATCCTCATCAGAAAGGCTGATGCCGAATTCCTTCATCGCGTTTCGGATAATCGTCTCGATATCCGCCTCGCTGTCAAGACCCTGCTCGATAATCTGCTGCTTGATATAAGCTACCATATCCGAAGCCGTCTCGGAATCTCCGAGAATATCGCCCAGCTCTCCTGTAACGACAAGCTCATTTACCGCCGTCTTCAGCGCTTCTTCATTTACCGCCGTATCCGTCATCTGCGCATAACCCTTTACCGCGCCAATCAGCGCCGAGGTTCCAGATATATTGGAGGGAGCCGCCACATAGACGTCCGCGTCGGAAAGACCTGCCGTCAAAAGAGCGTTCGTGTACATATCGATCGTACAGTAGCTGATATTATATGTCGTCACATCGATGCCCTCTCCCTCGTCCGCCGGCTTTATCAGCACAGAGGAAAGCGCCCGCGTACCGATAAGGCTGGAACTTAAGTACGCGTCAAGATACTGGTGCTCCTCCTGATTCGTTACATAAATCACGTCATAGTTCTCCAGGTCCGCCTCGCTCACGCCAAGCTCTCCAAAAACAACCGCTCTCTGCTCCGCGCTCAGATCTGCTCCAAGAGCAAGAATCGGCCGGTCAGAGGACGCTGCTTCCGCCTCCATCCCTGCTGCCCCTGCCGTCAGCACCAGCGTCAATGTCAATACCGCTGAAATCCACTTTTTTAATATTTTCATTTTCTTTTCCTCCTGTCTTACGGCGCGGATCACAAATCCGCACATACAGCCAGGCATACAGATCCCGGAATACCGTGTTTCTGTCTGTCTCATTCAGGATCTCATGTCTGTCATTTTCATAGAAAATCCAGGTAATATCCGTCATTCCAAGATTCTGGAACTCTTTTCTCACCTGATCTACTCCTTTTTTAAACCCGCCCACCGGTTCGTCCGCGCCGGAAACAAAGAGAACCGGCAGATCCTTCGGCATCTTTTCCATATTTTCACGCTTCGACGCTTCCTCGATGCTGTAAAAAAGATTATAATATCCGTTCAGCGTAAAAATAAAGCTGCAGCGCTCGTCCGCCACATACGCGTCTACCTTCTGTTCGTCCTTTGTCAGCCATTCCTTTCCGGTCCTTCCGGGTTTGAAGTGCTTATTATAACCTCCGAAAGCCATCTTGTCAATGAAACGGCTTCGGTATCTCCAGCCCTTATGCTTCGCCATCATTCTGCAAAGCTTCTGTCCGAAGGCAAGCGCCGCCTGCGGCTGCGTTCCCGTTCCCATGATAACTGCCCCGTCCAGCTCTTCCCCATACCTGCACAGGTACTGGCGCAGAAGAAAAGATCCCATACTGTGTCCCAATATATAATAAGGAAGATCCGGGTATTCCTCCTGAGTCATCTCCTGAAGCCTGTGCAGATCTCCCAGCAGAACGGCATTTCCATTTTCCTCGCTGAAATAGCCATAGTCTTCCTTTTCCACAATGGACGCTCCATGCCCCAGATGATCGCTTCCCCGAACAACAATTCCTCTTTCCGCAAGATAGCAGGCGAACTCTTCGTATCTGTCAATGAATTCCACCATACCATGAAAAATCTGCAAAACAGCGTGTATCTCTGCGTTCTCCGGCTTCCACTCCACCGCATGGATTCTGGTCCTTGCGTCTCCCGACTCAAATGTAAATTCCCGTTTCACCGCCATGGCTTTCTACCCTTTCTCTTTTGTCCGAATTCAGCTGCCTCTCCAAATGATATCAGCCTCTTCTGTCAGCTTCCTGTCAAAAGCAAACGAGGACGTCAAAAGACGCCCTCTGCCTTTTCTCTCTTATCTCTGCTCTTTTTCCCATCCGAGCATATTCGCCGCAAACTCCCGAATCGCTTCTGCCGCCTGCTCATAGGTAAAAGCTGTCGTATTGATGCACAAATCATAATTGCGCATATCCTGCCACTCCTGCCCCGTAAAGTAGTGATAATAGTCGCGGCGGTATTTGTCCGTCTTCGTAATAAACCGATCGGCACGCTTCCAGTCTATCTTCTGACGGTTCATCTCTTTCTCAATACATTTTTCTCTAGACGCGTAAATATACACGCGGACCAGGTTCGGCTTATCCCGGAGCACATAATCCGCCGCACGGCCGATTACGACGTAAGACGAAACGTCTGCCAGCTCTCTGAGTACCTTTGCCTGGTAGTTAAAAAGATTATTATTCGATGTGAAATCTTCCTTCTCCGGGGGAATCAGCTCCCCGTTATATACCTTCTGGGACGCCCGGAACAAAAGGCTCTGCTTCTGATCCTCGTCTGCTCTTGCAAACAGCTCCTGACTGATTCCGCTGTCGTCGGAAGCCAGGCGCAGAAGGTTCCTGTCATACAGCTCCACGCCCAGATTTTTTGCCAGTATTTTTCCGATAGAGGTCGCCCCGCTTCCGCAGGTTCTTGTGATCGCAATTACGAAATTCTCCATATGTAAAACCTCCTGTCCTTTTCTCTCTTTTATGATAGTTTTTTTTGTATTATTTGTCAATCAATCCTGTGAAATCGGATGCTGATTGACACTCTTTTTTACCTCTGCTATTATCAGATTGACTATACCTGTATCGGAAAGAAAGGATCTTTACTATGAAAAATTTTGTATCGCGCCTTGATCGCCTGCCTGCAGCCGCGCAGACTCTTTTTCTCGCGGCAGCAGCCGCCGTTCTGGCTCTTCTCATAGAACTCTGTCTGTTTCAGCTTCCCGGCATTCTGTCTCTCTCAGACGAATACCCGGAAACTTCCATCGATCTGTCCTCCATCGACGGATGGAACGGGGAAGCCCTCGCCGTACTTCCGGAAAGCCCGTCCGTCTCGTTTGACGGTCTCTCCCTGCCTGTGCGCAGCGTCACGGTGACCTCTGCCGGACCGGCAGCTCTTATCTCCGGAAATATCGGTATCTGCGATGAAGCGAATGCCTGGAAAACGGTGGGCGCCGGAAGCTTTTCCGTCGTGCCGGGAGGGGAAGAAAACACCTTTACCGTCCGGCTTGACAGCCGCGGAAACCTTACCCGCCTCCGCCTTAATTTCACAGACGGAATGGAGGAGCCCGTCTTTCTGCGCTCCGTTACTCTGAACGCACGCCGTCCTCTGGCTCTTTCCTTTGGACGGATCGCTCTTATTGCCCTGCTTTTGTTAGCCCTCTTTTTCACCTTACGCTTCCGGCTTTACGCCCAGGACTATGATCCGAAGAAAAAGAGCCACCGTCTTTTGAATCTCTGCGCTCTGACCTTCTGCCTTGCGGCGGCAGGCTTTGTATTCTATGCCGAAAATCCGGCTCACGAATTTCTTCGCCCCTATCCGTCGGCAGAAGAAGTCCGCTCTCCGGAAATGGTCGTAGACGCCTATATGCAGCAGCTTGACGCCTTTGAAAAAGGTCAGATCGAGCTTGATCTCGATATAAATCCGGCTCTTGAAGAGCTTGACAATCCCTATGACAAGGGAGAACGCGACAAAAAAGAAATCGAATACCACTGGGACCGCGCATACTACAACGGCAAGTATTATTCCTATTTCGGACTTGCCCCACTTTTTATGGTTTATTACCCGGTATGGTTTCTGACCGGTATGCTTCCCTCCGTATCGCTTGCCGGAACGCTTTTAGCTGTTTTTGCAATTCTTGGCGTCTTTGCAGCCGTACAGGGACTTTTCCGCCTCTTTGCTCCCCGCGCGAATCTTCTGCTCTTCCTGACGGGGGAGACTGCTGTCGTCTGCGGAAGCTTTCTTTACCTGATGCAGTCGTCTTTAAGCTTCTACTACCTGCCGCTTCTGGCTGCCGCCGGATGGTTCGCTGCTTTTCTGGCCCTTGCCTGCTTTGCATCCCTTTGCAGCTCTTCCATAAAAAGAGGCGTTCTCTTCTTTCTCTGCGGAATCTGCGTAGTCATGCTTGTTCTCTCCCGTCCGAACACCGTACTGCTTGCCATCACCTTTGCAGCCCCGCTTTTTCTTCATATTCTGTTTGACAAAAATCTTTCTTTGAAAAAACGGCTTTGCGGCAGCGCCCTTCCGTTTCTTATTCCTGTGCTGATCGGCGGAGCCGCCGTCATGTACTATAACCAGATCCGCTTTGATTCTGTGTTTGAATTCGGAACCTCCTATCAGCTTACGGAAAGCGATATCCGCTGGAACCATTTCTCTCTCAGCCTGCACCACTTTGGCTCCATGCTCTACCATTACTTTGCTGAGCCGTTTGCCCGGACAGAGTTTTTCCCCTTCCTCCGGTTTACTGCGGAAAAATGCGTGGACTTCGGAAATTACCTCTATCAGGAATACAGCACTGGTCTCTTTGTGATGCCGCTGAATCTTGCCGTTTTTCTTCTCTTTCCTGTCCTCTTCACAAAAAAGAGCGACAAAAAGGACTCCCTGAAAAAACAGACGTTTCTTCTCTCTGTTCTGGGAATCCTTGCTCTTGGTTATCTGAACTTTCTTCTGGGAGGCATTCACATCCGCTACGTCTGTGATCTCGCTCTCCTGCTGAGTCTCTGCGCCTTTTTCCTTCTTCTTGATCAGGTGCATTTTGACGGAACGCGTTCTGCGCGCATTCTCTATGCTGCCGTACTCGTTCTTCTTCTTATTACAATAGGACGCGGTCTCCTCGTTATCTTTTCCAATGAGACCAACGACATTCTCCGGCTGCGCCCCGATCTCTATCTTAAACTTTCAAATCTGTTCCGCATCTGAGAATACAGTATTTCACAGGACGCAATTTCCTGTGAAATAAAAAAGCTATTGACCGGCAGATATCTTCTGCTCTATCAACAGCTTTTTTTCGTCGGCGTGACAGGATTTGAACCTGCGACCTCTACGTCCCGAACGTAGCGCTCTACCAAGCTGAGCCACAC
>CAUWNO010000014.1:0-23859 GCA_963559965.1 uncultured Lachnospiraceae bacterium | reverse complement strand
TTTACCCTGTCCTTTTGTTCGTTTTAACTCTCTTCATTGTTTGACTTAACATTATTATGCACACATTATTTCTACATGTAATTTTTCTATCCGATAAATTTAAAAAAACTATAAATCAAAAAGTCCGATATCCACTTCTATAACAAGAAATGATATCGGACTTCTTAATCTTCTTTCATCAATTATAACTTGTTCTTTTAAAAATTGCTCTGTTCGTGCTCTCCTGTATCGTCTCCGGCCTTCCCTTAGCAGATCTCTGCTCCGGCAGGCATCTCCTTCTCCGGCGTCATCAGAGCCAGATTTCCGTCTGCATCTTCTGCACAGAGCAGCATTCCCTCAGAGAGAACTCCGGCAAGCTTCGCAGGCTTCAGGTTTACAACAACCATAACCTTCTTTCCTACCATTTCTTCTGCGGAATAATGCGCCTTAATACCGGAAACAATCTGCTTTACCTGACTTCCTACGCGAACCTGTGAGCAAAGCAGCTTCTTGGATTTCTTCACCTCTTCACAGGCAATAATCTCGCCCACCTGGAACTGAAGCTTGGCAAAATCCTCATATTCAATCTCTGCCTTCGGCTCAATATCAATTACTTCCGGCGCTTCCTCTGCCTTTTCCTCGTTCTCTGCCGCAGCGCTTTCTTCCTCAGCCTTTTTTGCCGCTACTTTTTCCAGCACTTCATTGACATCAAGACGGGCAAAAAGAATCTCCGGCTTGTCTGTTACCTTTGTTCCGGACTGATAAAGACCGAACATATTCATAACCTCCAGAGAACGCTTCTTTGCTCCGAGCTGAGAAAGAATCTTCTCTGCTGTTTCAGGCATAAACGGCTCCAGAAGAACAGCGCCGATACTGATACTTTCTACCAGATTGTAAAGCACAGTCGCAAGACGGTCTTTCTTGCTCTCATCCTTTGCCAACGCCCAGGGCATCGTCTCGTCAATGTATTTGTTGCAGCGCTTGAACAATGCGAAAATCTCTGTAATGGCATCCGCCACGCGAAGCTCATCCATCTTCGCCGAAGCTTTTTCAGCCGCCTGCACAGCCGTCTCACGAAGCTCTCTGTCTATCGGCTCCAGTACGCCTGCATTGTTTACGACTCCGCCAAAGTACTTATTGGACATAGAAATCGTACGATTTACAAGGTTGCCCAGAGTATTCGCAAGATCAGAATTCATACGCTCTACCATCAGCTCCCATGTAATCACACCGTCGTTATCAAAGGGCATTTCATGAAGAACAAAGTAGCGCACTGCATCCACGCCAAACATCTCTACAAGCTCATCTGCGTAAAGAACATTTCCCTTGGACTTGCTCATCTTTCCGTCTCCCTGCAGAAGCCACGGATGACCAAATACCTGCTTCGGAAGCGGCAAATCAAGCGCCATCAGGAAAATCGGCCAGTAAATTGTATGGAAACGGATGATATCCTTTCCAATCAGATGAAGATCCGCCGGCCAGTTTTTGTTGAACAGCTCTCCCGATTCTCCGTCACAGTCATAGCCGATTCCTGTAATATAGTTTGTCAGCGCGTCCAGCCATACATACGTTACATGCTTCGGATCAAAGGTAACGGGAATTCCCCATTTGAAAGAGGTTCTGGATACGCAGAGATCCTGAAGTCCCGGAAGAAGGAAGTTATTCATCATCTCATTCTTGCGGGATACCGGCTGAATAAATTCCGGATGGCTGTTGATGTGATCGATCAGACGATCTGCGTACTTACTCATACGGAAGAAATATGCCTCCTCCTTCGCAGGCTGCACCTCACGTCCGCAGTCCGGACATTTTCCGTCCACAAGCTGAGACTGTGTCCAGAAGGATTCGCAGGGCGTACAGTACATTCCCTCGTAAGCTCCCTTATAGATATCGCCCTGATCGTACAGCTTTTTAAAGATCTTCTGTACCTGCTTCTCATGATAATCGTCTGTCGTACGGATAAACTTGTCGTAAGAAGTATTCATCAAATCCCAGATTCTTTTGATCTCTCCCGCTACGCCGTCTACAAACTCCTGCGGCGTAACGCCCGCTTCTTCCGCCTTCAGCTCAATCTTCTGTCCATGCTCGTCTGTTCCTGTCTGGAAAAAGACATCGTAGCCCTGAAGTCTCCGGAAACGCGCAATCGCGTCGGCAAGCACGATCTCATAAGTATTTCCGATATGGGGTTTGCCTGAAGTATAGGCAATCGCTGTTGTCAGATAATATTTCTGTTTTTCCATTCTTCTCTCTCCTTTGAATCTCGATATTTCCGGATATTAAAAAACCCGTCTTCCTTATCGCTAAAGAAGACGGGACAATCCCGTGTTACCACTTCCATTCATCTGTTCCTCACGAAACAGACCTCTACGGGTACTGCATACCCAGCCGCTGTAACAGGCGCTCCTGTCGCGTCTTATCGCCGCTTATCCGCTGCGTTCATCCGCGCCGCTCAGAAACCATCTTCGACCGTTTTATCTTCATCCCTCTCAGCCTCCGGGACTTCTCTGTAAAAGATTACGCGGCTTACTCTTTTCTTCATAGCGTTTGCATATAAAAAAAGTTTATCACGGGGCGGAAGCTTTGTCAACTCTCCGTGAGCCGTGATAAACCTTTCTGTAAAAATTTTCTTTCAGGCAGCTTTTTCCTTCAAATACTCAAATGCAATATATGCCGCTCCATAATATCCTGCCTTATTTCCAAGCAGCGCCGGAACAATCTCCGGGGCATAAACCTGATTAATCGGCGAAGCACTCATCTTTTCCAGAAGCTTATCCCACCAAAATTCTTTTGTGTCAATTAAGCCTCCTCCGATAATAAACTTTTCCGGGTCATATGTATTGCACAAAGAATTCAAAAGCGTACTCAGATCTTCCACAAACTGTTCCAGAACTTTCTCCGCCAGTTCTTCTTTCGCTTTTACGCGTTCAAAGAACTCATATCCTGTGGAAACCTTACTGCAGCTTTTTTCATTGTAAATGTTCACCAGTGCTGTTCCGCATAAATACTGTTCGGTACACCCCCGAAACCCGCAGGTACAAAGTCTTCCTCCGGGATACAGGATACTGTGTCCTATCTCGCCGCCGCTCCAGTGCTTTCCATGAAGCATTTTCCCGTCTATGCAGACTGCTGCCCCTATCCCTGTTCCAAGCGTAATACAGACATAAGAATCCAGCCCCTTTGCCGCGCCTTTCCATTGTTCCCCGTATCCTGCAACTTTTACATCATTGTCCACTGCACAGGGAATATGATACCGGTCTTCTGTCATTTCTCTCACTTTCAGACCAAACCAATGTGGAACCGGCTTTACACCCCAGTTGATAATCCCTTTTTCTGTATCAATTCTCCCCCCAATGCCAATACCGATCGCATCAATTTTTTCCAACTGCACAAACTGATCGATTATTTCAAATATTTTCTCCATGATGTGCAGACCGCCGAGCGCAAAGTCGGAAGGAACACGTATTTCTTTCTTTACATTTCCTTCTTCATCCACCAGCGCTCCCAGTATCTTGGTTCCCCCTACATCAATAGCTGCTGCATATTTCATAAGCCTTCTATCTCTTTCTTCATCTCATCCACAATATATTTTGTGATGATCTGCGGTCTTGTAATTCCCCAGCCAATCGTTACTGCATATGCTCCGGCTTTCATGGCTTTAATCGCATATTCAGCATTATGGAATCTTCCCTCTGCAACAACAGGCGCTTTACATACCGACGCAAGTTCCCTTACAATATCAATGTTCGGCTCGCGGAATTCCTGTATAATATCCTCATGTGTATCTGTATCAGGCGTATATCCCCATAAAGTTGTTGCGACATAATCAACGCCCAGTTTATCTGCGCGTATTCCTTCTTCTACAGTAGAAACATCCGCCATAATCTCAATATTTGGATACTTTTCACGGACCATATGATACTGTTCTTCAAAAGTATGTCCGTCATATCTCGGGTAGGTTGTTGCGTCAATACATACAATCTCTGCACCAGACTCTACAACTTTATCTACATCTTCCATTGTGGTTGTAATATAGGGCCAAAATCCTTCATGAACCGTCTTAATTAAACCAAGAATCGGAAGATCACATACCCTTCTTACTGCAACCAGATCGTCGTATGTATTTACTCTTACTCCCACTGCTCCGCCTTCTTTTGCTGCAACTGCAAGTCTTCCCATAATCTCAGAGCTGCGCAGCGGCTCCTCTGGTGTCGCCTGACAAGAAACAATTAATCCTCTTTTTAAAACACTCATCTTTTTTATCCTTTCTTAAGAACTCTATCGTATGTAATAGCTGCCAGCATAACGATTCCTTTTGTTACCCACTGCCAGTATTCGCTGACGTCCATCATCAGCATTCCGTTGCTCAAGATCGCCATTACAAGAACACCTGCAAATACTCCTGTGATTTTTCCTTCTCCTCCTGACATGGAGATTCCACCCAGAACTGCGCCCGCAATAACGTCCATCTCATATCCGAAACCTGCTGACGGCTGAGCTGTATTCGCTCTCGAAAGCAGTACAATACCCGCGATACCAGACACAACGCTACAGAGAATATATGCTCCGTATTTACTCTTACGAATATTGATTCCCGTAAGACGAACCGCCTCTTCGTTTCCTCCGATACCATAGATGCTCTGACCAAACTTGGTATATTTTAAAACGATATATGCCACAATATACAATACTAACATGATGATAATCGGAATCGGAATCTGTCCAATATGTCCCTGTCCAATTACTTTAAACTCTTCTGTAAATCCATAAACCGGTATGGCTCCCGTGACAATATAAGAAATTCCTTTGAGAATCTGAAGTGTCGCCAACGTCACAATCATAGGATTCAAACGGAATTCGTGTGAAAAAAAGGCATTTACACATCCTACCAGAGCAGTAAATCCAAGTGAAATCAATACTGCCAGCAAAGGATTCCATCCGCTGACCATGAGTTTTGCACAAATTACGCCCACGCAGGCTGTCACTCCTCCTACAGACAGATCCACACCTCCGGTTAATATTACAAAAGTCATGCCGACTGCCATAATTCCGACGATAGAAACCTGTCTTAATACATTGACAAAGTTTGTTGCCGACAAGAAGTACTCTGATGCAAATGAGAAGAAAATAATCTCAAAAACCAGCACAAAATAAATTGCGTATTTACTAAAAAGTATCTTAAGATCTTTCATATGATTTCTCTCCCTAAGAAGCCAATGTCATAATTGCTTCCTGTGTAATTTCGTCTCCTTTTATCTCTCCTGTTACCTGTCCTTCACGCATAACGATAACTCTATGACTCACACCAATCAACTCCGGCATTTCTGAAGAAATAACAATAACAGCCTTTCCCTGCGCTGCTAATTCTTTGATGAGCTGATAAATCTCCTGCTTTGTTCCCACATCGATTCCTCTTGTCGGCTCGTCAAGAATCAAAATATCACAATTTCTCAAAAGCCATTTTTCCAAAACAACCTTCTGCTGATTTCCACCTGAAAGATGCGATACCACCTGATTCTGATTTACTGCTTTTACTTTCAGCGTAGCATAAAGCTTTTCTATGTCTGCACGCGCGTCTTTAAACTGTATGAACCCTGTTTTACTGTATTTATCTATAGACGGAAGCAGACAATTAAGGAAAATACTCTTATTAAGAACAAGCCCCTGCATCTTTCTGTCTTCCGGAATCAATCCTATTCCGTTTTGAATCGCATCCATGGGATTTTTAATTTGAACTTCACTGCCGTTTATAAAAACAGACCCGTCTGTCTTTTTATCTGCGCCGAAAAGAAGACGCATAGTTTCCGTTCGTCCCGCTCCTACCAAACCTCCAAATCCCAGAACTTCTCCCCGCCTCAGTTCAAAAGAAACTCCGTGCACTTTATTTCCGTGCAGATTCTCCACCTTCAGAATCACTTCCTTATCGCTGTAGATCTTGGCTGGATAAATATCCTTTATCTCGCGACCAACCATCTCTTTGATAAGCTCCTGCTCCGTAACTTCTTCCGTTTGAAATGTGCTGATTAAATGTCCGTCTCTTAAAACAGATATTCTATTTGTCAAATCAAAGATTTCATTAAGTTTATGGGAGATATATATGATAGTCACTCCACTCTCATTGAGCTTTCTGACCACCTTAAACATCTGTCCTACTTCCTTCTCTGTCAGCGGCGCGCTTGGCTCATCCATAATCATCAGTTCTACCTGGTGATTAATACATTTCGCTATTTCTGTCGCCTGCTGATAAGCCGGTGAAAGATGACTTACCCTTTTTGTTACATCCAGCTCAAATCCTAATTGCTGCAATATTTTCTCTGACTCCTGAATCATAGCTTTTCTGTCCAGAAATCCGTTTTTCTTCAATTCAATTCCAAAAAATATATTTTCATATACCGTAAGATTCGGGAATAAATTAAATTCCTGATATACGACTCCGATACCCTTTTTTATTGCCTCTGTCGGGTTCTTGCATACCAGTTTTTCACCCTTATAAATAATCTCTCCGCCTGTCGGCTCAATTGCGCCTGCAATCGTTTTAATCAGAGTTGATTTGCCCGCGCCATTCTCACCTACCAGACCGTATATTTCACCATATTGTATATCCAGCGTGATATCTTCTATTGCTGGAACCGGCGCTCCGCTATATTGTTTTTTTACGCCTCTAAGGCTCAAAATCGAGCTTTTTGTGTCCATGGACCCTCCCATTCACATATTTACGCTCAGTTTTCCCCAACTCGTAAAAATGGTTTTTTAATTCTGCAGACATAACTTCTTTCATGCGGCTCTGATTCTGTTATGTCTGCAGAACACCTTCACGTTCTAATTTTTACAATGCTTTATTATTTGATAAATTCATCAACATTTTCCGGTGTCACTACGTTCAAAGGAATGCTGACCGGCTCCTCTATAGGACCATTCTCACGTACCTGCAGTGCAGTATCCACTAAAATTTTTCCTGTACCAGAAGCATTAATATCAACACTAGCCTTATATGCTGTTCCTGATTTAATCAGTTCAAGAGCCTGATCTGTTCCGTCCATTCCACCAATGTAAAATTTATCATTATTCTCTGCCAGATGCTGTGCCTCTACTACGCTGTATGCTCCGAGAGCTGCCGCATCATTACAGCCTATAACAACCTGAATATTCGGGAACTTCTGAATTGCTGTCTCCATCGCTGCTGTTCCCTTCTCTACCGTGTTGGCAGAAATACTCTGAACGATATTAGCATTAGGTGCAAATTCTTTCACTCCATCTCTCATACCGTCACCACGCGGTACAATAGACTCAATATCCGGATAATCCAGTACCAGAACATCTACAGCCTCTTCTCCAAATGTATCTGTGATGTATTTTCCGCATGCATCTCCCAATGCTTTACCCAGATCATATTCGGGAATGGTTACAAAGGCCTGAGAACCTTCAAAATCCTGATTTGCTGCAATCACTGTAATACCCGCGTCCGTTGCCTTCTTAACAGCGTCCTCCAGTCCTGTATCTGATACCGGAGAGATGATAATAATATCCATTTCTTTCTGGATAAAGTTTTCAATCTGGGAAATCTGTGTCGCTACATCCTGATTACCATTTGTGATTTCCACCGACATTCCAAGACTCTTTGCATATTCTTCAACACCATTTGCAATCGTTACAAAATACTCGTTGTTCAAAGTCTGAACAGAATACGCAACCTTTAAAGGTTCCTCTCCTTTATCTGCCTCTTCCTTTCCTGCTTCCTGCTGTTCCGGCTGTTCTGCCGGAGCCTCGCTCTTTCCGCATCCTCCCAGCATTCCTGCACACATTGTCAACGCCAGTACCAGACCCATTACCCGTTTCTTCATAGTGTCCTCCTTTTTCTTTTTAAAATATTAAAAAAGTAATTGTTCTATATCAGTTACCGCAAAGAAATATGATATTTGAACAATTTAGAATTCACCAGTCTATAGTTGAATTCTACTTTTTTTTCATTTTGATAAGAGACTCGTTTTATCAAAAGAACAGGGGAACCGGCTTTTAAACGCATCTTTTCTGCATCTTCCTCATTGATGGCAATCGCTTCAATGTTTTCTTCCGAATGATTTGGTCTGATTCCGTAATTTTCTTCCAATGCTTTATATAAAGATCCTTCTGCAAGCATAAGCTTATTAAAATTCGGAAACAGTTTCATGGGAATCGCTGAACGATCGTAGACAACAATCATTTCATTTGCCAGACGCAGTCTACTGATGACATATACTTTATCATCTGGAGCCAGATCCAGTGCAGCGGCAATCTCTTCTGATGCCTTTTCCAGCTTAAGAGACACAAAAATCGATCCCGGAACGTATCCCATCTTCACCAGTTCTTCTGTAAAACTGTAAAATTGTGAAATATTCTGATTAATTTCTTTTAGATGAACGAAGCAGCCTTTGCCTTGTACTTTTTCTATATACCCATCCGCTTCAAGCTCCATTAAAGCTCTGTTGACCGTAATTCTTGATACCTGGTACATTTCACAAAGCTGCATATTAGTCGGAAGCTGATCTCCATTTTGGTAATATCCATTTACTATCTTTGCTTTTAAATCCCGCTTCACCTGCTCATATGCTTTTTCTGCACTGTTCTTTTCTATCATTCTTTCCTCCTTGTTATAACAACATAATATATTGATATACCAAATTTGTCAATACTTTTTATTACTTTATTACATGTTTTATGTGCTATCTATATTATTTTCGTGCACCTTTCCTCCTTTTGCCATATTGTTATATCAACTTTGCATAACCATCCCCCTTCTTTTCCTGTATAAACGCCTGCTTTGTTATTCTATTTGCTGATACGCAAAAAAAGCAGGAACTCTTACTTTCTAAAGTTTGCGTTCCTGCCGTATAAGACGCTTGCTGGCGCGCATCTTTCTGTCTTATTCCCGCCCTGGCAACGGTACTGTCTCTGCGCCTCGTTCGGCATCTTTATTATACTGTATTTTTAAGGAATCTGACAAGGTTTCCGCCCTATATTCTTTTATTCTTCCCTACATCCTCCCGGCAAGAAATATACTTGCCGCCGCCCCTGCTGCCGTAGCCAGAAGAGCGCCCGGAAGCGTATAGCGCGTTTTTCTTACCTTCGCCGATACAAAATAAATACTCATTGTATAAAAAATTGTCTCCGTACACCCCATGAGGATAGACGCAGCCAGACCAAGGAAAGAATCTGTGCCGTACTCTCTGAAAATATCGAGCGCAAGACCTGTCGCCGCCGATGAGGAGAACATTCGGACGACGGCAAGAGGAAGAAGTTCCGAAGGAAAATGAAGTCTCTCTGTCAAAGGCGCAAGAACCTGCGACAGAAAATCCAGGAATCCTGACGCGCGCAGAACGCCTACGGCAGCCATAAGCCCTGTCAGCGTCGGCATAATCTGAACAACCGTCCGAATCCCGTCCTTCGCTCCTTTTACAAAATCGTCATACACGGGACGGCGCGCCGCAATTCCCTGAGCCACCACAAAAAATATCAGAAACGGAACGATCAGGTCTGACAGAAAGAGAAGAAATCTTACTATATTCAAAAACTCCGCCTCCTTTCTGCAGCTTTGCAGAACACTGCCGCCGCCAGAGTGCTTATCAGCGTAGCCGCTATGGACGGAGCAATCACAGAAGCCGGATTTACGCTTCCGTACTGGCTCCGGTATGCAATAATATTAACAGGAATCAGCTGTAAAGATGAAATGTTCAGAATCAGGAAGGTACACATTTCACGGCTGGCTGTTCCCTCCGGAACAGCGCTCTTCTTCTTTTTCTTTCTCCTTTCCTCCTCCAGATCTTTCAGCGCCTCCATCGCTCTCAAACCTGCCGGCGTTGCCGCCCACCCAAGGCCAAAAATATTTGCAATCATATTCGTCGTAATATGCTCTCTTGCTTTATGATTTTCCGGAAGCTCCGGAAACATAAACTGTATAAACGGCTCTATCAGCTTCGCCGCCTGCCGGATCACTCCGCTTTTCTCTGCTATCTCCATCAGTCCCGTCCAAAGCGACATGACTCCCGTCATCGTAATACAGAGTGTCACAGCCTCCTTTACAGAAGAAAGTGCCGCTTCTGTCAGCTCAGGAAGGCGGCCGTGAAAAGCTCCGTACGCGATTCCAAGCAGAAGCATTCCCGCCCATAAATAATTTAACATACCGTTCCTTTTCCTGTTTCCTTTTCTACCAATATATTAAAATGCTATTTTACCTATGTTTTTTTCTTTTGAGCGACATATGATTACAATATTATACTTTTTATTGATTTTTAAGAATATTTTCTTACTCTTTTTTCAAATTTCTATTGGAATCTTATTGATTTTTTGGTATACTGTGAGAATCAAGTGTCACCAAATAATTAAGGAGGAGAAGCAATGAAGAACACCGGAGTAGTCAGACGACTGGATGAACTCGGACGTATTACGCTTCCAATGGAATTACGTAAAGTATTTGGCATTGAAGAACGCGATTCTCTCGAGATCTATGTTGAAGATGACAAAATTATTTTAAAGAAGTATGCACCGACGGATATTTTCACTGGAGATCGCGAAGACCTCATTGAGTTCCATGGCAAATTGGTTTCAAAGAAGTCTATTGAAGAATTAGCAAAAAAAGCTAACTTGATTTAATAAATATCCGACATAAAAACCGGCATTCCCTTTCAGGGTACCGGTTTTTTTCTATTTCTCCTGTTTTTTATTTTTCTTCTTTCTTCTCTTCATTATTCTCTTCTGAAAGAAGCGCCTGGTAAATATCTCTGCGGGAAACGCCTCTGTCCTTCGCTGCAAGCCGCATGGCTTCCTTTCTCGTCTCTCCCTGCTGTTCATACAAAGCCACATGCTCTGCCGGGGTAAGCTTTTCCCACTCCTGCTGCCTTTCTCTCTGAAGCTCTTCCATACAGCGCCCCTCTAAGACAAGCACACACTCGCCGCGCGGCTCCTCCTCTTTATAATACCGGACCGCCTCGTCGAGATCTGTGCGGAAAACAGTCTCATGCTTCTTTGTAAGCTCCCGACAGACGGAAATTCTGCGGTTTCCCAATGTGCTACGAAGCTCTTCCAGCGTACGCACAAGACGGTGAGGCGCCTCGTAAATCACAATCGTCCTTGTCTCCTGCTTCAGCCCTTCCAGAATCTGCTGTCTTTCTTTTTTATCTGCCGGAAGGAAGGCTTCAAACGCAAATCTGCGCGTGCCAAGTCCTGAAAGTGTGAGGGCTGTCACGCAGGCACAGGCTCCGGGCAGAGCTGTAACCTCAATTCCTGCTTCCGCGCACATTTTTACAAGCTCTTCTCCCGGATCTGAAATTCCCGGCATTCCGGCGTCCGTAATCAGGGCGATATTTTTTCCTTCCTGAAGACTCTGTACAAGCTCTCTTCCTTTTTCAAACTTATTGTATTCATGATAGCTTGTCATCGGTGTATGAATTTCAAAATAATTCAGAAGCTTTCTGCTGTTCCTCGTATCCTCTGCCGCTATCAGATCGGCTTCCTTTAGTATGCGCACCACCCGAAACGTCATATCTTCCAGATTTCCGATAGGCGTCGCACACAGATATAATGTTCCCTGCATATCTGCCGCTCCCCGTATTCTGCTTTCTAGTATCCGTAAATCTCGTATATCTCATCCATATAGACGCCTGGCTCTCTGTATACGATCAGCGGCTTTTCTACCGTCATCCGCGGTCTTCCTCCTCTGCTCGCCTCCAGAAGCACCATATTAGGCTCCCGACCTATATAGGGATACACAAGACGCATCCTCTTCGGCTCCAGCCCGTATTTCCCCAGCGTCATTATGATTTCAGCCAGACGAAACGGTCTGTGAACAAGATAAAACCGTCCGCCCGGACGCAGGACGCGCGCCGCTTCCCTTGCCACATCTTCAAAAGAACAGAGGATCTCATGACGGGCAATCGCCTTGGGAAGCTCCGGATTCACCAGACCATGGCTGTGGGTCATATACGGAGGATTACTTGTTACCACGTCAAAAGAAGCCGCCCCGAATATGGCAGCCGCTTCTTTGATATCTCCTCTGACAATCGACACAGAATCCTGCAGATCGTTAAGCTCTACGCTGCGCCTTGCCATATCGGCGCTTTCCTCCTGAATCTCCAGACCTGTGAAATCTCTTCCTTTTGTCTTTCCTCTGAGCAGAATCGGGATAATGCCTGTTCCCGTTCCCAGATCAAGCGCCCTCTCTCCTGCCTTTACTTTTGCAAAGCCCGACAGAAGCACGGCGTCCATGCCGAAACAGAACTTCTCCGGATTCTGTATAATCCGGTATCCGTTCCTCTGCAGCTCGTCCAGCCGCTCCCCTTCTTTCAGATTAATTGTCATCCAGCTTTGATTTCCTCTCCTGCTTTTCCAGAGCCTCCAGCTTCTTCAGTTCCTTATCCGAAATACCGCCCTTGTCGCCTTTTTCCTTCTTTTTGCGCGGACGGAATTTCAGCTCCTCAACCGGATACTCGCGGATCTCCTTTTCATCGCCATCCAGCGTCACAATGACTTTCACCTTCTGACGCAGAACGTTTACGCTCTGTACCTCGCCTTTCAGCCCGTCAGACGCCGTTACATGGTCTCCGACTCCCGGAAGACGGCTGTTCAGCTCCTCATACGTCTCCTGTTCATGCTTCAGACAGCACATCAGTCTTCCGCAGACTCCGGATATCTTCGTCGGATTCAGCGAGAGATTCTGTTCCTTTGCCATCTTGATAGACACAGGAATAAATTCCGACAGATGTGTGTGGCAGCAAAGGCTTCTGCCGCAGATTCCGATTCCTCCGAGAATCTTAGTCTCGTCGCGCACGCCAATCTGACGAAGCTCAATCCTGGTGCGGAACACACTTGCCAGATCCTTTACAAGCTCCCGGAAATCGATTCTTCCGTCTGCTGTAAAATAAAACAACACCTTATTATTATCAAAGGTATACTCTGCCTGTATCAGCTTCATGTCAAGTCCGTGCTTGCGGATCTTTTCCTGGCAGATACGGTATGCCTCTTTCTCCTTAAAACGGTTCGCCGCCTCTCTCGTATCATCCTCCGGCGTTGCAATACGCAGTACAGACTTCAGGGGCTGTACAATCTTCTTTTCATCTACCTCTTTTGTTCCGACTACGACGTATCCGTATTCCACGCCGCGCGCCGTCTCCACAATCACATGCTTTCCCTTCGGGATATTCATTTTTCCCGGAGAGAAATAATATATTTTTCCGGCGTTTCTGAATCGGACGCCTATTACCTTTTCCATTCTAATTCTCCTTTATCGTCAGCATCAGAAGCTCCATCGCAAGCTCAAAATTCACATTAGCCCGCAGACGTGTCTTTGCCTTCTCCAACGCTGCTAATATATGCTCCAGACCCTCGTAGGAACTTCTCGTTGCCTGAGCGCTGATATAATTAATTTCCTCAGAAAATACAAGTCCGTCAATCTGACGCGTAGCCTTAAAAAGCAGTACGTCTCTGTACCAGAGCGCCATCAGATCGAGATAATCCCCGATCTCCACCTTAAATTCCGACGCGCTCTGCACAGCGTCGGCTATCTCCCAGATCTCCATCTCGTTC
Organism: uncultured Lachnospiraceae bacterium; assembly: GCA_963559965.1. Lineage (GTDB taxonomy): Bacteria > Bacillota > Clostridia > Lachnospirales > Lachnospiraceae > Laedolimicola. The sequence goes on along the minus strand of CAUWNO010000014.1, from coordinate 10,329 downwards.
AGATGACGGAGAAGATGAATCACATGATCCTTAAGTTCTCCGAAATGCTCCGACTCTGCAAGCCGCCTTGCCTTCCCTACGTTTCCTCTTGCAAAAGCCGCGCAGACGTCCGCCTGATAATCAGGAATATGAAGCTCTGCCATCAGGTATTCGCGGATCAGCTCTGTCCTGACCGGGCGCAGCTTCAGCGTCACGCACCGGGAAAGAATCGTTGGCAGCAAGCCGTCCGCATTCGTCGTAAGCAGCAGAATCACGCCGTACTCCGGCGGTTCCTCTATCGTCTTCAAAAGAGCGTTCTGCGCCTGCTCTGTCAGCTTCTCTGCCTCGTCCACAATATAAATCTTCCAGGGACTGCTGTAGGGACGTATCACGATATCTCCGCACAGCTGCTCCCTGACGTCTTCGACGCCTATCGTGCCGGGCTTTTCATGCGTCACATAAATAATATCCGGCTGGTTTCCGCTCTCTGCCTGTATACAGGAATGACACGTTCCGCAGGGCTCTGTCCCTCCCTGCGCGCATTGAAGCGCCTGTGCAAAAGCCGACGCCAGAAGCTTCTTTCCCGCTCCATCCTCGCCGTCCAGAATATAGGCATGGGAAACCTTTTTCATACGTATGGAATTCTGCAGATGATCTATAATCTGTTCGTGTCCGATAATATTACGGAATCCTGCCATATACTCCCACTCCTTTACACAAAATGAATCCTTTTTAGTATAACATATATTTTTTATAAAAAACAGTCTTTTTCCTGCTTTCGCTCCTCCCTGATGCAGGCGCAGATTTCCTCTATGCAGTCCTTCAGATTTCTGTTCACGAATCTTCTTTCTATTCCGGCTTCCTTTATTTTTTCCTCTGAAAAATCCTCGCTGTCTGCCAGAAAACGACGGCACATTTCTGCATAGCGCGGCTCCTCCTGCGCTCTTTCCCTGTCAAGCGCTCTCTGAAGTCTTTCCCCGTCCTCGACCTCTATATAGACGGGAATCACCCTGTCCGCGCCGTAATAATCGCGCGTTGCCGTAAAGGAAGCCAGCACGCCTACTGTGATATAATCATCCCGGTTCAGATCGGTTTCCTCTGTGTCTGCCGTGAAGTATTTCCATATGCCATGCACCGTGTCATAAGCGCGAAGCTCAATTACCTTTCCTGCTTTCTCAAGCTCCAAAAGGCCCTGCTCATCCGTAAAATGATACTGCACTCCCGGTTCTTCTCCGTCGCGCATGGGACGCGTCGTGTACAGAATCAGCGGCTTCAGCCCCAGCTCTTTATTTTCCAGAAGGCTCTGAAAGATCGTATCCTTGCCGCTGGAGCTTTTTCCTATCACATAAAATAATTTTCCCATTCTTCTTTCAGTACGGCTGCCGCCGTCTCCCTTCGTTCACTTTTGCAAAGACCGTGTACTGAAAATCCATCCTTCAGCCAGCGCTCTATCTGCTCTGTCATTTCTTCCGTAATTTCTTCTCCCGGGACCATCAGGGGAATTCCGGGCGGATAGAGATAAACGTATTCCGCAGCCAGACTCCCGGCGCAGGAAGAAAGCGGTTTCACTTCCTTTTCCATCTCTGCCGCGCGCCCCGGTTTCAGCCTGACAAGAGCCTTCGGTATTTCGGCTGTCTTTGATATCTTGGCAGTCTTTTGTATTTCGGCAGTCTTTGTCTCTCTTCGGCATACACGGTCATTTTCTCTCTCTTTCAGGAACGCTTCATCCATCTCATGAAGCGCTCTCTTAAGCCGCTGAAAACCTTCCTCCGTATCTGCGATTCCGGATATTCCAATGACATAATCCGGTCCTGTCATTTCCATCTGGAGATGATACTTTTCCAGAAGAAAATCTGCTATCTGCTTTCCGGATATTCCTGCCCGCCGTCCGGATATCAGAAATTTGCTCCTGTCCATTCCCGGTTCATCTGCAAGGAAAAGACAGCGCAAATCGCGGCAGTCCGTCCTGAAATGTTCCAGAAGCTGCACATGATTTTCAAATAATTCCTGCCCTTCCTTCTCCAGAAGCTCCATCAGCGCATCGACCGACGCCATAAGAACATACGACGGACTGCTGCTCTGATATACCGACAAAAATTTTCGCAGCCTGTCTCTGTTCACAAGCTCTCCCTGCACATGGAGAAGCGCCGTCTGCGTCAGCGCCGGAAGCGTCTTGTGAACGCTGTGAATTACGATATCCGCCCCTGCGCTTACCGCATCCTCCGGAAAATAATCCGAAAATGGAAAATGCGCCCCGTGCGCCTGATCTACAACCAGAGGCACGCCATGACTGTGACAGATTTCCGCTATCGCTCTTACATCAGAACAAATTCCGTCATACGTCGGCGAAGTCACTAAAACAGCCTCGATCTCTTCGTCCTGATTTAATAATTTATCCACATCCTCCGGCAGAATCGCACCGTTTATCCCCAAATCTTCTATCTGTTTCGGATAACTGTACACAGGCGTCAAATCCATCAGCTCCGCCCCGTGATAAACAGAACGATGACAGTTTCTTGCCATCAGAAGCTTTCCTCCCCTGTGCGTACATGCCGACACAGCGCTCAGAATTCCCGACGTACTTCCATTTACAAGAAAATGCGTTTCCTCCGCTCCGAAAAGGCGCGCAGCTCTTTCCTGAGCCTTTGTCAGAATCCCCTCCGGCTCCGGATGATGAAGATCATCGAAGCCCTCTATCTCCGTAATATCTATCTGAAACGGATTTTCAAAAGCTCCTGTCTGTCTCTTGTGACCCGGCATGTGAAATCCATAGAAATCCGAACGGCTGTAGGAAAGAAGACTGCGGTAAAGAGGTCCGCCGAATTCCTTCCCTTTTATCTCCTCTACCTCTTCTGTCTCTTCGCTCTCTTCTGCCTCTCTTGTCTTTTTTATCTCTCCTGTCTTCCTGTCCTGCTGCCCTTCTGCCTGCAAAAACGGTTCGAGACTTCTCTTAAGAATTCCTTTCATATGCGCGATCAGAATCCCGTAATTTGTTATCGCCGTTCCCTGTTCTGCAGCCTTACGGAAACGGTACTGCATCTCTTTTTCATTCAGCATACATCCTCCGCAGTGAACTACCATGCGGAATCCGCTCAGATCCTCCGGAAAATCTGTCCCTGACGTAAAGCAGAACTCCGGCTCTTTTCCCGTATATTCCCGAATCCAGCGCGGAAGCTTTACCGTACCGATATCCTCGCACTGCCTGTGATGCGTGCAGCCTTCGCTTATCAGAATTTTATCTCCGTCTTCCAGAAGCTCAAGCGCCTGCGCCCCTTCCGCAGCCTGCCAGAGATTTCCTTTATAGCGTGCAAACAAAATAGAAAAAGAAGTCAGCAGCACATCCTCCGGTGTCTCCGCCGCCGCTTTCCCGAAAACCTGGCTGTCCGTAATCACAAGAGCCGGCTTTTTTCCAAGGGAAGAAAGCATCTCCCGAAACTCGGTATCCCGTGTGACAACGGCAGCTGCACCGCTCTCCAGAATATCGCGTATCGCCTGCTGCTGGGGAAGAATCAACCGTCCCTTCGGGGCAGCCTTGTCAATCGGAACAACGAGAACGACAAGATCTCCTTTGTTCAGGATGTCTCCTACAAGACGTTTTTCCTCCCTGCCCGCGGATAAAAGCTCTATAAGTCTCTTCTTCAGCTCCTCTATTCCTTCCCCTGTCCGGGTGCTTACGCTGAGCGCTGTTTCCTGATCACAGGAAGCCGCCGCCGGACTCTCTTCTTTCTCACAGATATCATTTTTATTGTATACGATAAGACAGGGAAGCCGCCTCTTCTGAATCTCCTGCAAAAAGGCTCTGTCCTCTTCTGTCAGCCCTTCTCTTTTGTCCGCCACAAAAATCACCGCGTCCGTTTTCCGCAGCGCTGCCAGCGCCTTCTGAACACGAAGCCTGCCCAGCTCTCCTTCATCATCCAGCCCCGGTGTGTCAATCAAAACGACCGGTCCCAGCGGCTGAAGCTCCATCGCTTTGTATACAGGATCTGTCGTTGTCCCGCGCACCTCCGACACGATTGCCGTTTCCTGCTTCGTAACCGCGTTGATAAGACTTGATTTGCCTGCATTTCTCTTTCCGAAAATTCCAATGTGTATCCTCTCCGAGGACGGCGTCTGATTCATTCCCGTCTGACTTGTTTCCATGAAATGTCTCCTGTTTAAAGATATTTACGAAGCTCTTCCAGATCTCCCTCTGTCGTCGACCAGCTCGTTGCAAAGCGCACTACCGTGTGCGTTTCATCCGCCTTCTCCCAGAAGCTCACCGCCACATGTTCCTGAAGCTTCTCAAGAACAGAATCTTCCAGAACAACAAACTGCTGGTTCGTCGGCGATTCCAGATGAAAAACAATATTTTTTTCGTGAAGCAGCTCTTTCAGCTTTTCTGCCATCCGAATTGCATGGCGGCTGATCTCAAAATACAAATCGTCTGTAAAAAGCGTGTCAAACTGTATTCCCAGAAGGCGTCCCTTTGCCAGAAGTGCCCCGTGCTGTTTGACGATAGTCATAAAATGCTTCGGAGCGTTTCCCTGCGGAAATACAACGGCTTCCCCGCACAGAGCGCCCACCTTTGTTCCTCCGATATAAAAGACGTCGCAGATCTCTGCTATCTCTTTGATATCCAGATCCGCCTCCTGACTTACCAGACCATAGCCGAGCCTTGCTCCGTCCAGAAACAGAGGAATTTCATACTCTCTGCATACAGTTTTTATATTCTGAAGCTCCTCTTTCTTGTACAGTGTTCCGTATTCTGTCGGCCATGACAGATAGACCATCCCCGGAAATACGGCATGCTCATGATTCCCGTCTTCATAAAAGCCTTTTAAATAAATCCTCAGCTCTTCCGCATCAATCTTCCCCTGATGCTCCGGAAGCGTCAGCACCTTATGACCTGTATATTCTATCGCTCCTGCCTCATGCGTATTTACATGACCTGTCTTTGCCGCAACGACTCCCTCGTACGATCTGAGCATGGAGGAAATAACCGTCTGATTCGTCTGCGTTCCTCCTGTCAGAAAAAATACATCGGCATTGGGACAGCCGCAGACCTCTCTGATTTTTTCTTTCGCACTTTCACAGTAAGGATCCAGTCCGTATCCTGTCAGAGGCTCCATATTTGTCTCCGCCAGACGCTCCAGAATCCTTGAATGCGCTCCGGCAGAATAATCATTCTCAAATGAAATCATTCTCTCTTCCTCCCGTTTTTCCTCAGTATACTTCCTCCCTGTTCTCCTTGTCAATTCTTCGTAACTGATTCAGCCATGCGGCGGTGAGCAGCGTTAGCTGCGCAAATCCGAGATGCATGGCTGAACTGATACACTTCTTCCTCTTTCGCCTGATTTTTTACTTGATCTTTTCATTCAAAGTGCTACAATAAGATTTAACAGACAAAAGCTTCCATATATCCGGGCTTGTAGCTCAGTTGGGAGAGCGCTGCGTTCGCAACGCAGAGGTCGAGGGTTCGAATCCCTTCAGGTCCACGCAAGCACAAAGAAGACGCTGTTCAATCATCTAATCCAATGACTGAACAGCGTCCTCTTCTATTTCCAGAGAATATAATTTCAAAAATTAATACTGAATTTTCTTATTATGAAAATTCCGTCTTCACATCAGGGAACGGAACGATCACCGGAACTCCGCCGTAATCAAATATATGGACGTGCATTCCGTAAACTTCCTCTATGGTCTCCTCTGCCATCGTGCTTCTGTCTCCGTAAGAAAAGACTTCGGAATCCTTGAGGAATAAAAAGCGATCGCAGTAGCGTATGGCAAGATTCAGATCATGAAGCACGGTTATCACTGTAATCTGATGCTCTTTTGCGATGGAACGTACCGTCTGAAGTACTTTGTGCTGATTTCTCGGATCGAGGCTGCTGGTGGGCTCGTCAAGAAGAAGAAGACGCGGCTGTTGGGCAAGCGCTCTCGCAAGCATTACCTTCTGCGCTTCTCCTCCTGAAAGCTCAGATACATTACGAAGTACATAATCATCCAGCCCCATTTTATGAATCATCTGAAGCGCAATATCCCAGTCCTCCTGCGTCGCATCCCATTTGATATAAGGTTTCCGTCCGAGAAGAACCATATCGAAAACTGTCATGCTGGCTTTTCCTGTACTCTGCGGTACATAGGCGATTTTCTGCGCCATCTGCGCTCCCGTCATCGCGAATACATTTTCTCCGTCGATTTCTGCGCTTCCTTCCGCCGCATGAAGAATCCGGTCAATACATTTTAAAAGCGTACTTTTCCCCGCTCCGTTATTTCCCAGTATCGCCACACATTGTCCGTCCTGCGCATCAAAACTTACCTGATTCAATATTTTTCTCCCGCCCCTGCTGTAGGAGAAGGAAATATTCTGAATTTTAATCATAATTTTTCCCTCCCTGAAACAGCAGAAACAGAAACATCGGACCGCCTACAAAAGACATCAGTGCTCCGATAGGCAGGATCATCGGCGGCATGACAAGTCTGGCAAAGATATCTGCCAGAAGGAGAAGCAGAGCGCCTGCCAGGGCGGAACCCGGAATCAGATACCTGTGGTCGCTTCCCACAAATCTTCTCATAATATGAGGAGCAATCAATCCTACAAAGCTGATAATCCCTACAAATGATACGGCGACAGCTGCCGCAAGCGAACAGACCGCCATACTTGTAACCATTACATTTCTCGTATTTACCCCAAGGCTCTGCGCGGTATCGGCTCCTGCCTCCATCGCATTATAATTCCATCTGTTGCACATAAAATAAAGAAGAGAACCAAAAAATACGACAGCAAGAAAAATCAAATCCTTCCATCCTGCGCTTCCCAGATTTCCAAATGTCCAGAATACGACAGCCCCAAGAGCCGTGTCGTCTGCAAAATACTGGAGCATGGTGCTTCCTCCCGAAAACATGGCGCTGAGCGCCGTGCCTGCCAGAACAAGTCCCCCTGGTCCGATATTTCTTTTCATACGCGAAATCGCCACTACGACGACAGACGACAGAGATCCGAAAAGAAACGCACAAAGCGTCACGATATAGGGATTATTCACCGATACCGTTGACGCTGCTGAAGAAGAAGTGATCGCGCCTCCTCCAAATACGATAATGCCGAGAGCAGCTCCGAAAGCTGCTCCCTGCGACACGCCGAGAGTTGAAGCCGACGCCAGAGGATTACGCAGTACACACTGCATCACTGCTCCGGATGACGCCAGAACTGCTCCGACAAGAACAGCCGACAGCACCCGGGGCAGACGGATGTTCATAATCGCTGTATGAAATTTACCTTCTCCTGACCCTGCCAGAACACGAAAAATTTCTCTCACAGGGATTTTCATCGATCCGCAGCCCATCGAGAAAACTGCGGCTGCCGCGACAGCTATGACCGCGATCAGGAGCATCCGTCTTTTTCGGAATATAAAATGGTTGTACCGTTCAAGCTGTTCTTTTTTATCTGACATTATGATTCTCCCAGCGTGATCTTTTTATAGCCGCCGTTATTTTCCTCAAGTACCTTCAGGAAATCCTCATGTCCTAAAAAGAACTTAAAAATTTCTGCGGCTTTTTCTTCAAAATTGATATCCTCGAAGGCTTCCGGATAAAGAATGCTTCCCGCATAATATGCGCTGACAAGCGGAATCTCCAGATTTGTATAATTGGCTGTAGAATTAGGCCACTGATATACCTGGCCGTTCTTTACAGCAGAAAGCTGCTGGAAGAATCCCGGATCTTCCTTATATTCTGTTTCAACAAGTCCCATATTTCCCGCATCAAGGAAAATAATTTCCGGATCCCATTCCAGTATCTTTTCTTTGTCTACTTCCACGCCTGTATCAAAATCTGCCTTTTCCAGACCTACCGCCGCATCGTTTGCTGCTATAGCTCCAAATACCGGATAATCTACATACACTCCGCTGATTCCATGACCGCCCCGGAAGGTAGCCGCTGCTCCCAGAACAAGCGGCTTCTCCTCCTGCGCCAGATCTTTTGTACGATTATTAAGATCATCCAGACAGGTATGAATAAAGCCTATCACTTCTTCTGCTCTGTCAGATACGCCGCATACCTCTCCGAAAATTCTCAGCGACTGCTCATAATCCTCGGCAAAAAGCTTTCCCTGCGCCGCTGCAACTACAGGAATTCCCGTCGCTTCCTCAATACTTTCCACAATATCAGGCTCGTAAGTACATAAAATCACATCCGGGTCGGCTTCAAGAATTACTTCCGGATGAAAGACTCCGTATCCGCCCGAAGAAGCTACAGGAAGCTCTTTCCATAAATCATGGTTGTACCAGCCGTAAGCCATAAATGGATTCTCACTCAGATCTCCTTCGCTGATCGTTACAAATTTGTCCTGCACTCCAAGATAAGTTCCCAGGCGGGCTGCATTTCCCAGAGGAACAATTCGTTCAACGACAGCCGGAATTTCAACTTCTCTTCCAAGGGCGTCTGTAATAACGCGGGTTTCCTCCGCAGCACCCTCTTCTGTTTTATCCATATTATTTTCGGTCTGTGTATCCGCAAGTTTCTCATCCTTTGCAGAACCGCACGCCGCCGCAGAGCATACAAGCGCTGCTGCGAGAATTCCTGTCAAAATCTTTTTTATTCTCATTTTCAATCTTATCCTCCTTTTCCTCTTTCCCGTTTTTATTTACGCTTTCCGCTTACTCTGTCTCCCAAAGCATCCAGAAAGCATTTGCTTCTACCTTTTCCTTAACACATCCGTCTTTTTCCGCCAGCTTTTTTAATATCTTCGTTAATTCTTTTTCCACACCTTTTTCTCTGATACTGACGCCCAGATTATTGTTTAAAAGATACGTTTCTGCCTCTTCCGGCGTATATCTGTTTTCCCATCCGTAAGGAACGCAGCGAATCTGAGGGAGATATCCCAAAGAAAGCAGATATGCAAGCGGTCTCAGAAGCTCTTCACTTGTTTCCTTCTCCTGTTCTTCCTCAATCCCACATTGAAGAGCAATTTCCTGAAACAGAAGATTCTTTCTGGACAGAAATTTACTCATAAAACAATATTTTCGCGAAATCTCGCACAGTTTAAATATGTCTTCCTCTGTAGATACTGCCGGCGTCATAGATGCAAACGCCAGATCCACAGATTTCTTCCAGCCGTTTTTCTCTATATCCGCAGCCGACCAGTCGCATACCCTTTCCTCTGTCTCTATCCCATACGAAGAAAGATTTTTTTTCGTATAAGCCATCATGTTTTCTGAAAAGTCAACAAGGAGAAGACCGCAGCCGCGTTTTGCAAAATGCACCGCATATTTTCCTGCTCCGCATCCTATATCTGCGACGCGGATTTCTCTCTTTAAGGCTCCCTGTTCGCAAAGAAATTCTATCAAACGATTCGTATATCCTTCATCTTTTTCATCCACAATCTTCTGAAAATGATCTGCCGCCTGATTCCATCTGGCTCTTTCGTCCATCTTACTTCTCCCGTCCTGTTTTTCTTCCGCATTTTCAAAATGCAAGAGCCGTTTCTCAGGAAATCCGGAAACGGTCATATTTATCCGCACAGTCAACGCACAGTTTTTTCCCGCCCTGAATTCTTATCCAGTTGGCTCCTGTCGTTTCTCCGCAGCACTCACAGGCGTAAGAATCAAAAATTCTCGCCGGTTCCGGAAGTACGATAGCCGTCTCCTTTACCTCAAACATATCTTTTGGTTCCAATCCCTGATAATAGTCAAAGGTCTCTTCTCTCGTCATTCCTTCCGGCTTTTCTCTCAGCACAAGACGGACGGATTTTCCCGTTTTCCTGTTATAAAATGAAAATGCCTGTTTTCCTGTCATATGAAACAGCAGATTTTCTTTTCCGATACTGCATCCTAAAAGAACCTGTATCGCATCGACGCCGCAGGCGTCATTTTCGGAAATACAGACAATCTCCTCATCCTCCGAAAATGAAATTTCCAGAAGCTCCATCGCATATAGAGACGCTTTATACCCAATCGTCAGACCTCCGCACACATGTCCATGAAAATCCGCGCATTTTTTCCACATTTCCTGTCTCGTCATGTTTATAACTCCTTCTTTTTCTTTCTCGACTGTGCATTACCGCTTGCATATCGCTGTCTGTGTATCATGATCTGCAAAAAACTGTCTGTTCGCACCAGTGTTGTCATTGTACCAGAGTATGACGAACGCTACAAGCCGGGTGGGGGGATCAAAAAAATGGAGAAGCCTGCAGATAAGGGTTTCTCCATTTCTCAGTAAATAGTAAATGCCCAGAGCCGGAATCGAACCAGCGACACGAGGATTTTCAGTCCTCTGCTCTACCAACTGAGCTATCTGGGCTTATACACAATATACTTGTGTAAATTGCGGGAGCAGGATTTGAACCTGCGACCTTCGGGTTATGAGCCCGACGAG
>CAUWNO010000013.1:0-23986 GCA_963559965.1 uncultured Lachnospiraceae bacterium | reverse complement strand
GCCGCAGCACCATGGCTCAATACGTTATGCAGCATCTCGTCAATGAGCGTGGTCTGTCCGACTGCTTTTATATTAATTCAGCGGCTACGAGCAGGGAGGAGATTGGCAGCGGCGTCCATTATGGAACGCGGAAAAAATTAAAAGAGATGGGAATTTTCTGCGGGGATCACAGGGCGGTGCAGCTGGAGAGGGCAGATTATGACAAATATGATTACATTGTAGGAATGGATTCGTGGAACCGGAAGAATATGATGAGGATTCTCGGAGCGGACCCGGAGGGGAAAGTTTCTCTGTTGCTGGATTATGCAGCGCAGCCGCGCGATATAGCGGATCCGTGGTATACGGGAAATTTTGATGTGACGTATGAGGATGTTCGGGAGGGCTGTGAAGCTCTTCTTGCACATATTTTAGAAGAAGACAAAAGAGAAAAGAGGTTATAATATGCAGATTTTCAGTATTTATTTCAGTCCGACGGGCGGCACGAAGAAGGTGATGGAGGCTCTGGAAAAGGGATTTTCCGGAGAGGTGGAGGAGATCGATATCTGTGTGGCAGGAAAAGGAGAGGCGAGGAAGTTTTCAGAAAAAGACCTCTGTCTGGTGGGCGTACCCTCCTATGGTGGCCGTGTTCCGGCAGCGGCTCTTAATAAAATGGCTGAGTGGAAAGGAAACGGAGCGAAGGCTGTTCCGGTGGTTGTGTATGGAAACCGTGCTTATGAAGATACGATGAAGGAGCTGGAAGATTTTCTGGAGGAACGAGGTTTTGTCTGTGCGGCGGGAATTGCTGCTGTTGCGGAGCATTCGATTGTGAGACGGTTTGCGGCGGGCAGACCGGATGCGGAAGATCGGAAAGAGTTGACAGAGTATGCCGAGAAAATCTGGAAGAAAGTAACGAAGGATAGTCTTTGCGGGAAACCGGAGTTTCCGGGTAAGAGACCCTATAAGGACTTTAAGGGTGTGGCGCTTAAACCGGAATCAGGAAAAGAGTGTAACTCCTGTGGATTATGTGCAGAACTTTGTCCGGTCGGGGCAATACCTGTGGATAATCCGGGAGAAACAGATAAAGAACGCTGCATTTCCTGTATGAGATGCGTGGCTGTCTGTCCGTCTCATGCAAGAACGCTTGACAGGGAGATGACAGCAGCCACAGAGCAGAAGCTTGAGAAGGTGTGTGCGCAGCGGAAGGAAAATGAGTTATTTCTTTAAATAAGACGGCTTGCCGGGAACCAGAACCTGATAAATGGCTTCAGGTTTTTCAAGCTGATGCAGGGTGCGGTAGGCGTCATGGGCAGTCAGACTGGAAACAAGCTCGGAAAGAGCGGTTGCGTGGCTGGTCTGCTCGGTAATTCCCAGGATAAAGACGGCAGTGATTTCTTTTTCCCATTCAGGTACATGGATAGGAGTATGAAAAACAGAAAGGCTGATTGCGGGCGAGACGACGTTGGATTTGGGGTCCGCATGAGCCAGCAGCATTCCGCTTACAAATTCACAGTAAGGTCCATACTGGGAAATGACGTCTATCATATCCGAGACATAGCCGTTTCGGATCAGTCCGGTATTCAGAAGAGGAAGAACGGCTTTTTGTATGGCGTCCTGCCAGGTTTTGGCGCTCTCATAGATCTGAATAAAATCAGGGCGCATAAGCTCTGCCAGTCCAGGTTCGCTTTCTGGAAGCGGATCGGGATTAAAGTAGCTGTTGAGCTTCAGAAAAAGCTTTTCCTGTTCCTGAATGACGGCGTGTTCTTTGATGATATTGAGAAGATCACTCACAAGACCATTGTTCTGGAGATAGACCTCTTCGTGTAAAAGCCAGTCGATCAGCTCCTTTTTCTGTTCCGGAGACAGGATAGTGGAGACGCGGAGCGTTTTAATATTTTTTGTATATTCGGGCGCTATGTCAAGAGTGCTTAAAATCAGACGCGTGTTCTGATCAAGAACCTTGTTGAGACTGCGCAGATCGGATATAACGATGGAGAAGGAATGTTCCAGAAGCCTTGAGACCTGATAGCGCACATAAACAGAGCTTCCCAGACCGGAGGCACACACGATGACAATTTTTGCTTTGGGCTGCTGAGTGAGCGTTTCGTTTGGATGGCTCATGCAGCAGAAGTAGTAGCTGAGGAACTGGAGTTCCCCGTCGTCGAGAAGCAGATCGTATTTGGGAGCCAGATGCTCCATCGTCTTTTTTGTCAGATGAAGAAAGGAGGGATCTGTCTCTCCGGATTCATCGTACAGTTCTGTAATTTTGATTCGGTATTTCGTCCGGTAGTACATAGAGCGGACATGCATGGCGAACATCTCAAAGAGTTCGGAGGTGCGGGAAAGCTTTAAGCCGCTGACCTGACGGAACTCATCTATCATATCAGTAAGAAGAGCTTCGATAGGCTCTTCGATTTTTCCATTTTCGTAATGACTTATTTTTGCAGACTGAAGCATAAGCCCGAGATAGCTGCGCTCGCTTGGCGACAGATTAAGACCAAGACTGGAAAGCTGCTGTTCTATGTAGGGCAGGGATTCTGTAAAATGAAGGGAACTGTCCAGGGGAAGGCAGACAGATTCCTTCTTGCCGCGCAGGCAGACGAGCAGCAGGCTCTGTGCCAGATCGGGCAGAGAAAAGTAGATAAAACGTTCTCCGCAGTACGTTTCGCTGTCGATAAGGATAAGGCGGAGACGCTCAAAGATTCGATCCTGAGCAGCTTCAGCACAGTAATATTGATATGCTTCCAGAAGAAGATTTTTCTTTATGCGGTCGATACATAAATTAGTCCTGCGATGGTATGCAGATAAAAGGAGATAACGGATCATCCATTCGTCTCCAGACAGATAGTAGCCCTGCTTCTGGCGGCTCAGAAGATGTATGTTATGCTGGATAAGCTGTTCTTTGATACAAATCAGATCGTTTGTCAGCGTGCGGCGCGATACATGGAACTCTTCTGTGAGGGCTTCCAGAAACTGCGGTTTGCCTGAGATGCCGATCTTGAGCAGGATACACTCCTGACGCTCGGAGGGTTCCAGATAATACTGGTTCAGATCAAGAGCTTTCAGTATTTCCGGGATTTTCTGCATATCGGAAGACGCAAGAAAGAGCGCGTCGTCCTGAAGAAACGTGCTGCCAAGATTTTCTTTTGATAAAAAATTATTGAGCTGTTTCTGATAATACAGGACCATGCGCCGGGTGAGTCCCAGACTGTCCATCAGCGTCTGAAGCCTGACGCTTCCGGATTTGAGTAGAATTTGCAGGATTTGTACTGTAAACATATTCATAAGTATAACCGCCTTGATGATTTCTCTGCACGCCTTGATGATTTCTCTGCACGCCGTACGGATAAACGGCGTATGCCGGCGCGCAAAAGCAGAACTGCCTTTGCGCACGGACGCTAGATACTGTTAAGAGACAGAAGAACGACTCCAGCAGCAAAAAGGAGCATTCCTGTCAGAAGGATAGCGTATGTCTTTTTCTTTGCTCCTTTAAATTCCCCGTAAAAGAAGCCCCAGATATAACTCCAGCAGTGATAGCTGTTGCCGATGACGGTGGCGATAGCGACGCTTACCACAGGGGCGAACACTGCGTGAAGGACGTTGCCTCCAAAATGACAGAAGGCAGCGATGGAAGCCAGAAAAAGAAGCTTCGCAGCAGAGATGGACCCAAGAGCCTGCTTTGCGCTGCCGCGGTCTCTGAAAAAAGAAATCAGAGTAAAGGAGGCGGAGCCGATGCAGGCGCCCAGAACGAGCATTCCCATACAGGTAAGCGAGGAAAAGCCGTCGGGATTTAAGGGCGAGCGAAGACCGATAGAATTCGCCAGAGGATAAAAAGACATCAGGATCAGATTAATAAAAACAAGAAGCAGAACGTCCGGAAGGCGCGACTGCGTTTCTGTCTGCTCCTGCGCTTTATCTCTGTCGCGGCAGACACCGGCGTACTGACAGAGAATCGTTGCAAGTATCAGAAGAAATGCTGAGAAAAAGAGGGCTGTCACGGATACGCCGTCGGGGAGTCCGGCAAAAATTACAGATATGACGGCTCCTCCGAGAATCGCGCAGGTCGCGCTGACAGAAGTAGAAAGAATCAGACCGATTCGTTTTACGACCGTCAGATGCATCTGCATGGCGATTCCAAATACAATTCCGCATCCGAAGATGGCGAGGGCAAGATATGGACGCCCTTTGATTTCATGAAAAATTCCCTGAGGAATCATGGTTTTTCCAAGCATTCCGATGGACGCCCATACAATGATAACAGAAATGGCGTACATGGCGCTGATAAAAGCGTGGATGGGGAAAGATCCCAGATGTTTTACCGTCTGGAACCAGGAACCCCATAAAAATGTTACAAAGATAATTCCAATAAGAGCAACCTGTGGTGTCAAGCCATATCCCCCGCTTTCTCCGGGGCGAAAAAGCGCTCGAAGGATGCCAGAGAACTTTTTGCCTCTTCTTCACAATGCAGATGACGGATATTTGCCTCGTCCTGAATAAAGGATACGATATTTCCGAGCATTTCAACCTGATGCTCTGCTTTGTCAAGCAATAAAAGAAAAACAGTTTCTACAGGAACGTTTTCTCCTCCGCCCATAGGGCGGAAGGAGACGGCTTTGTCCAGCAGGGCGATAATAAGCGACGGTTTTAAGGTATACTCCTGTTCGGAATGGGGAATCGCAATTCCCGTCTGAGCCTGTATGCCGGTGGGGAAATTTTTTTCCCGTTCCAGCAGGGCTTTTGTAAAGCCCTGCTTTGCCAGATTTTCATGGATAACATAGTCAGCCAGTTCCGTGAGAAGATTTTCGCAGCTCTCATTACCGCTTATCCTTAACAGTCGTGTGTGTTCCTGAATGATTTTTTGGACTACCATTAATATTCTCCATTCGGTTTCTTAGTTCGTTGTCTGAATAACGTTTAAAATCTGATTCAGGGTATCTTCTTTGTTGATACCGCTGATAAGAGAAATTCCATTGATTACGGGTACGGGGTAATCCTTCTGGTTTAAGTCCAGAGAGGATACGATTACAGAAGCGTCTTTTATATAGCCTTCCGCCATGTTCATTCCAATGGCGTCGACAGACCATCCGCTTACGCCCTTTTCAGCAAGAAAATCTTCGATAATCTTTTTGATCATGGTGGATGTGGCATATCCAAGAGCGCATATTACAAGTATTTTTTTATTATTATTCATAAAAATGTCACCTCTTTTTAAGAAATAAAGCCTTGAATCAGTTCAAAAAGCTTTGTACAAATCAGATTGGGCAGACATGCAGCGTTTGTAATCTGCACGGAACCGTAAGGAATTTCATATCCGGCGCTCATGGCGATATCTGTAAAGTAAGGCGAAAGAATCTGACCGATAAAGAGTTCACAGATAACGACTACAACGCAGAAGAGAGTACCTTTCAGAATATTCATTTTGAAGAAAGGCATAAATATGGCTACCAGAATAAAGCCTACGGACAGCATTCCGATAGGAAGGACGGAATTCCACGGAAGAATAATGGAAACGAGAAGGGCAATCGGCACAAGCAGAAGACCTACAGCCAGCGTTTCCGGCATACCGGCAAGGACAACGCCGTCCAGTCCGATGTAGATTTCACGATCCTTGAATTTCTTCTTTACCCACTCCGTTAAAACAGATGTGGTTTCATTCAGTCCCTGAATCAGGATCTTGGTACTTAACGGAACAAAGTACAGAGCGGCTCCTAATTTAATTCCTGTATATAAGGCGTCGGTAAATCCGAAACCGCCGAGAAGTCCCATGATAATTCCGAGAACGAAGCCGATAAGGCCAGGCTCTCCAAGAACGCCCATTTTATTTTTGATAGTGTCCGCTGTAAGATTGGAGTTGCGGATAAACGGAATCTTGTCAAAAAGCTTGTTGAACCAGTAAGCCAGAGGTCCGTAGTAAGCGCTGTATACATAGGGGAAGGACATTCCCTTGTACTGAGGAAGCACCTCATGAATTTTAGGTGCGGACCAGTCTGCGATCTTCAGGGTAAGAATGCCGGTGATAACGATAGCAAGAATAGCGAAGGTTACGTTTCCGGTTGCCGTGAGAACGAGAACGGCAGGCATTCCCCAGAAGTAAAGCATATTGTAAATGTCCACGTCAAGTGTTTTTGTAAGCTTCAGCATAAGCATGACGATATTTAATGCGATGCCTATCGGAATAGCCCAGACTACAATGGGATTTGCCAGAATGATAGGCGTCACGCCGGAGCCAAAGTCTACGATTGTCTTGGTAAGACCGAGGTTGGCAACCATGGCGTCGCCTACGGATACAACAGTACCAAGGAAAATGTCAAATGCAAAGGTTGAAAGTGCGAACAGTCCGAGAGAGTACATAAAAGCAGCTTTTATAGACTTTCCGATACCGATTCGCAGAATCAGATTGATAACAAGGAACAACAAGAACATCATAACCGGTCCTGGCAGCTTTCCAAACCAGTTCAGTGCGTCAATAATCATATTCATAAGTAAATCCTCCTCCCTATTTTATCTGTCCGTTGGCGCGGAACATCCGGATATACGTCCGCATGGACTCCTTTACGGCTGCAAGCGCCGGCTTCTGGATATCTTCCGGGAACATTACGTCCGGATGAGCGGCGGTAAAGGTTCGTATTTCGTTTGCCCAGATAAGAGCCTGCTCGGAAGCGACTTTGATCATGCTTACGCCGGAAGCGGCAGCTTCGGAGAGATCCTCTTCTTTGACATGAGTAGCACCGTGAAGTACAAGGTGAGCAGACGTTGATTTCCGGATTTTTTCAAGGCGGTCAAAATCAAGGCGCGCCGTCTTTTTAAACGGAGGAAGCTCTCCATCCCACAGGGAACGCACATACTGACCGATAGAAATGGCGAGAGCGTCTACACCTGTGTAGTCCACGAATTCTTTTGCCTGCTGGGGATCGGTCATAATCTCGGGCGGAACCTGGAAATCATCCTGGAACGGTCCGCTATACTTCATCGCCTGCGGGAAGAAGCGTCTTACTTCGCCCAGAGCGGCTACGCTTGATACGCCCGCAGCCCGGCACAGATCCGCAAGCTGCTTTGACATGGTTCTGTTTTCTTCATAAGAAAGAAGAGAAGCGTCCAGCATAAAGGAACTCCAGCCAAGCGTCATAATACGAAGAATCCAGGGAATAGTTGTTTCATCTGTTACAAAGGTATGATCTACAGAAAGAGCCACCGGAACGCTTGCTCCGTGAGCTGCGGCTTTACAGGCTTCGGTAAAAATATTTGCGCCGAAGCTGTCGATAAATTCCGGTCCCTGGCAGAGTACGATGGGAGCGCGCTCTTCTTCTGCGACTTCAATGATTGGCTTAATAAAGTCAAGATTGAAGGCAAAAAAGCCAGGTACGGCAAAATGATTTTCTTCTGCAAAATTCAGCAGATCTTTTTCTTTTACTAAAGGCATGTCTACCTCCTGATGTTAAAATAAAATAGATTAGTTACTGTACATTTTTGAAAGCGCTTTCTTTGTCTCTATTCTAGCAAGCGTATGCTTAAAAAAATAGAGCAAATTTTGTAACAAACATATCACAAAAGATACCAGTTGTTGAAAAATATTTGATAGATAGTGTTAAAATTTGAATTTATAATGAAAATAAGTGAAAATATTAAGATTTCGTTAATACTGTTGACAACACTATATTATATATCATATAGTATAAATAACTTATAATACTATATATGATATAGTATTATTGTAATTACAGAACAAGGGGAGGATTGCATGGTATTTAATACGGGAGCGGCTCTTCTCGATGCCATCGTTCTGGCTGTCGTGTCGCATGATGCGCAGGGGACTTATGGATATAAGATTACGCAGGACGTCAGGCAGGCGATCGATATATCAGAGTCAACGCTGTATCCGGTTTTGAGAAGGCTTCAAAAGGACGGCTGTCTGGAGACCTACGATATGGAATACGGAGGCAGGAACCGGCGGTATTACCGGATTACGGAGTCGGGAATGGAGCAGCTTAAGCTGTACAGAGACGAATGGATTACCTATTCTGAAAAAATATCCAGATTGTTCGCAGGGAGTGACATAGAATGAGCAGAAAAGAATTTATGGAGCGGCTGGAAGAGCTGCTGAAGGATATTCCGGACAATGAGAGGGAAGAAGCCTTACAATATTATAATGATTATTTTGATGATGCAGGAATAGAAAATGAGGCGGAAGTGATAAGAGATCTGGGAAGCCCGGAGCAGGTGGCGCAGAAGCTGAAAGCCGGTCTGGGCGAATTGGCTTCTGTCGGTACGCCGGAACCTGGACAGGGTGAGAGGAAGGAAGTGGAGAAAGAAAAAACGAAGAAAGAAGCAGGATTCTGGAAGATTCTTTCCATCGTTCTTTTGTGTATCCTCGCAGCGCCTGTAGTGCTTCCTCTTGCAGGCGTACTTCTTCTGGCGGCGGTTACCGTAGTGTTGGCGCTGTTTGGAGCGATAGCAGGTATTGTGCTTTCCGGATTTGCAATTTTACTTGCAGGAATAGCTGTTCTGGGTGTTGGGATTGTTCAGACCTTTGCCACGCCGGCGATCGGAATCGCGGCAGCAGGAGTAGGATGCGTTGTGGCGGCGGTCGGCGTACTGCTTTCCTTTGCGACAGTATGGTGCTGTATCAGGGTGATTCCGTGGCTGATACGGGGAATCGCGGCGGTAATCAGTTATCCGTTCCGGAAAAGAAAGGCAGGTGCATAGACTTGAAACCATTTACAAAATTTTGTCTCTATCTGGCGGGAGCGCTTGGAATGCTGGGCTTTGTGGGAATTGCGGTCGGCATGGCTATGGGAGCGCGTCCGGAACAGTTTTTAAATCTCGCGCATTATGAACGAGCTGTCTGGAATAACAGGGCAGGGCACGGACATGGAGAGTATCAGGAAGAGCTTTACGAGGACTCCGGCGCGTATTGCCCGGAACTGGATGAGATAGATGAGGAGCTGGAGATACCGGACGGTGATATGGAGATAGAGGAAGGACGCTTCGGCGGATCGGATACGAGAAATCTTTGGATTGATCTGACCTTTGCAGAGGTGACCATCAGCTGCGGCGAAGGGGATGAGATTTATCTGAAGACAGGAAATGGAAAAGAATATCTTGACATAGAAACAGACGAGGATACGTTAATCATCCGGGATACGAGAAATTATCAGCAGTACAGCCGCGATAAGGCGCTGGTACTGGATATTGTTCTGCCGGACAGAAGCTTTGACGAGATTATGCTGGATCTGGGAGGATCCGAGGTGACGGCAGAGGCTCTCTGGGCGAATGATATCGAGATCGATATAGGAGGGGGAACGCTGACGGCGGAAGCCATACAGGGCTTTGACGTGAGCGTATCTCTGGGAGCGGGGACCGTATATGCGGACAGCCTGAAAACGTCGGGGACTGCGGAGCTTTCAACAGGAACAGGTGAAATTTCCGTATCCTCGTTTGCAGGAGCCGATCTGGATCTGGAATGTGGAATAGGAAGTCTGGATCTGACGGTACAGGGGCAGGAGACAGATTACGATTACGACCTGGAATGCGGCATGGGCGAAATACAGATTGGAGAGGGAAGCTATTCGGGAATCGCCAGAGGGGCTTCGATTGACAACGGTTCCGGCAGGCTTATCACGGCAGAATGCGGCATTGGAGATATCGTTCTTAACTTTGCGGAGGAATTGTAAAATTAAAGACAGGCAGAAGAACATTTTTCACAGGATTTTTGCAGAACCTTTTGCAGAAGCAGGCTTCTTCTGCTTGCGCCTGTAAGGGAACTTTGCTATACTGATACGGAAGGTCAGGGGCGCCTGCTTCGCGGGTGTCCCTGTTTTCGCAAGAATAAAAAGAAAGAGGTGGGAAAATGGTAGAGTTGGATCAGTTCAAATATACGCTGAACGGCTATCAGGGACCATTGGTGGAATTGAGGGATTCACTTTGACCTCGCTAATAAGGCAAAGAGGATCGAAGAGTTAGAAAGAGAGATGGAGGCTCCCGGGTACTGGGATGATACGGAGAAATCCCAGGCAGGCATGAAGGAGCTGAAGAACCTGAAGGATGAGGCGGAGACTTATCATGCGCTCCAGCAGCAGTACGAAGATATCGAGACACTGATTGAGATGGGAAACGAGGAGGAAGACGCCTCCCTGATTCCGGAGATTCAGCAGGAGCTGGAAAGCTTTGCATCAGGTCTGGATGCGATGACGATAAAGACGCTTCTGTCAGGGGAATATGATCGCAACAATGCGATTCTGAAGCTGAACGCGGGAGCGGGAGGAACAGAGAGCTGCGACTGGGCAGGCATGCTTTACCGGATGTATACCAGATGGGCAGAGAGAAAGGGCTTTTCCGTAGAGGTGCTGGATTATCTCGACGGAGACGAAGCCGGCATCAAGTCCGTCACCTTCCAGGTCAACGGGGAAAATGCCTACGGTTATCTGAAATCGGAGAAGGGCGTGCATCGTCTGGTGCGTATTTCGCCTTTTAACGCGCAGGGAAAACGCCAGACCTCCTTCGTATCTCTGGACGTAATGCCGGATATTGAGGAAGATATCGATATTGAAATCCGGGATGAGGATTTGAGAATTGACACCTATCGTTCCAGCGGAGCGGGTGGTCAGCATATTAATAAGACTTCTTCCGCAATTCGTATTACGCATCTGCCGACGGGAATTGTGGTACAGTGCCAGAATGAGCGTTCGCAGTTCCAAAATAAGGATAAGGCGATGCAGATGCTGAAAGCCAAGCTTTATCTTCTGGAGCAGCAGAAAAATTCAGAAAAGCTTTCCGGAATCCGCGGCGAAGTAAAGGAGATAGGCTGGGGAAACCAGATTCGTTCCTATGTCATGCAGCCCTATACGATGGTGAAAGACCATCGTACCGGACAGGAGATCAGTAATGTAAACGCTGTGATGGACGGAGCGATCGATCCGTTTATCAACGCATATCTGAAATGGCTGACGGTCGGACCGGAGGAAAATGAATAAGGAGCAGGGAACTGCCAGAGGAAAAAACTGCTTTCAGAGCCTGCGCGCTTTTTGAAAGCAGTTTTTACTTGCATTTTTGAAATGAGTGTGATAACATTTTTCTGGTAAATCCCCGACAGAGATACAAATGTATTTAAAGGACGAACACGGAGGAGAGAAATGTCAGAGAAGAGCAAGTATTTTGTTGTGAAGCAGAAGGCGGTGCCGGAGGTGCTTCTGAAGGTGGTCGAAGCCAAGAGGCTTCTGGAATCTTCAAGGGGCATGACCGTACAGGAGGCAACGGAACGCGTTGGAATCAGCCGAAGCTCCTTCTATAAATATAAAGAGGATATTTTCCCCTTCCATGATAATTCCAAGGGCAAGAGCATTACCTTCGTCCTGCAGATGGATGATGAGCCGGGACTTTTGTCTATGGTTCTTCAGACGATTGCAGAATATAAGGGAAATGTGCTGACGATTCATCAGACGATACCGATTAACGGAGTGGCGTCTCTGACTCTTACGGTAGATTTGCTGCCGATTACGAAAGACGTTTCTGCGATGATTGAGCAGATTGAGAGCCAGCCGGGGATTCATTACCTGAAGATTCTTGCAAAGGAATAAGAGGGGGAAAGGGAGCGGAAGATGGTTCAGATAGCAGTTATGGGATACGGAACGGTAGGTTCCGGAGTGGTTGAGGTGCTGAATACCAATCAGGCAAGCATCAATAAGAAAGCAGGAGACGAGATCCATATCAAGTATGTTCTGGATCTTCGGGATTTTCCGGGAGATCCGGTAGAATCGAAGCTGATACATGATTTTGAGACGATCGTAAACGATCCGGAGATTCGGATTGTGGTGGAGGTTATGGGCGGCGTGGAGCCGGCATATACGTTTACAAAACGCTGTCTGGAAGCCGGAAAAAGTGTCTGCACGTCGAATAAGGAGCTTGTGGCGCGTCATGGAGCCGAGCTTCTGGAAATTGCGCGAGAGAGAAATCTCAATTATCTTTTTGAGGCAAGCGTAGGCGGTGGAATTCCGATTATCCGTCCATTAAATTCCTCTCTGACTGCCGATGAGATTACGGAAATCAGCGGAATCCTGAACGGAACGACAAATTATATCCTGACGAAAATGAGTCATGGGGGAACAGATTTTAACACGGCTCTGAAACGCGCGCAGGAAAAGGGCTATGCAGAGCGCAATCCGGAAGCAGATATAGAAGGATACGACGCCTGCCGGAAGATTGCGATACTGACCTCCCTAGTCAGCGGACGCCAGGTGGATTTTGAAGATATCTATACGGAAGGTATTACAGAGATTACTCCGGAGGATATCCTCTATGCTAAAAAGATGGGACGGGCAGTTAAGCTTCTTGCCATGAGTCGGAAGGAAGACGGAAAGTTTTATGCGATGGTGGCGCCGTTCCTGATCAGTGAAATGCATCCCTTATACAGTGTAAACGGAGTGTTCAACGCCATTTTTGCAAAAGGAAACGTACTGGGCGACGTAATGTTTTACGGAAGCGGAGCAGGCAAGCTTCCCACAGCCAGCGCAGTTGTGGCAGACGTGGTGGACGCGGCAAAGCATCTGCACAGAAGCATTATGACGTTCTGGAGCACAAAGAAGCTGGAGTTGACAGATATCAGTCAGGCGAAGAGACGCTTCTTCGTCCGGGCAAGAGGAGAAGGCAGGGAGGATGTGCTTCGGATGGCAGAGCTTTTCGGACCCATCGAGACAGTTCAGGCAGATCTTGACGGAGAGTTTGGTTTTGTCACAGGCGAGTTTACAGAGGCAGAGTACAGAGAGCGGGCTGCAAAGACAGACGCGATTCTGCACAGGATTCGTATGGAAGGATAAAAAGAGTATGAAATATGTGATAGTATTGGGCGACGGTATGGCTGACAGACCCATAGAGGCGTTTGGCGGGCTTACACCGCTTGAGTATGCAAAGACTCCGACTCTTGACGCGATGGCAGGAAGGGCGGAGACAGGATTGGTTCATACAATTCCGGAAGGGATGAAGCCGGGCAGCGACACGGCAAATCTCTCTGTTCTGGGATATGATCCGGAAAAGTATTATACAGGGCGCTCTCCTTTGGAGGCTTTGAGCATCGGCGTAGATATGAAAGCTGACGATATTGCGATCCGGACAAACCTGATTACCGTTTCGGACGGAAGCGAACCGTATGAAGAGAAGACGATCATCGACCACAGTTCCGGGGAAATCAGTACAGAAGAAGCGGAAGTTTTGCTGAATGCTCTTCGGGAAGAGCTGGAAGACGACAGCTATCATTTTTATAAAGGAACGAGCTACCGCCATCTTCTGATTTGGAAGGAAGGAAGCGTTGCGGATCTGACGCCGCCCCACGATGTGCTGGGACGCAGGGCGGGAGATTATCTTCCGGCTGATGAAAAGCTTCGGGAAATGCAGAAAAGAAGCTATGAGATTCTTTCGGAGCATCCTGTAAATCAGGAACGGAGACGAAAAGGGCTGAATCCGGCGAATTCCTGCTGGTTCTGGGGAGCAGGAACGAGACCGGCGCTGACCTCTTTTGAAGAAAAGAATCATAAAAAGGGCGCTATGATTTCAGCAGTCGATCTTCTGAAAGGAATTGCAGTCGGAGCCGGAATGAAAAATATTTCGGTAGAAGGAGCCAACGGTCAGCTTCATACCAATTATGAAGGGAAGGCGCAGGCGGCGGCAGACGCTCTTTTGAAAGAGGGCTTTGACTTTGTCTATGTGCATGTGGAGGCTCCCGATGAGATGGGGCATCAGGGCAGCGCAGAGCGCAAAGCGGAATCGATAGAATATCTTGATCAGAGACTGATTCGTAAGCTGAAGGAGGAGCTGGACGCTTCGGGAGAGCCTTACCGGATGCTGGTGCTGCCGGATCATCCGACGCCTGTCTGCGTGCGTACGCACACAGCAGATCCTGTGCCTTATCTTCTTTACGACAGCAGAAAGGCGCTTGGAAGCGCAGAAGCCTACAGTGAGAATACAGCCCGCAGGAGCGGCCTTGTGACAGAACAGGGATTTAAGCTGATTGACAGGTTGTTTTCAGAATAGAAGTGAATACTAGAACGAGGAGAAAAAATCAATGCTGATAGTGAAAAAATTTGGCGGAACCTCAGTGGCAGACAAGGAGCGTATTTTCAATGTGGCAAAAAGATGCGCCGAGGACTTTAAGAAGGGCAACGATGTGATTGTCGTGCTCTCCGCAATGGGAAAAAGCACAGACGAGCTGATAGCCAGAGCAAAGGAGATTAATCCGAATCCGCCCAAGCGGGAGCTGGATATGCTTCTGACGACAGGAGAGCAGATTTCAGTGGCTCTGATGGCTATGGCTTTCGATACGATGGATATTCCCGCTGTGTCGCTCAACGCCTTCCAGGTGGCTATGCATACGACGCGCGTACATGGAAATGCCCGTCTGAAGCGCATCGATACAGACCGTATCATGCATGAGCTGGAGCATCGCCGCATTGTAATTGTGACAGGTTTTCAGGGAGTCAACAAGTACGACAACTATACGACGCTTGGAAGAGGCGGTTCTGATACGACGGCAGTAGCTCTGGCTGCGGCTCTTCATGCAGACGCCTGCGAGATTTATACCGATGTGGACGGCGTTTACACGGCGGATCCCCGCTATGTGCCGAAGGCGTGCAAGCTTTCCGAGATTACCTATGATGAAATGCTGGATCTGGCGACGCTTGGAGCGGGCGTTCTTCACAACCGCTCGGTAGAAATGGCAAAGAAATACGGCGTGCAGCTCGTAGTACGTTCAAGCTTAAATGATCATGAAGGAACAGTTGTTAAGGAGGAAACGAACGTGGAAAGAATGTTAATCAGCGGTGTGGCGCTGGATAGAAATACAGCAAGAATCTCAGTAATCGGTCTGAAGGATGAGCCGGGAATTGCCTTCAAGCTTTTTAATCTGCTGGCAAAGGATAATATCAATGTTGACGTGATTCTGCAGTCTATCGGACGTGAGAACAGCAAAGACATTTCCTTTACAGTATCTCGCGACGAGGCAGACGCTGCAGTAAAGATTCTGGAGGAAAATAAGAGCCGTGTCGGAGCGAAGAGCTTCTCCTGCAATAAGGAAGTGGCAAAGGTGTCTATCGTGGGAGCGGGCATGATGTCCAATCCCGGAGTTGCTGCCAGAATGTTTGAAGCGCTTTATAACCAGAACATCAACATCAACATGATTTCCACTTCGGAAATCCGCGTGACAGTTCTGATCCATGAAAGAGATGCAGAGCGTGCGGTGAACGCTGTACACGACGCTTTCGGACTGGAAGAATAACAGAAGAAAATGTGAGACCAGCCGCTTTCGGCAGATACATTCAGATGAAAAAGAAAAACGGGGCATGCAGCTTTTGCGATATGCGAATCGCGGAGCGCAGGTCCCGTTTTATGTTGGAAAATCAGGTGTTTTTGTTATTTCAGGCGTTTCCTTCTGAAAGAAGAGGTTCGTCAGACTGCGGAAGGGAAGGCTTCTGAAGTTCCGTGTAGACAACAGCCATGGAGACATGGAAGTAAGGGCGGATCCAGAGGAAGGCTGTTCCGAAGGAGCCAAGCCCTAAAAGGCAGAGCGGAAGAAAGCCGATCCAGAGGCGCAGGATACGTCCGTACTGTCCGCGCATCAGCTGTCTGCTTCTTGCAAGAGCCTGGGAGGGCATACATTCCGGATCGTCGAGAAGCACATAAGTGGTCAGACAGTACGGAAGAGCCAGAAGCACAGCTGGAATACAGGCGATAAGCGTAAGAAGAAGCATGGCTGCAATCTGATTCGGAAGCTGAGCCGGAATATGAGCCGGATCAATGGCGCGCGGAAGACGCATCGAGATCAGAACGGCAGGCACAAACCAGATAAGCGAAATCAGATAGCGGAAGCCGTAGGCGAGAATAAAGCTGTCGGGCTGATTCCGGAAGGCGTAAAATAAAAGTCCCGGCTCCCGCAGCGGTTCCGTTTTTGTAAAGCTGTAAAGAAAACGGATGAGACCGGCTTCCAGAAGAGCGTTCAAAATCATAAGAATCAGGTAGATAGCCCAGTACATAGCCTGAGCAGCCGGCTTATAGGAGCCGGACAGTCCGCTGCTCTGAAGCAGAAGATTCATCACAAAGGTAAAAAGAACAAGGCTGATAGTCATATTGACAGCCAGAAAATATCTGCCGTCGAGAGCGATGCGGGCCCGGCGGCGTATTTCTTTTGGTGAAAATCTCATAGGGAACTTCCTCCTGTCGGAATTTGAGTGGAAAGATTACTGTACAGATCGGTAATAGCTTTCTGAAGCGCTTCGGGGTCGAGAAGTGTTTCAAGACCAAAAAGCTGAATAGAAAAATAAAGTCCTGCCGCCAGAAGAAGGGCAGAAATAACCATCGCGAAAATGGATGCTGCCATGCCTCCGATAGCTTTTTCATTCATTTTGAAGCCGTCTCCTTTGGAAAAGTGAGCGAAAAGAATGCTCATGCATCCAAAGAAAAAGCACAGATAGGTAAAATATATGCTGATGGCGGCAAGAACGGACAGAACGCCGAATACAAGCGCCATATTTGCCATTGTGTTGGGGCGTTTGCGAATAGTTTGTTCCATGAGCGGAAATCCTCCTGTAAAAATAAGTACAGTAGATATAGTATCACAGCCGGAACAGAATGACAAATGCTTCTTGCAGACAAAGACTTTTTTACATATAATGAAATGACAATACAGCACTGACAAGAATGAGGAGACAAAGACATGGATATTATAAAGCGGCTCACGGAAGAGCTGGGCGTACAGAGATGGCAGGTGGAAGCGGCTGTAAAGCTGATTGACGAAGGAAATACGATTCCTTTTATTTCCCGTTACAGAAAAGAGGTGACAGGCTCCTTAAACGACGAGGAGCTTCGCAATCTCAATGAAAGACTGTTCTATCTGCGCGGACTGGAAGACAAAAAGAACCAGGTTCTTGGAAGTATCGAAGAGCAGGGAAAGCTTACAGAGGAATTGAAGGCGCAGATCCTGGCGGCAGAGACGCTTGTGGCAGTAGAGGATCTGTACCGTCCGTACCGTCCGAAGCGCCGGACGCGGGCAACGATGGCAAAGGAAAAGGGACTGGAGGGTCTTGCAGATCTGATTCGCCTTCAGATGACGAAAAAACCGCTGGAGGAAGAGGCACAGGCATGGATTTCTGAAGAAAAGGGCGTTCTGACAGCAGAGGAAGCGATTGCAGGCGCAGGCGATATTCTTGCAGAAGCGATTTCCGATGAGGCGGATTACAGGACTTATATCAGAAAGCTGACCTTTGACGAGGGACAGCTCCTTTCTGAGGCGAAGGATGAGAAAGTTGAGACGGTATATGAGATGTATTATCATTTTGAAGAGCCGGTAAAGAAGGCGGCAGGGCACAGAATCCTTGCGCTGAACCGCGGAGAGGCGGAAAAGGCTCTTACTGTCCGCATTGAAGCGCCGGAAGAGAGAATTTTGAGATATCTTGAGAAAAAGGTCATTGTCCGTGAAAATCCCTTTACGACGCCTGTTTTGAAAGCGGTGATTGCCGACAGCTATCAGCGTCTTATCGCTCCGTCCATCGAGAGAGAGATAAGAAATGAACTGACGGAGAAGGCAGAGGACGGAGCAATCCGCGTCTTCGGCAAGAATCTGGAACAGCTTTTGATGCAGCCGCCTATCGTGGGACAGGTCGTTCTCGGGTGGGACCCGGCTTTCAGGACAGGCTGCAAGCTGGCAGTCGCAGACGCTACAGGCAAGATTCTTGACACGGTCATAATTTACCCGACAGCGCCGCAGAATAAGGTTGCGGAAGCGAAGGCGATCCTGAAAAAGCTGATTGAAAAATACGGAATCACCCTGATTTCCCTTGGAAACGGTACGGCGTCCAGAGAATCGGAGCGCGTGATTGTAGAGCTTATCAGGGAGTTTCCCGTTCCTATCCGCTATGTGATTGTCAGCGAAGCAGGGGCTTCGGTTTATTCAGCCAGCAAGCTTGCGACAGAGGAATTTCCGAATTTTGACGTGGGACAGAGAAGCGCGGCGTCGATAGCAAGACGTCTTCAGGACCCGCTGGCAGAGCTGGTAAAGATTGATCCGCGTTCCATCGGTGTCGGTCAGTATCAGCACGATATGAATCAGAAAAAGCTCAGCGAGGCGCTGTCCGGCGTGGTCGAGAATTGTGTAAACAGAGTAGGCGTAGACCTGAATACAGCGTCGGCTTCTCTTCTGGAATATGTATCGGGAATCAGCAAGACGCTGGCGAAAAATATCGTGGCGTATCGTGAGGAGAACGGACGTTTTAAGAATAGGCGTCAGCTTCTTAAGGTACCGAAGCTCGGACCGAAAGCCTTTGAACAGTGCGCAGGCTTCCTGCGTATTTCGGACGGGGAGAATCCTCTTGATGCGACGAGCGTTCATCCAGAGTCCTATGAAGGAGCAAAGAAGCTGATTTCCTATGTGGGAGCTTCACTTGAGGAGCTTTCCAGGGGCGGATTTCCGGGGCTTTCCAAAAAGATAGGAAGCTATAAGAAGATGGCGGAGAAGCTGGAGATTGGCGAGCTGACGCTGAAAGATATCGTCGGCGAGCTGGAAAAACCGGGACGCGATCCGAGAGACGAGATGCCGAAGCCTGTGCTTCGGACAGACGTGCTGGAGATGAAGGATTTGACGCCGGGAATGACTCTGAAGGGAACGGTGCGCAACGTAATAGATTTCGGCGTATTCGTAGACATAGGCGTTCATCAGGACGGTCTTGTGCATATTTCCCAGATTACCGACAGATTCATCAAACATCCGCTGGAGGTTCTGAGCGTGGGCGACGTGGTGGATGTGAAAGTTCTGAGCGTCGATTTGCAGAAAAAGCGGATAGCGCTTACCATGAAAGGGTTAGAGAATACTATCCCGCGCTTGAAATAAACGGCATCCCATACTATAATGAATCATAATTTTCTTAAGGAAGAGGCGGGGAAAATGACTTACGAAGAAGCAAGAGCTTTTATTGACGACACAGCCAGATACGGCTATGTTCTCGGACTGGACACGGTGAGAGAGCTGCTTTCACGGCTGGGTAATCCGCAGGATGATTTAAAATTTGTGCATATCGCAGGAACAAACGGCAAAGGTTCTGTGCTGGCATATGTTTCTACGGCGTTAAAAGAGGCAGGCTATCGCGTCGGCCGTTATATTTCGCCTGTGATTTTCGATTACCGGGAGCGGATTCAGGTAAATGAAGAATATATCACAAGAGAGGGAGTCGCAAGGCTGGCAGAAAGGGTGCGCGACGCCGGACAGCAGATGCTGAGAGACGGCTTTCATCATCCCACGACTTTTGAAGCAGAGACAGCGATGGCGTTTCTGTGGTTTCAGGAAATGAAATGCGATATTGTCGTGCTGGAATGCGGAATGGGCGGTCTGACAGACGCGACAAACGTAATCCGGACGACGCTTGTGTCGGTTCTCTCGGAGATTGGAATGGATCACATGGGCTTCCTTGGAAATACGCTGGAGGAGATCGCAGAGGTAAAGGCAGGAATCATTAAGCCGGATACGCTTGTCGTCAGCGCCGCGCAGCGGCAGGAGGCAGAAGAAGTGATAAAAAGAGTCTGCCGGGAAAAGGGAGCACAGCTTCGTATGGTAAAACGGGATGCGATAACCGATGTGAGGTGCGGATTTGAAGATCAGAGCTTTTCCTATAAAGGATACCGGGAGCTGAAGCCGGGGCTTTTAGGAAGCTGGCAGATAGAAAACGCGGCGCTTGCTGTGGAGGCGCTTCTGGCGCTTCGGGAAAAGGGCTTTGCGGTATCGGAGGAAGCTATCCGAAAGGGGCTTGCCTCCGCAGTCTGGAAGGGAAGATTTACAAAGATAGGAGAAGAGCCACTCTTTATCGCTGACGGGGCGCATAACAGAGATGCTGCGGACAGGCTTTTGGAGACGCTGAAGCTCTATTTCCCGGACAGAAGAAAAATCTTTATTGTCGGCGTTCTGGCGGATAAGGATTACGAATATGTCGTACGGCTGCTGGCTCCGCTTGCAGAAAAAATCATAACCGTTGAAACGCCGGATAATCCAAGGGCGCTTCCGGCAAAAGAGCTGGCAGAGTGCGTAAAAAAATATAACAGTCAGGCGGAAGCGGCAGAAAGCATCGAAGACGCAGTAAGGCGTGCGTATACTCTGGCGGAGAAAGAAGATCTGATTCTTGCGTTCGGTTCCCTGTCTTATCTGGGGGAACTGATGCGGACAGTCCAAAATGCAGACGGGGGAAGAGAATGAGAGAGCTGACAGAACTTAGAAAAGATATTGATGAAATAGACCGGAAGATGGTGGAACTTTTTGAAAAGCGTATGGACATCTCCCGTCAGGTGGCGGAATATAAGGTAACGGTCGGCAAGAAGATTCTTGACAGAGAGAGAGAGAATCAGAAGCTGGAAGCGGTAAGGGCGATGACGCACAATGAGTTCAACGCCCACGGAGTGGAAGAGCTTTATAAGCAGCTGATGGCTATGAGCCGCAAGCTTCAGTATCAGAAGATGGAGGAGCAGGCTCTGGGACGTCTTCCGTTTATTATGGTAGAAGAGCTGGAAAAGGAGCATGTCCGCGTCGTTTATCAGGGCGTAGACGGAGCCTATGCTCAGCAGGCTATGTTTGCCTTCTTCGGGGAGGATGTCAGCCATTTTCATGTGGAGAGATGGCGGGACGCGATGGACGCCATAGCGGAAGGAATGGCAGATTATGCCGTTCTCCCGATAGAAAATTCGACGGCTGGAATTGTCAATGATATTTATGATCTTTTGGAGGAATATGATAATTACATTGTAGGAGAACAGATTCTTCCGATCCGCCACGCGCTTCTGGGGACGCCGGACGCAAGGATGGAAGATATCAGGACAGTCTATTCTCATCCTCAGGGTCTGATGCAGTGTGCAAAGTATCTGGACGGGCACAGGGACTGGAGACAGATGAGCCTTCTGAACACGGCGATGGCAGCGCAGAAGGTAGCGGAAGAGAAAGACAGGACGCAGGCGGCGATTGCGGGGACCTTTGCGGCAAAGCAGTATGGCTTAAAGGTTCTGGATGAGGAAATCAATCACAGCGGACAGAATTCTACCCGTTTTCTGATTGTGACCAATCAGCCGATTTTCTGCCGAAATGCAGGAAAGGTCAGCATCTGCTTCGAGGTGACACATGAGAGCGGCTGTCTCTACAATGTGCTGTCGCATTTTATTTATAACAATCTGAATCTGTGCAGGATTGAGTCGCGTCCGATTGCGGACAGAAACTGGGAATATCATTTCTTTGTGGACATTGAAGGAAATCTGAATGACAGCGCGGTGAAAAATGCTTTGCGGGGAATCCGCGAAGAGGCGCTGAACCTGAAGATACTGGGCAATTATTAAAGGGTAACTATTCAGCCATGCGGCGGTGAGCAGCGTTAGCTGCGTAAATCCGAGATGCATGGCTGAACCGTTACATTAAAGGAGGAGACAGAAAATGAGACCATATGTGATTATGACGGATACAACGGCAGATTTGCCGGAAAGCTACATCGAGGAACATCAGCTGGAAATTCTTTCTCTGAATTATATGCTGGAGGGGATCGTATACGACAGAAAAAATCCTCTGGATGTGGAGGAATTTTACGCACGAATGCGCTCCGGTTCTATGCCGACGACGTCGCAGATCAATCCGGAACAGGCGAAAGAAGCGTTTGCGTCCTGTATGGAAGCGGGAAACGATGTGCTGTATATCGCGTTTTCCTCAGGACTCAGCGGAACGTACAACAGCGCGTGCATCGCGGCGGCGGAGCTTGAAGAAGAAGGAACGTATCCGGACAGGAAAGTGGTCGTTGTGGATTCCTTAAGCGCCTCTCTCGGAGAAGGTCTTCTCGTTCACAAGGCGGTAAAGCTGAAGGAAGAAGGCAAGACGCTGGAGGAAGTAGTTGCCTGGACAGAAAAGAACAGGCAGAATCTCTGTCATAATTTTACGGTGGATGATCTCTTTCACCTTCATAGAGGAGGACGTGTCTCAAAGGCGACGGCGATTCTTGGAACCATGATCAATATTAAGCCGGTACTTCATGTGGATGACGAGGGACATCTGACAGCGGTAGATAAGGTAAGGGGAAGAAAGAAATCCCTGACCACGCTTGTCGACAGAATGGAAAAGCAGGCGGAAGGTTTCGAGAATCCGGAGGTCTTTATCAGTCACGGCGACTGCCTGGAGGACGCTCTGTTTGTGGAGAAGCTTGTCAGAGAACGGTTTGGCACAGAGAATTTTATCATCAACCACGTTGGTCCCACGATCGGAGCGCACTCCGGTCCCGGTACGGTAGCGCTGTTTTTCATGGGAAATCCAAGGTAGACAGAAAAAGAGACGTTTACAGAAAATCTGCGGCAGGAGCCGTGTGAGCTGTAAACGTCTTTTTTATAAGGCAGATTTCTGACAGAAAGCTGTCTTTTTTGCACGAAGCTCTTCAAGAACTGAGAGAGGAATTTTCAGGTTTCCACGTCCGACGCCCAGATCGATATGGGGCTTGTTTTTTCCGTGAAAATCGGAACCGCCGGAAATGGCAAGATGATGCTTTTCGGCAAGACGGCGCATTTCCTTTTCCTCGCCTGCCGTGTAGGTAGAATAGACGGCTTCTATCCCCAGAAGACCATATTCCATGAGTTTGCAGACAAGCTCTTCCAGAGCGTCTGAGGAAAGGTGGTAAAGAAGGGGGTGAGCCAGAACAGGAATGCCTCCCGCGTTACGGATCAGCCGGACAGCGTCTTCAGGAGAGGAGAGCGTCCGGGGTACAAAGCAGGGGGCATGATCACCGAGATAACGATCGAAAGCCTCGCTGATGGAAGAGACGTATCCGTTTTCAAAAAGCCATCTTCCAAAGTGCGCGCGGGTAATGACGGTATCGGCTCCGTATGCGTCATGCAGGGCGGAAACCGTAACGTCGAAGCCGCCCTTCTGCCGGAGAAGATGTGCCATCTCTTCGTTGCGGGCGTCGCGGCTTTTCTGAAAAGAAGAAAGAGCCGAGGAAAACCCGGCTTGATTCGGATCAAAATCATATCCCAGAATGTGGACGTCGCGTCCCTTGTATGCAGTGGAAAATTCAATTCCGGGGACAAGCTCTATGCCGTAACGGCTGGCTGCAAGGGAAGCCTCCGAAAGCCCCTGAATCGTGTCGTGGTCTGTCAGAGCGAAGGCTGCAAGACCTTTCCCGGCGGCATAGTCAGCCAGCCGGGAAGGCGTATACGTCCCGTCTGAGCAGGAGGAGTGAACGTGCAGATCGATAGATTGATATTGCATCAGAGAACCTCTTCTGTTTTTCTCTTTTTCTGTATCAGACCGCGAACAAAGGTTCGTACAAAGGAAAAATCTGTCCGGTAAACAAGCTGATCCATAAGCATTCCCAGCATAATGCCGGAAATAACGTCGAGAACGGAATGCTGCTTCAGGAACATTGTCGCCAGAATGATAGATACCATAAGCAGGAAGGAGCCGCCGCGAATCAGAAGATTTCCCCGGAGCTTTGCGTTATTGGCTACAGCTCGGTGGGCTGCAATCGAATTGAATACGTGCAGGCTGGGGAAAATATTCGTGGCTGTGTCCGCCTGATACAGAATCTGGACGGCAAAGGTAAAGACATTATGCCGTTCAAAACTGGAGGGGCGCAGCAGGTGACCGTTCGGGTATACGGTGGATATGATCAAAAATAAGGTCATACCTGTAAAAAGGAAGATACAGTACTGGTAAAATTCTTTTTTGTTTTTCTGAAAGAATAAATAAATAAAAACTGTCGCCACATAAAGGAACCACAAAAGGTAGGGGATGATAAAGTATTCGATAAAAGGAAGCTTATCGTCCAGACTGATGTGGATTACGTGATACGGGAGATTTGCGCGGCTTTCAAGCCACAGAAACCAGGGCATATAAATCAGTCCGTAAAGCAGGACGAGAGAATGCTTATATTTCTGAAAGAAAGTTTTCATGCGCCCCTCTTCTTTCTGTTAAATTCTGTCTGAGTCATGTTGTAAGTTTCAGAAAACAGCGATCCGTCTGTTTTATGAATCG
>CAUWNO010000012.1:0-24087 GCA_963559965.1 uncultured Lachnospiraceae bacterium | reverse complement strand
AATGACGATCTTTTCTCCCGGAAGCTGCTTTGCAAGCTCCACCATAGGCGGAACTCCGATTCCTCCTCCGATCAGAAATACCTTTTCATATCCCCGATCCAGCGGAAAACCATTTCCCAGCGGACCGACGATCTCCAGCGTATCTCCCGAGTCATATCCGGAAAATTCTTTCGTTCCTTCTCCGGCAACCCGGTACACAAGGCGAATCCTTCCGCTCTCTTTGTCAATCTCACAAATACTGATGGGACGGGGCAGAATCCTGCTCTCATCCTGACAGTACACCGATACAAACTGACCGGGGCGCGCTTCCTTCGCGATCTCCTCCGCGTGAAGCCAAAGGCTGTAAATATCCTGCGCTATCTCCCGCTGCTCTGTGACAACGGCTTTTTCCCTGTATTTCATATGCTTCTCCCTGTCATATCATTCTTTTTTCCGAACCGGAGGCTCCGTTCTCAGCGTGCCTCAAGCGCTCCGCGTATATCGGCCGCCATGTCCTCGACAGCCGCTCTGGATGCGTCTCCGAAATTTTCCGCTCCGAAGGCTGCATATTTTTCCTGCTTATATGCCGCAATAATTCCTCTCGAGGAATTTACGATAGCTCCAAGACCGTCGCTGTTGAAGAAGTTCACAAGATCCTTTCCTTTTCCGCCCTGGGCCCCGTAACCCGGAACAAGAATGAAGGTCTTCGGCATCAGTTCGCGCAGAACCTTTCCCATCTCCGGATAGGTAGCGCCTACGACAGCTCCGATATAGCTGTAGGAATCTCCCATATGTTCCTCTCCCCACTCGGCTACCTTTTCTCCTACCAGTTCGTAAAGTGGACGGCCGTTTACCAGCTGATCCTGGAATTCTCCGCTGGACGGATTCGACGTCTTTACAAGAATAAAGAGTCCCTTATTTTCCTCCTGACATACCTCGATAAAGGGCTTGACGCCGTCGCTTCCCAGATAGGGATTCACAGTCGCAAAATCCTCGTCGAAGGGCACATAGCACTTGCTTCCTACCTGCACCTTTCCCAGATGGCCTGCCGCATAAGCCGCCGACGTTGAACCGATATCGCCTCTCTTGATGTCTCCGATTACCACAAGATCTTTTGATTTGCAGTAGTCCACCGTCTTCTTATATGCCTTGAGTCCCTCGATGCCAAACTGCTCATACATCGCAATCTGCGGCTTTACGGCCGGAATCAGATCATACGTCTTGTCTACGATCTCCTTGTTGAACTGCCAGATTGCCTCCGCCGCTCCTTCCAGCGTCTCGCCGAACTCGTCAAACGCCTTTTTCTGAATATGCTCCGGAATATAGGAAAGCATCGGATCAAGTCCTACTACAATGGGAGCCTGTGTCTTCTGAATCTTAGCAATCAATTTATTGATCATGGTTTTTACTCCTTTTCTCTGTATGTTCTGTACTGCATGTTCTGCGCCGCAGGTCTTCCGGCTGCTGGAAAAATTATATAATACTTTCCCGCGAAATGCAACTGCCGGACAGGTTTTCTTCTCTACTCTGCAGGACTTCCCGCCGGAAGAAGGGCTCTTATGAAAATACCGTCTTCCCTGTATTCCTCCTCCAGAATCTGACCGTATTTCCGCACGCGCTGGATATCTCCGGCCTGGGCGTACGGGTACGTCCTCTCTATCAGGATCCGGCTTTCCCGGAGCTGCTCTTCCAGCAGATCCTTCAGCTGATCCAGGCCTTCACCACCCGCCGCCGAAATGCCGAGAGTCTTCTTTGCCCGCGCGTCTTTCGGAAGCGGAAGATCTCCTGTCAGGTCGCGCTTGTTAAACAGGGTAATGACAGGTTTTCCGGCTATGTCAAGTCTCTCCAGCGTCTCATAAACCGTATCCATCTGCTCCTCCAGCTGGGGATTGGAGCTGTCCGCCACATGAAGGATAAAGTCTGCATAACGCGCCTCCTCCAGTGTGCTCCGGAACGCTTCTACAAGATGGTGCGGAAGCTTCCGTATAAAGCCGACCGTATCTGTCAGAAGAATCTCCTGTCCTCCCGGAAGCGTCAGCCGTCTCGTCGTAGGATCGAGCGTCGCAAACAGCTTATCCTCCGCCAGAATCCCGGCTCCTGTCAATGCGTTCAGCAGCGTGGATTTTCCGGCGTTCGTGTACCCTACGATAGCCGCCACAGGAACAGCCTCCTTCTTCCGGCGTTTTCTCGCCGTATCACGGTGGGTCTGCATTTCTTTCAGTTCCCGGTTCAGCCTTGCTATCCGGCTCTTAATCAGTCTTCTGTCCGTCTCCAGCTTTTTCTCTCCGGGGCCCCTCGTTCCGATTCCTCCTCCGAGCCTCGAAAGAGACGTTCCCAGACCTGTCAGCCGCGCCAGACGGTAGCGGAGCTGGGCAAGCTCTACCTGAAGCTTTCCCTCGCTCGTCGTCGCATGCTTTGCGAAAATGTCGAGAATCACAAGAGTCCTGTCCATCACCTTACAGTCCAGCTCTCTTTCCAGTCCGCGAAGCTGAGCCGGGGTAAGCTCGTCGTCGCAGAGAATGCCGTCTGCTCCCAGCTTCTCCGCCAGAAGACGAACCTCTTCTATCTTGCCCTTTCCGATATAAGTGCCCGGATGAACTGCTTCCCTGTTCTGTATCACCCTGCCCAGGACTGTGGCTCCTGCCGTGGAGGCCAGTTCTCCGAGCTCGTCGAGAGATTCCTCTGTCCCGTCGTCATCCCGCGTGCTGACTCCGAGAAGAATCACCTTTTCCTGTATTTCCTGATTTTCATAGTTTTCTGCCATCAGTTTTTCTCACCTCTTTGCTTCCAGTAAGCCTTATTCATCGTGAAACGCATCACCCATTTTTCTGGAAGCCTGCGCCAGCTTTTACCGAGCCGGTAGCCGAGATACTTGCACGCGCTGTAATAGACGAGGCTGAAAACAAGCCAGGGCTTCCCTGTGCGGACACAGTGCGCCGCCGTATTTTTCACAAGACGGATTCCCTCTCCCTCCGAAGCCGCCGCCTGAAATATCTCGGGATGTTCTGCCTGCGATACGGCGAGGTCAAAATTTCTGTGAAACTGCTGCACTCCGCTGTAATTATGTGAATGAATCACTCTTGCGTCCGCCGCATAAGCTACCGCATACCCTTTCTGTATCAGACCGCCTGCAAATATCATATCTTCGTTAAAAATCGTTCTTTTGGGAAAACCACCCTGTTCCAGATACGTTCTGCGCTCATACATCGCACACACGTTAGAACAGAAAAATGTCTTGACCCCAAGCTTCTCAAGATCCTCCGCCGTCTTGATCCGGCTCTCATCCGGATAATTAAACGCCCTTGTGTATCTCTCAAGTTCTCTGCAGTCTTCTCTGGGCAGCTGTCTTGCGTAGGCTGCCTTCACACGTTTGTCCGCAAACGGCGCATACAGCTTTTCTGTAAGCTGCGAGTCGGCAGGAAGAGCATCCTGCGTCATAAAAAGCAGATAATCTGCGTCGGACAGGCGTGCAGCCCGATCCCGCGTGCCGCCGTGATCAAATTCCTCCGGCTTCAGCCGTATTACCTCAAGCTCCTGCCAGTCCGGAAGCTTAAGTTCTTCTTCGTTCTCTGCCTGCGTATGCATAATCAAAATTTTCTGAAGGGGAAGGTTCTGCTCCTTCAGCTTCTCCAGAAGTTTCATAAACTCCGCTCCGGGTCTGTGGACGGGAATTATCGCGTCTATCTTCATTTTCCTTTTCTCCTGCCTGAATCTGCAAAAATGGACGAGGCGTTTGACTTCCCCGTCCATCCGCTTAGCGTTGGTATCTTCTGTTGACAGACCTTACTGCCCGTCTGCCGCTTTGGCTGTCACTCCCGTATCTGCCGTAATCTTATCGCTGATCTTGATAACGGTCGGAGACGGAAAATAATCTTCCTCATCAAACAGGAATCTGTGAAGCTCTTTTACGTTCGCTTCCAGATCCGCCGGAATTACGACGGACTGCTTGTTCACCTTTCCTGTCTCCCGTATGCTCGGGAAACCGCTGCTCTCTCCCAGCTCATAATTCATCATGCTTGCAGCCATTCCGATCATCGTGGTTTTCGGAATATTCGTCGCCACAAGGGGGAATACTTCATCGATAATATCGTTGATTGTTCCGATTCCGGCTGTCTTCGCCTTGTCCACAATCTTGCCAATTACTTCTCTCTGGCGCTCTGTACGCCGGAAGTCGTCGCCTGCAGTGGCACGGATACGGCAGTAAGAGGTCGCCTGCAGTCCGTCCAGCGTCTGCAGTCCCGGACCTTCCAGGAACGGGCTGTAATGATCGAGATAATCCTCTGAAATCTCTGTCGTCTCATACATATAGCTGTTGACATACTGCCATTCGCTCTCCTGCACGTCGATCTCAAGACCGCCCAGCAGATCTATCGTCTTAATAAGGGCTACAAAGTCAATACTTACATAATACTGAATATTCAAATCGAGACAGGTATTGAGCATTTCCATCGCCTGTTTCGGTCCGCCGCTTTTATATGCCGCGTTGCATTTTCCATAAGTATCGTCGGCTCTGTTCATATAAGTATCGCGGTAAACGGACATCAGGCGCACTTCCTTCGTCTCATTGTTGATACTTGCAATAATCATCGTGTCGCTTCTGTTTCCTGCTCCGAGATCGCCTATCTTTCTCGTATCAATACCGAAAAGAGCCACATTGGTATAACCCTTCAGAAGCTCCGCCGTCGCAGCATCAATATCCTCATTCATATTGATATCGTCCGCATCGACTCCCAGATTCTGAAATTTATCCAGCTTTCCAAGTCCCCATACAAAAACTCCAAGCACAACAATCAGCACAGCCTCCGCCGCAAGAATCGCTATCATTTTTTTCTTGCGCTTCGCCTGTTTTTTCCTCTTCATTTCACGGCGGCTCATTCTGGGCTCTTCATAAACCGCTTCTCTCTCTCTGCGTTCGCGGCGTGCGTGTGATTCTCTGGATTCTCTCGTGTCCCTGGAGGCTCTTCTCTCCCTGGAATCTCTCGCCTCTCTGGACTCCCGTGTCTTACCGGAATCTCTGCGCGCTCTTGTATCTCTGTGGTCTGCGCTCTTTCCTCTTGAATTTCTGCCTTTCGTATTGGTTGCCATAATATAACCCTTTCTGTTTTCCAACGTTTAATAGGCATTTTTATTGATAAAGCCTTTGAAAATTGTCAGAAATAAGATTTTTATATCAAACCCCAGCGTCCAGTTTTCAATGTAATACAGATCATACTCGATTCTTTTTCTGATAGAGGTATTTCCTCTGTAACCGTTGATCTGCGCCCAGCCGGTCATGCCCGGACGCACCTGGTGTTTAATCATATAACGCGGAATCTCTTCCCGGAACTTCTCCACAAAAAACGGTCTCTCCGGGCGGGGTCCTACCAGACTCATATCGCCTTTCAAAATATTGAAGAGCTGAGGCATCTCATCGATGCTTGTCTTTCGTATAATACGCCCCACCTTTGTCACGCGCGGATCGTCCGGAACCGTCCATGCGCCCCGTTCCTTCTTTGGCGACTGCACGTCCATGGAACGGAACTTATACATTTTAAACGGTCTGTTGTGAAGCCCCACTCTTTCCTGCGTATAAATAAGAGGACCGGGAGACGTAAGCTTAATCGCTATCGCCGTTATTAACATCACAGGAGAAAAAAGAATAATCGCCGCTACGGCTCCCACAAGATCCATAGCGCGCTTGACAAACGCATTAAAGGTATTTGTCAGCGGAACATGACGAATATTAATCACGGGAAGCCCCATCAAATCTTCTGTATACGGTCTCGTGGGAATAATATTATTGTAATCCGGAATAAACTTTGTATGCACGCCTGATTTTTCACAGACGGCCACGATGTGTTCCAGCTTGGAGTATTCGTTCAGTCCCAGCGTAATCGCTATCTCGTCCGGCTTCATTCTGCCGAGCTGTTCCTCAATCTCTTCCGTACGTCCGAACACCTGCACGCCCCGGTACTTCATTCCCTGCTCTACATTGTCGTCGAGGATACCCATAATCTCATATCCCCACTCAGGATTTGCCTTAATCCGGTCAATATACTCCTCCGCCGCACGGCTGTAGCCCACAAGAATCATGTGCTTCTGGTTGAAGCCCTTTTTCCGCAGATGCTGAAGAAAAACCCGGATCATGTTGCGTACCAGACACTCCAGAGCAATATTCAGCACATAAAAGAGCATCTGCATGTTACGGGAATAGTTCGTAGTAAATTCTATATTCGATCTGGAAAAGAAAAGAGCCGCCATGAACAGCACAAGACCGATGGTGTTCGCCTGAACAATCTTCCCAAATTCCACTCTCTTACGTCTCACGCTTTTTGTCGTATAGAGACCAAATGCCGCGTACAAAATAAGATACATCGGCACCAGAAGCGGAAGCACACTCATATAATGCCGGAACACAAGTCCCGACTCCCTGTCAAGCAGTACAAACTGTATCGCCCATGCCAGAATATAGGCAATCACAACTACCAAAGCATCTATCAGAACATGCAGCCTGTTAAAATGCCGCTGATTGTCCTTAATCAATCTCTCTCACCCAAATCTTTTTACTATATTTACCCAGAGTTCTATCTGGATTTTAACATATGAGGACAGGTTTTTACAAGAAAACTTTACCTTTCTGCCTTCTCTGCACATCCGAAGCCCTTCCAGAAGCCCCTTCGCATAAAGCTTTCCATAACCTTTTTTTATAAAAAAGAGCTGCTTCAGAAGAAAGCCCGGCAAAAGAAAAGGCAGATTTAAAACAATCTGAAGGAAGGGCATATTCTTCCATAAAAGATAGATATTATTGCGGGAGCTTAAGCGGATCTTGAATTCATTGTATCTGGAACCGCTGGAACCGCTTCCTGCGTGAAGCACCTTTGCCTTCGGAGCATAGACGTTGCGGTACCCCGCTATCCTTGCTCTCCATCCGACGTCCACGTCTTCCAGATAGGCAAAATGCGCCTCGTCAAACAGCCCAATCTCATCAAACAGCCTTTTCCTGTAGACAGCCGCGCCCGCACAGGCGGAAAAGATTTCGTCCTGTTCCTCATAGTATGCCACAGATTTATCCTTTCCTCTCGCAAACGCCCAGCCAAGCGCGCAGTAAAAATTTCCTGCATCGTCTATTTTTTCCGGATCAGAAAGCGAGATCAGCTTTGCTGATGCAGAAAACACGCTTTCGTCTTCTCTCAGAACCTCTGCAAGATTCTCCGTAAAGCCGGGAAGAACCTCCGTGTCGTTGTTCAGAAGAATCACATAGGGCCGGGAAGACGCTCTGATTCCTTCGTTTACCGCTCTCGAAAAGCCGTAATTCTTATCAAGGGCTAGAACACGCACAACCGGAAATTTTTCTTCGACAAGCTCCCGGCTTCCGTCTGAGGACGCATTGTCCACCACGAGGATCTCTGCCTCCGGCGCATCCTTAAGAAGCGCCTTCAGACATGCCTCTATATATGCCATTCCATTGTAATTCGGTATCACAACCGTTACGTCACTGCCTGCTCTCATACATCACCGCCCAGGGTTCATAATAGATACGATACCCCTTTTCTTTCAGCTCCCGGCAAAGTTCCGGAATCGAAACAACCGTTCTCTCTCCCAGCAGCTCTCTGCGAATCAGAAAGCAGTCTGTAGGGTTCTTAAGCTCCTGCTGCAGAAGCACCCTGTGAAAATATCCGGAATATCCATCCTTCAGCCCCTTTATTCCCGCTGAAAACGGATCCCGGACTCCTTCCATCACCGGCGCTTCGCGAAGTCTCCCTGCCGTCGTGTAGACTCTTGCGCACGCCATGCCTGCATCCTGCCTTGCACAGCATGCAAACAGCTCTTCCCAGAAACTCTTGTTTACTTTCGCATTTTGGACACAAGTAAAAAGCACATAATCTTCTTTTCCGAAAAATGTTACAGAATTATTACATGCCTTATCATAATATACAACGTTTACGCCTGTTTGTCCATTGAATTTTTCAAAAGATTTTATTAAGATTTTCGGCGTGCCCGGATAACATAACCTGTAAAATCCGTAATTCTCTGTACTGAGAACCTCTGCCGTCTCTCCCATACGCTCAAGATGAGCGGCGACGGCACGCTTTCCGGATTCGTAAGCATAGAGCTTGCTCTCCGGATTGGACGCAGTAGACGAGGCGTGGCAGCGCCAGGAATACAGCACCTTCGGAATATGTCGGACGCTCTTCGCTCTCTCCGTACACCGGAAAATAAAGTCGTGATCCTGCGCTCCGTCAAATTCGCTGTGAAAGCCGCCTGCCTCCAAAGCTATTTCGCGTTTTACAACAAAAAAATGGCAGATATAATTGTTGCTCCGCAAATATTCTCTGTTGTAATCCGGTTTGAAATGCGGCTGAAAATGAATGTTTCTGTCCGGATCAAGCTTATCCTCGTCCGTATAGACCGCATCCGTCTCCGCATCCTCATTCAGAGCGCAGACCACTTCAAACAGCGCCCCCGGAAGAAGGAGATCATCGTGATCGAGAAGTCCCACATAAGCTCCTCGCGCCATTTCAAGGGCCGCGTTTGTATTTTCTGAAATCCCGAGATTTTTTTCCAGCCTTTGATATCGTACGCGATCATCCTTTACCGCATATTCTCTGATCACGCGCTCCACCTGATCGGAGGCGCTTCCATCAGCGATACACAGCTCAAGCTCCGTATAACTCTGATCAAGAACAGACTCCGTCATCTGCCGCAGATACGGCTCCGGAGTCTCGTATGTCGGGACAAGGATGCTGATAAGAGGCTGGAACGCAAACTGCGTCTCTCTCTGACGCCTGTCCTGCTGTTCGTCCAGAAGCTCTGCTTTCAGCCATTCTTCATAGCCCCGTTCCGCCCTGTTTCTCATCTGTCTTTCTTTTACTTTCCGGTAAAGACGGACGGGACCGTACGTTCTCAGATACCGGAACGCACGCCCGCCTGTCTGTATCAGCCCGCCCATAAGCAGCCGCTCTTAAAAGGTCACTTCGCCGTCATGGGCGATAAGCGACGCTGTCTCCACTGATTCCAGAGCAGAAACTTCTTTTACAAAAGCAGCCTCTTCCTTCACGCGTACTTCTACAATCATATCCATGCCGCGCGCTGTGATATTTCTTGACTTTACCTTATAAAAACGGCTGTATTTCCCTGCAAGCTCCAGCACCTGCTTCTCTTTCTCCGCGTCGG
This sequence comes from uncultured Lachnospiraceae bacterium, assembly GCA_963559965.1. Taxonomy (GTDB): domain Bacteria; phylum Bacillota; class Clostridia; order Lachnospirales; family Lachnospiraceae; genus Laedolimicola. The sequence continues at coordinate 14,955 of CAUWNO010000012.1, read as the reverse complement.
ACAGATTCACCACCAGCATCATCGGCGCTCTGGAAGCCGGAATGTTCTCCAGAACAAGAATCAGAACTGTCACAACAAGGCAGGTAAGAAGCGCCACCTCGTAAAGCCCCGCTCCGCAGATAATACCCACGCTGATGGACCAGAACAGAAAGACCAGATCGAGCGGGTCCTTGATTGCCGTTCTGAAACGAACGATAGACAGCGCACCGACCATACCAAGAGAAATCACCAGGTTGGACTGCATCGCCAGAATAATCGCCGCCGTAATCACAGAAAGAGCTGCCAGCGATACGTTAAATGCCTTGGAATAAAATGATTTCCGGGTCATCAGTCTGTAAATCAGGAAAATATAACATGCCAGAAGGCAGGTTACTGTGAAAGTAGCCATGATTCTTCCTGCAGAGATATCCATGCTTGTAAATCCCTCCAGAAAAGATTTTTTAAATACGTCTTGAAATCCCATTTCTTGTTCCTCCATTTTTCTATATGAATATCTGCTGCGCTCAGGCGCAGCCGTTATCCCGTTTCACCCTATATCCCTCTAAGGGAATACCTTCTGCAGAGATAGTATTTTGAAAACGCCGTCTGCCGCAGGTGATACAGCTGCAGATTACGGTAAAGATAATCCGGCAGAAATTCATCATACTTCACTTCCAGAATATGCTTTCCCGCAGGCATTACCGGTCTTACCGGAATCTCCTTTTCCAGAAACAGATCGCAGGCGTCCGAAGACCTGATATTTCTGTCTATCGTAATTCTTGTATTTCCCAGCCTGTCCACATAGGGGACTCTGTCATACTCGACAATCACTCTGGGGCGCATCAGGCGCGTCCTCATCATAAGATTCAGCTTCTGAAGCACCGGCGGATAGGACGGGTCCGGCGGAAGAGGCTTCCCCTCCATCAGCTGAAGGCACTGCTCCTTCGTCAGTCTGCAGGAAATCTTCTGCGTCATAGAGTGCTCTTTTTTCTTCAGCTCCAGACTGATGCGTCCTGCATCCGCATTGTAAATACGAATCCTGAATTTTTCTCTCGGATCGGTTCCTATCTCATTTTCCATGTAACAGCTGTTATAATAATCGTCAAAATACAGGCTGCGGATATGATACATCCCGTCCGCTCCCGCGTGGCTGTCCAGGGAAATCAGATTGCGGATTCTGCTTTCCAGAAGGACGAGCTGCGTCTCCGTCACCACATATTTCAATTCGTTCCGATAATCCATGGCTCCTCCTGTGTTCTCTTTTCCTGCCGTTTACTCATACCCCAGTCCCATATACTCGCTCAGGTGATCCTGGAAATAATAATCCAGAATCTGCATCCTGTATACAGCCATGCGCCCAAGCAGCTCATAGTCCTGTCCCGTATTGCTTTCCTGCCAGCGCTCTGCATCACGCTCAAGCGCGCCGGAATCCTGAACCTCCCTCTGAAGCGCATCTATCCGTTCCAGAAGCGCCTCGTCTGAAAACGCTCCTTTCCTGAGCGCCTTCCACCTTCCGCTCACATAAGACCGGGAGCCGTCCACATCCAGCTCTACGAGGCGGTCGCCGAAGGACCAGTTGATTCTTTCTGAATAAAGCGCCGTATTCATTCCGACGGTCCAGATATTTCCGTCGGTTCCCTCGCTCAGCGCGTCTCCCCATGTCAGATCCATATCCCATGGAGCGAAGTATATCTTCCTTTCATTTCCCCGGTTCTTTGCCACATAATACATGTTTTTGCCCCGGTTATCGATTCCCAGAACAGCCTGAAGATAAATCCAGACGTCCAGCGCTCCTTCTCTGTCTGTCAAAAGGGACGCCTTCCCGCAAAATTCTTCCTCATCTGCAAGATCTCTGAGCGACAGATAGGAAAGAAGAGGCTCCCAGTCCTCTCTTCCAATCGCGGTATGCGTTCCCTTCAGCTCAAAGCCTGCCAGACTCTGCCCGTACGCCTCCTGATCAAGAAGCGTCTCTGTCGGCACATCCTGGGGCGTCACCGATTTATAGGAATATTCCTGCTGCGCACCCTGACCTTCCTTCACAAGATCAAGCTGTCTCGAATCCACAGGCTCCATCAAAGCGTACAGCCCCCAGTATTCCTGATTAAAAAAGACTTCCACATAGGTCATTCTTGTGCCGAAATACGCATCCGGAAATTCTGTCTTTGACGCTCCGAAGCTCTGCCACAGTTCCGCACACAGCTTATCCCGTATCTTGGAAGAGTCTGAGTACATGGCATTCAAAAGCCACTCATCGTCATTTCTGAGTCCTAAAAGAGAGGTCTTGTCCGAAACAACATTTCCGTCTCTGTCCTGCTTTTTCAGCATCAGCTTGTATCCCTTTTTCGGATAAGTACGGCTTGTATTGCCGCGGATATGAGCCTCCAGAATATGCGAAGAAGTCCAGTCTGTCTTCCGGGAGCTGTCCCAGATCCGAATACTTCCGCCGAATACTTCTGTGTCCGCCTCTTCCTGCGTGTCAATCGCAAGAACAGAAAGCCCCGTCACAACAAGGCGGCATTCCTGATATTCGCTTCCGCGGACTGCATAAAAAGCAAATTCTCTTCCGCTGCGTATCGCTTCCTGTTTATCCGTATCCGTAAGCCTTTCTGCAAAAAGAACAAATACGCCCTCGGCAGCGCTCCGCAGCTCTCCCCTTTCCCATTCTTCTCTGTCCATATTTAAGGGAAGATAAAAAGTGGAATTCGTTTTATCATATGGAAGAGTCTCTCCTGAAAAGGCAAGCTCTGTAAAAAACGGCGTCTCTGCCTCGATGCACGTCTTCTTTATCTTCTCTATCTCCTTCTCTCCTGCCACCTGGCAGGAAATCGGATTCGTAAAACGCGGCAGCAGAAGCACGAAAGACACCGTCAGAATCAGCAATATAAAATTCAATGCAAGTGCGATCTGCTTTCTCACTCTACATATTCCTCCAGATCGAGATAAGCCAGCGGTTCCTCCATCCATTCATCCAGAAACGCCATACGGTCACATGCCAGCTTCTTCAGCTTATCATAATCTGCCAGATGGCCTCCTGTCAACCAGATCGCTTCATCCCTTCCAAATGCTCCGGAATCTATCACCTGATGGGCGTACGCGTCTATCTGCTTTTCCAGCTCTTCATCCGCATAGACTGTCGCCCGAAGCTCCTTCCACCGCTCTCTCACTTTATCCTGCGCATGGTCAACGTCCAGACAGATCAGGCGGTCTCCCAGCTTCCACGCTATGCGCATCGTTAAAATTTCCTCTGAAAAACGGGTTCTGTTTCCCGCGTCGAAATCATGAACATTTCCCCAGCTGTAATCCATATCCCAGGGAAGAAAACGCAGCCTGTACTGACCGTCCTCCCATACTGCCGGATAAAAAATATTTCTCTCGATATTGTCCATGCCCATAACTGCCTGAAGATAAAGCCATACCTCCAGCGCGTTGTCCACGTCAATAAGCTTCGGCATCTCCTCGGCAAACACGCTGTCGTCCGCCTCCAGATAAGCAAGATAAGTGTTCAGAACCTCCATCTGGCTTTCATCCTGCGCCGTATGTCTTCCTTTCAGCTCAAAAACTCCCGCATCCTTCTGTTTATACAGGTATTCTTCCGGCTGCGCCTCGTTTTCCTTCGTCAAATCGAGCTGCTTATAGTCCACAGGCTCCATCAGACCATAAATCCCCCAGTGTTCCCCATTCTGGATTACTTCCATATATTCCATATGATAACCATAAAATCCGTTGGATTCAATAGACAATGCGCCTGAATTGTTCCAAATTTCAAGAGAGAGCTTATCCCTTACCTTTGAGTCCTCGCTGTACATGGCGTATATAAGCCACTCGTTGTCCTCCCTCATTCCAAGAAGTGACCTGTTGTTTTTCCTGAGCGAACCGCTTCCCGTCTGATTTTTCTTATACAGCGTCATTTTATAGGATTTTTTCGGATTCAGCCTGCTGCTTCCTCCCCGGATATGCGCGCTCATCAGACTTTCTGTCACCCAATTTTCCTTTGTATCCGCATGGTACAGCCGCATGGTTCCGTATGCCTCTTCATAACGTATCTCCGTTCCCGAATCTGTATCGATACACAGAATGGGAAGCCCCGAAAATACGACCGCATACTGCCGGAACCGCTCTCCCTTCACTGCCAGAAGACGGTAGCTTTTTCCTTCTCTTACAGCCTCCTGCTTTGCATCCGCAAAAGGATTGTCAAGAAAATAAACTTTCACACTGCTCTCCGGGGCGCTGAAGCTTCCGGCTTCCCATTCCTCCCTGTCCATATCCACAGGGAGATAAAAAGTCCCGGCTTCTCTGTCGCAGGGAAGCGCTTCCCCGGCAAAGATCAGATCCGTGAGAAGCTCTTCCTGCGTCTCCTCCCGGTCCGCTGTAAGCGCCTGCGCCTCCTGCTCTGTCAGAAACTGTTCTTCCATGCCCGCCTTTTCCGGCGGAAAAATCAGAAAGCGGACGCCTGCGCAGATAAGCAGAAGCACTCCGATTCCAAGTGCCGTCCTTCTTTTTCGCATTTCCGCTCCTTTCGTCAGCCGCATAATGCGGCTTTTGCTTCTGCGTCAGTGCTTCTCAATAAAAATCTTTCTCGTAATAAAATTATAAACCATCACAACTGCCGTCGCAAAAATCTTCACAAGCATATAAGCGTAGCGCGACAGACCTGCCAGGCTCTCGCTTCCCTGCATCAGAGCCTCCAGCCAGGAGGTTCCTCCCCACATGACAAGCTGATTGATTCCAAGACCGATAAGACTCAAGACTACAAAGACTGTAAACTGCGCCGCCTTGTTCGCTTCTTTGTCCGCGTCAAATACTACGGTAATACTCAGAATGTAATTGACTACCGTCGATATCGTATAGGAGCAGCCGCTCGCTATCAGAGTGCTGAAGCCTGCCCACTCCTTCAGACCTACCATAATAATATAATCAATAAAGAAACAGAGGAAGCCTACCGCTCCGAATTTAATAATCTGTGCAAATAATTTTTTCATGATTTATCTTTCTCCCCGTTCATTTCCGTCTTCTCTGAGAGCACTTCCCAGAGAATCCGGCTCAAAAATATCATCCTGTCTGTTCTTCCTGTCCGCTACATAATTGTATTCCAGCATCCGGTAGTCCTCCATGACCTGCGGATATTCCTGACCGCTCTGCCACGGCACATAAGTCCCGTTCGCCAGATAATAGCCATTCTTTCCGAGCGCCGGAATCTCCTCCCGCATACGAAGCTGCGCTTCATTGTACTCAGTAAGCTCCAGGTTTGCCAGTTCAAGAACCATACTGCCAAGATAGTTGGCGCTTATCCTGTCTATCTCCTTTTCTTCTATTTCATAGTTTGTCCAGATAACAAGCGGCGTAACATACTGTTTATCCGCCTCCTGAGCCGTCAGCTCCTTCAGGGGCTTTCCGTACAGCTTTTCAAAAAACTCTGTCTCTACCGCCGCCTCGTGATCTCCAAACATCACAATCATCGTCGGCTCTTCCACCTCGGAAAAATAGTCCAGAAGATAGGAAAAGGCGTCGTCCGATTCCCGCATCAGCGACAGAAAACGGTCTGTCTGCGGATATCCTGCATATTCCCCCGTCACATGAATTCTTTCCTGAAAATCATCGAAGGCTTCCTCATATCCACCGTGATTCTGCATCGTCACATTAAATACAAAGAACTTTTCTCCTTCTTCCTTTTCCTCATACCTTTCTATCAGCCTCTGATAATTTGCCCTGTCGCTTACATAATTACGCAGTCTTTCAGAATCCTGATACCCGGAGCTGGAAATGAATTCGTCAAATCCCATATAACCATATACTTCTTTTCTGTTCCAGTTTCCCGAAAGATTCGGATGCATCGCCACCGTCGTATACCCCTGCGCCTTAAGCGTACTGGCAAGGCCATATTCATTTTCCTGACAGTATGCCTGAAATGCGCTGATAACATAAGGAAGGAAGCACATGCTGTTCCCTGTCAGAGCTTCATACTCCGTGTTGCTTGTTCCTCCGCCGAATACCTGCACATACAAATCCCCATGCATCGCATTCTCTTCCAGACTGTACAGAAACGGGAAAAACTCCTCGTTTGTATCAAAGTCCTGAATCACCCGCATGTCGCTGAGACTCTCGTTCATAATCATAATAATATTTTCAGGAACCGTCTCTGACACCGGCTGTCTCTCATATTCCATTTCCTCCGCCAGCTCCTGCACCGCGCGGACTGAATAGCCGTCCGGCTTTTCAAACACCGTCGACTTGAGCAGAATTGCTGTGGAAACCGCGTAGCCGAAATCCTGATAGCTCCCGGGAAGGCTCCACCAGAAAACATCGTCGTCGATATCTGCAAGAGGAAGCTTCACGTCATATTTATAAAAAGCAGTCAGCCATCCGACACAGACCATCAGATAAGCTCCTGCAAAGATTCCGCGCCTCTTCAGCTTCATCTTCTCCACTTTCACATGACACAGAAGAAAAATCAGAAGAAACAGCAGAACGCCGCCCGCAGCCACAGAACGCGACAGCCGGATCTCATAATTCGGCAGAACCGCGGCAGCCGTCTTCCATGCAGACAGATCCTGCGGGAGAAGCAGCGGACTTCCCTTAAACTGAAGAACATAATAATCTACCGCCGCAATCAGATAAAGTACAACTGATGTTCCTATCATCGCCGCTCGGAATCTGTTCAGAATCAGATAGACCAGTCCGTACAGCAGATAATAAAACATAAGATTTACCATCGCTCTGCTAAAATGAATGTGGAACAGATTGCCTGTCGTAAGCTCAAATATCACATAGCCTGCCGCCGGCGTCAGACAGCCCAGTATCCATCCATGAGGAATAGTAAATTTCAAGCGTTTCATCTAAAAACTCCTTTTCGCATCCCATACACGCAGAGAAATTTCTGCCATGCATTTTCTCATTATACACGTTTTCCCTGTGGTTGTAAAACTTTTCACTGCCGGATTGATTAATTACAGGAAAAACTGTATACTGTATTCCAGATAAAATTTTCCGAAAAAGTGAGGAAACCGGTATGAGCAAGTTATCCTTTGTCATCCCATGCTACGGCTCGGAAACCACCGTCGGGATCGTAGTAAATGAAATCATCACTACTCTGCGGCAACGGCCGCAGTACGAATATGAAATCATACTCGTCAACGACTGCTCTCCCGACAATGTCTGGGAAAGCATCCGTACTCTGGCACTTTCTGATCCGCATATTACAGGAATCAATCTGGCTAAAAATTTCGGACAGCATTCCGCTCTTATGGCAGGATACCGTGCATGTACCGGAGATCTGATTATCTCTCTGGACGACGACGGTCAGACGCCTGCCGCCGAGCTTTTTACTCTTGTCGATAAAATGGAGGAAGGATGGGACGTCGTCTATGCCTCCTATGAACACAAAATGCACAGCGGCTTCCGCAATTTCGGAACCTGGATGAACGAGAAAATGACCGAAAGCCTTATCGGAAAGCCCAAGGGACTGAAGGTCACCAGCTATTTCATCATGCGCCGTTTTATTGCAGACGAAATTCTCCGGTATCAGAATGCCTATCCCTATATTGAAGGTCTTATCTTCCGCGCCACAAAGCATATTGCCAATGTACCTGTCACGCATCACAGCCGCATGGTCGGCGAATCCGGCTATACCTTCGGCAAGCTTCTCGCACTGTGGTTCAACGGTTTTACCGCATTTTCTGTAAAGCCCCTCCGCATCGCAACTGTATGCGGAACAGTCTCCGCCTTCCTTGGCTTCTGCTACGGAATCTATGTCGTGATCCGTAAGCTTGTAGATCCTGCCATCGAAATGGGCTGGAGCTCTATTATCGCCTCCATCTTTTTTATCGGAGGTCTGATTCTCGTAATGCTCGGTCTTATCGGAGAGTATATCGGACGCATCTACATCAGCCTGAACAACGCTCCACAGTATACCATCCGTGAAGTGATCCATCAGGATCAGGAGTAAAACACAAAAATTCCCAGAAGAATCAGGGCGTTTCCAAGCAGCTTCTTTCTGGTGATCTTCTCGCCGAAAAAGAACCGGCTCAGGAGCATTACCAGAACGAAGCCCAGCGACTCTACAACCGCCCCGTTCTTATATTCCAGACCTGCGTAGCCTCCTACTGTAAGAAGAGTAGAAACGACCATCATTCCGTATCCGATTATCACATAAGGATTCAGATACTCCCGAAGCACAGACGAATACGTCTTCGACGCACTTTTCTTCAGCAGAATCTGAGAAAGAGACGCCACAACAACAGAGAGCACCAGCAAAATCATATATTTATTCACCATCACTGTTCACTATCATCGTTCCTGCAAAAACGATGAGCACTCCTATTATATTTTTTACAGTCAGCGTTTCATGAAAAAACAGGACTGTCCAAATCAGCGACCACAGTATCGCCATCGATCGGTTGGCATATGCGACAGATAAGTCGCATCTTTTTATAATCTGCTGCCATGCAATCGCATAAATTCCAAGAATCAAAATCTCCGTACCGTAAAATAAAAGAAACGGAAGGCTCAGCGGCTCATAGCCCGAAGCAAACTTTGCGGCGACGCTCGACAGCGTGTAAATCATTACGACAAGCTGCAGCGCCAAAATCATTTTTACTGAAATTTTTTTCATAGCTTCATATACTCCTCTGCCTCTTCCCTACTGTCCAAGGCCATAATAAAATATCCGAATCTCGAAGAGCTGTCTGTCACGCAGCCCTCCTCTATTTTCTCTATCTCGCTGATAAAAGTAATTTTTTCAGGCGATTCTTTTTTTAGTTTTTCCAAAAGCTCCAGGTCTTTTCCGGAAAAGATAAAACGTATGCAGGCCGTCCTTTTCTCTGAAACCGGCTGCAAATCCGGCTCTCTTCCGCAGGCTGTATCAATAACCATCCGGACAAAATCCAGTCCTGTAGAGAGAAAAACTAAGTCAGAACCAATACAGTCTCCCCCCATCCTCGCTCCTGTTTCTATAATCTTTACACAGCCTTCTTCATCCATCATAAATTCTGTATGAGAAGCTCCATTCTCCACGCCAAGGGCGTCCAGCGCCTGAAATACAGCCTTTTTTACGCAGCCTGTCTGCTCCTCTGACAAACCGGAAGGCTCCATATGCCCTGTTTCAATAAAATGAGGACTTCCTGTCGTATATTTCTTTGTAACGGCAAGAAAATGGTGCGTCCCCTTAAATGAGATACATTCGCAGCTGAACTCTTCCCCAGTCAGATATTCCTCTACAATCGCCTTTTTCTCAAACGAGCACTCTGCCGCAGCCTGCACAGCTTTCTCTAATCCATCCCAGCTCTCCAGCTTTGTGATCCCTCTGCTCCCGGAGCGGTCTGTCGGCTTTACAATAACAGGCAGATGAAACTCCGCAAATTCCCTCCGGTCTGTCATTCCGTCAGCTTTCACAAAACGCGGAACCGGAACGCCTGCCTTTAAAAAAGCCTTTCTCATCTCATATTTGTTCGTGGACACCCTTGTACATTCCATGGAATTACAGGGCAGACCGAGTTTTCCCGCCACATAATTCACGGTCAGCATCGCAAGATCCGAACCAATCGACGCTACTGCATCCGGCTTGATCTTCTTACATTCTTCAAAAATTCTCTCGCGTTCCACAATACTGATCGGATAAAAGAAATCTGCCGTCCTCTCGCCCGGAGATCCGTCCTTCCAGGCAAATACATGCGTCTCATAACCCATTTCCTTCGCCTTCAGAATCAGAGGATTCTGAAAACTGTTTGCTCCGATGATTACTATCTTTTTCATTTCCATCCTCTTTCCTGCTCTTCCCTGAAAAGGTCCGCCTCTGTCAGCGTCTGTAAAATTCTTTGATCTTGTCTGCCGCAAAGGATACCTCTTCTTCTTTCAGTCCATAGTACATCGGAAGACGAAGCAGGCGCTCGCTCTCTTTTGTCGTGTACCTGTCTTCCCCGCAAAACCTTCCGAACTTCTGTCCTGCCGGAGCCGTGTGCAGGGGCACATAATGAAATACCGCCTGAACTCCCTCTTTCTTCAGATATTCGATAAGTCTTGTTCTCTCCTCCAGATCCTTTGCCTTAAGATAAAACATGTGCGCATTATGCCCGCAGCCCTCCGGAACAACGGGAAGCTCTGCCTTTCCCTCATCCTCCAGCTGCTTTAACTGTTCATAATAACTGTTCCAGCTATGCATTCTCGCCTCTGTAATTTTATCTGCTACTTCGAGCTGCGCCCAGAGATAAGCTGCATTCATATCGCTTGGAAGATAGGAACTTCCATAATTAACCCATGTATATTTATCTATCTGTCCTCTGAAAAACTTGGAACGGTTCGTTCCCTTTTCCCGCAGAATCTCCGCATCCTCGATATGCTCCGCATCGCGAATCAGAAGCGCCCCGCCTTCTCCCATAGAAAAGTTCTTTGTTTCATGAAAGCTGAAGCAGCCGTAATCACCGATACTTCCCAGCGCCCTTCCCTTATAGCTGGAGCAGACTCCCTGGGCTGCGTCTTCGATTACCGCCAGAGAATATTTCTTTGCAAGCTCCATAATTTTATCCATCTCACAGGAAACGCCTGCATAATGTACGGGAACAATAGCCCGTGTCTTTTCCGTGACAGCATTTTCAATCAGATTTTCATCTATGTTCATGGTATCCGGACGTATATCGACAAAAACCGGAACAGCGCCGCGCAGCACGAAAGCGTCTGCCGTTGATACGAAGGTGTAAGACGGCATAATTACCTCATCTCCCGGCTTCAGGTCAAGAAGAAGAGCTGCCATCTCTGTCGCATGCGTGCACGATGTTGTCAGAAGCGCTTTTGCAGTCCCCGTTCTTTCCTCTATCCACTGGTTGCACTTTCCCGTAAAGATTCCATCTCCACAGATGTGCTCCTGACTGATTGCCTCCTTTATATATTCAAATTCTTTTCCTGTAAACGGAGCAACATTAAATCCTATCATTCTTTCTCCTCCTCCGCGTTAAAATCATAGACCTCAAACACACGCTCTCCATATTCAAGCCTGTCCGTAAGTTCTCTTCCCTGGTAATTCTCACCGTAGATATTCTCATAATAGCGATCCATATACCGGAGATTAATATTTTCCAGCGAGATAACGTAAACATTATCTTTTTTTACAATATCACTTTTCGGATCCTGAATTCCCAGCTTCGCATTTTTCTCATTTTCCAGCGGTGAAAACGTGTGCCATCCGCCGACAGATAAAAGATTGCTGAAGTCAAAGTCTCTTTTCACCGTAAAGTTATCTGTATACGTCTCAATAGAAAAGGTGGTCATAAAATAAACATTTTCACCGTGTTCCGCCATATAACGGTTGACGTCAAGAAACTCCTGATTATATTCCCACCGCCACCTGTTGTTCGTCTCCACCTTTTTCCACGTCTTTGCACAGACCGGAACAAGAAGAAGGAGAAATACTGCGGCTGCCGTTTTGCACGTTTTTCGTCCAAATGAAGGAATTGTTCTGTACCACAGGGCAAGCATGGTAAGAAAACCCAGAAAATACAGAGAGAATCCTACTCTTTCGATCATCCTGTCGCGGTATCCCAGATAGAACCAGTACAGTCCCCAAATCACAAGAAAGACAAGTCCCAGATAGAAATCTTTTCTGTTCTTCAGGAAGCAGACTGCCAGAGTGATAAGTATTGCCGCTATACAGATGTAATTTGCCGGATAGTAGCTTTCCTTTGTCAGATGCTCTCTGATATCTCCAAGCGCCGTAGCAACTCTTTCGCGAAACGGATGCTGCTGAAGATAGGTCTCTTTTGAATGTGCGGCTATCTGCGCCATTTTTTCACTGTACAGACCATCCACCAGATAAAGGGAATACCTCTGCATATTTTCTGCTTCTTCCGGAGTAATGCCCAGAGAATCATAAAATTCTGGCGCTTCCTCATAATTCTGAAGCCCGTAATAATCCATAATCGCTTCTCGATCTACATTATAAGAGCGAAATTCCTTCCATTCGGGAGAACGATAGGCATACGCTTCTACTCCCATAATCAGAATCACTCCTGCCAGCAAACCAAACGGAACTCCCAGATGCGCCAGGCGGAACGGAAATCTTCTTCCTTTTTCAAAGGTAAAATATTTCCACAGAAAACAGACACCGGCTATCGGAAGCGTCATTAAAAATACATCGTCCCGAATCGCCAGAGAGAACAGAATCAAAGCTACCGCAATTCCTTCCTCCAGGCACAGCTGGAAGCGCTCCTTTGTCTCTGCCGTACAGAACAGATAGATCCCGCTTCCGCCTGCCATCGCCGCTGTCACAGTCCACTGAAAGGCTGTGATATGCTGAAGTCCCATAGCTGTAAGCAAAAGAAGAGCGAATACTGTATATACCGCTTTCCAGAGAAGACTTTTCTCTGAAACAAGTCCCCTGTAGAGGATCATGGAAAATGAAAACAGAAAGATCCCTGTCATAACAAGACCGTACCAGTCCCAGCCGGGCAGTACCGTATAAAGTCCGCTGATCAGAAGACCCAGCAGATATTTTATATGAAGAAGATGAGCGTCAGGACTGCCTGTGATTACGCCTGCAGCAACATTCCGCATCGCCACATCGTCGTTGATATCGTAGATAAAAGGAATTTTCTGATAAATCAGGACAAAGTACAGTCCGGTAATCAGAAAAGACAGCAGTAAAGCTCCTGCGATACGGATTTTCCCATCGGTCGTTTTCATCCTTTTCCCTCCTCTCTCATTCCTCCATCTCCGGCTGATACAGATAATAATTTCTTCCCTCTATCGTCTTCATTCCACAGGGCTTCAAAACACAGCCTGGATATTTCTCTTCAAAATAATCCCCCAGAAAACCTGTATCCTCTGTGTCTCTGATGACCAGATAAGCGTTCGGATCTGTGAGAATTGTCTCTTCTATGTTTCGGATTCCCAGAGCTTCCTGTCTCTGTCTGTCCAGCGGCGAGGTCGTATACCAGTCGCCAAGCGTCAGACAGTTGCTGAGCCTGAAGTCTCCGGAAGCCGTAACCTCAGCTCCTCCTACCGGCTCTGCCATATAGGTTTCAATAAAATATTTCTTCTCCGGCATTTCCCGGCATTCTGCTTTAAACAGCTGATAATTCTCATCCATCGCAAGCTTCGCTTCATTTGCTTCCTTTATGGCTGGCCATTTTACAGCTGCAATTCCCAAAAAGAGTACGGCTGCCGCTGCCGGAAGATAACGCACAGGTCTTGCCGTTCTCTCCTGTCTCTCCTCTTCCTCCCAGGCTCGGAAGAAAAAGGCTCCCGTTCCAAGAAGCGCCGTCAGGTGCATGGAAAAAGCTACTCTCTCCGGAAGACGTCCCATAATACCCAATGCCAGCCAAAGCAGACCCTGCGCGCAGAAAAACAGCGTCAGCGGAATCAGTTCCTGCCTTCTTCTCTTAAAAACAAGAAGAATCGTTCCTGCTGTCAGCGCCAAAGCCGGAAGGCTGACGGAAAAATACTCTTTCTCCGCAATCTGCTCCGCAGCCAGACGAATTCCGCTTTTTATTGTCTCCCCGGCTCCGCTCTCTCCCGCCTGCCGCTTTGATTCTTCACTTAAATCCTCCATCATATCTGCGTCCATTCCATCCACAAGACTGAGCGCATAGTGACGAAGATTTCTCACTTCCTTCGCATCTATACCCAGAGCTTCAAAAAATTCCGGGTTCTCCTCATAGGAAGGAACTCCTGTATAGTCATAAACCTGCGAACGTGCCGGCTGAAATCTTTGAAATTCCTCCCACTCTTTTCCCTCATACGCCTTTTGCTCTGCCAGCATGACAGCACCTGCCGAAAGAAAAACAGCAGCCGGAAGAATCAAATTTTTCCACTCAAAACAGAGTTTTCCTTCTTCTTTTCTCACTGTTTTCCAGAGAAAAGCGATTCCAAACCCCGGCATCACCATAAAAAATACATCTGTTCTGATACAGAAGGTGAAAAAAAGAAGGAGCCACACAAAAATATCTTCCAGAACGGAGTCTTTTTTCCCTGTCGCATAAAGATAAAGGGCTGAAGCTCCCACCATAGCCGCGCTGATCGTCCATTCAAACTGCGCCGCATGAAAGACCATAGAACAGCCGAATATCCCTGCAGCCAGGCAGGTGTAAACCGCTTTCCAGCAAAATGTCTTTTCTCCTGAAAGGCCGCGGTACAGTACGGCTGCCAGCCCCAAAAACAGGGCGCCCGCCATGAAAAATCCATACCAGTCCACCGTTCTGTTCAGCATATAAAGTCTGCTGATACAAAATCCCAGTACATAGCGGATAAAAATCAGATGCCCGTCGGGAGTGCCTGTAAAGGCTCCCGAAGCAATATCACGCATAATGACATCGTCAGCTATCGCATAGAGAAATCCTGTTCCCTTATAAACGATGACTGCATAGATCAGCGCAAGAAGAACAGACACAGCCAGAGCTGCGCCTGTTCTTACCGTTTCTTTCTTCATTCTTCGCTTCCCTTCTTCATCTTACGAAGTCTCTCAAACCTGTCTCTCGCTTCATGAAGCTGCATTTCAAAATCCTGCTTATTCTTCTGCTCCATGCTTTGAAGAACCAGCCCGGCAAAGAAGGACTGCAGCGCTCCGACGAGAACAAAACCGCATACTATAAGCGTCGGAAAACGCGGAACAAGGCCTGTAGCCCAGTATTCCGCCAAAATAGGAATCAGAAAGACGATGGAAACCGCTGCCAGAATTGCAGCCAGCATCGTAAAAAAGCTGAAGGGCTTATAGTTTTTATAGAGATTCAGGATTCTGGTCAGCACCTTAAAGCCGTCAGAAAACGTATTCAGCTTTGATTCGCTCCCCTCCGGTCTGTCCCTGTATTCTATGACTACATTATCCACCTGCATATGCTTATCCGCCGCGTGAATGCTCATCTCCGTCTCAATCTCAAAACCCCTGGAAAGAACGGGGAAGGTCTTTACAAACGAATAACTGAACGCCCGGTAGCCCGTCATAATATCCTGAATATTCGTATGGAAAAAATGGTTGATACAATTTTTCACAAGGGA
>CAUWNO010000011.1:0-24122 GCA_963559965.1 uncultured Lachnospiraceae bacterium | reverse complement strand
GCTATTTAATTCGCTTTTTATCAGTCCTACGATTGATAAATTAGTTTCCCATCTGCTTTGCAACCTCTGCTGCAAAGTCCTCGTTCTTCTTCTCCAGACCTTCGCCTGTCTCAAAACGAACGAACTTCTTGATTGCGATGTTTGCGCCGTTCTCCTTTGCAACCTGAGCCACATACTGAGCTACGCTCTGCTTTCCATCCTCAGCTTTTACATAAACCTGATCAAGCAGGCAGATCTCCTTAAGCTCTTTGTTGATACGGCCCTGGATCATTCCCTGGATAACCTTCTCCGGCTTCTGGGATTCCTTCGGATCGTTCTGGATCTGAGCCATCAGGATTGCTTTCTCTTTCTCGATGTAATCAGCGTCTACCTCGTCGCGGCTGGTATATACCGGCTTAAGAGCTGCAGCCTGCATAGCTACGTTCTTTGCCATCTCCTTAACAGCGTCGTTTACTACGTCTGTCTCTACGTCTACCAGAACGCCGATCTTTCCGCCTGCATGGATATAGGAAGCAACGAAACCGTTCTCCTCCTCTACCTGCTGGAAGCGGCGGATATTCATGTTCTCGCCGATAACAGCGATCTGGGAAGCAAGAGCCTCCTGTACAGTCAGAGACGGATCTTTCTCCCACTTCTCTGCCATGAAGCCTTCGATGTCTGCTGCAGAAGTCTTTACAGCCTGAGCTGCTACGTCTGCCACATAGCTCTGGAACTTCTCGTTCTTTGCTACGAAGTCTGTCTCAGCGTTTACCTCTACAACAACAGCCTTGTGCTCGTCGTTGATAAGGCAGGTAGCTACAAGACCCTCAGCTGCGATACGTCCTGCCTTCTTCTGTGCGCTGGCAAGTCCTTTTTCTCTCAGCCAGTCAACAGCTGCTTCCATATTTCCCTCGGTAGCGGTCAGGGCTTTCTTGCAGTCCATCATTCCGGCACCGGTCATTTCTCTTAACTCTTTTACCATTCCTGCTGTAATTGCCATTTTTATTCCTCCAAATAATAGTTTTCTCTTGAAATCTATTCGTTTGCGGTGACGAAACTCTTACGCCTCTACAGTTTCCTCTGCCTCTGCGTATGTTTCCTCAACTTCCTCAGCCTCGCCCTGATTTGCCTCGATAACAGCCTCTGCCATTGTGGAAACAATCAGTTTTACAGCTCTGATAGCGTCATCGTTACCCGGAATTACATAATCAAGCTCTTCCGGATCGCAGTTTGTATCAGCAATTCCGATCAACGGAATTCCCAGTGTATGAGCCTCCTGAACGCAGATTCTCTCCTTCTTCGGGTCTACTACGAAGATAGCGTCCGGAATTCTCTTCATATCCTTGATTCCGCCCAGGTTCTTCTCAAGCTTCTCCCACTCTTTCTTCAGTGCGATAACTTCCTTCTTGGGCAGTACGTCGAAGGTTCCGTCCTCAGACATCTTCTCGATAGCCTTAAGACGTGCTACTCTGCTCTGGATCGTCTTGAAGTTTGTCAGCATACCGCCGAGCCATCTCTCGTTTACATAGTACATTCCGCAGCGCTCTGCCTCAACCTTGATAGCGTCCTGCGCCTGCTTCTTTGTACCTACGAACAGGATGGTTCCGCCCTGTGCCGCGATATCAAATACAGCCTTGTAAGCCTCGTCTACCTTTCCTACAGACTTCTGCAGGTCGATGATGTAGATGCCGTTACGCTCTGTGTAGATGTACGGAGCCATCTTGGGGTTCCAGCGTCTCGTCTGATGTCCGAAATGAACACCTGCTTCCAGTAACTGCTTCATTGAAATTACACTCATGTTTCTTTCCTCCATTTGGTTGTTCTTCCGCAGGTTTCTTCACCGTGAAATATCAAAGTCTTTTCTCTCTGACACCGTCCTCGGTTCCGCCCGCGTGTTTTTTCGCTAACTTCGAAAGTATACCATAAGGAAAGGGCTTTTGCAAGCCCTTTCCTCTGATTTTTGTCTTATTTTTCCGGCTTTTCTCCTGTTTTCACCGTCCGCCCTGTTTACTCCGGGACAGTCTGCAAAAACTTAACCGGCAAGCCAGTTGTAAAGCTCCTCATACTTCTTTGCAGAACTTGCCCATGAGAAATCGGCTGCCATCGCACGGTCTACAATCTTGTTCCACTCGCGCTTCTTATCGTAGTAAATACGCTCCGCATAACGGACTGTATTCAGCATCTCATGCGCATTGTAATTGCTGAAGCTGAAGCCTGTTCCCCTGCTCTCGTATTCGTTGTAAGGTTCTACCGTATCTTTCAATCCTCCTGTCTCACGGACAATGGGAACTGTACCGTAACGAAGGCTCATCAGCTGGCTCAGTCCGCACGGCTCAAAGAGCGAAGGCATCAGGAACGCGTCGCAGGAACCGTATACCTTATGAGACATCGCCTCGGAATAGAAAATATTAGCGGAAACCTTGTTGGGATACTTCCATGCAAAATGACGGAACATATTTTCATACCGCTCTTCGCCTGTTCCGAGAACCACAAGCTGTATCTCGTCCTGGCAAAGCTCATCCATCATATAGGCAATCAGATCAAAACCCTTCTGATCGGTCAGACGTGAAACGATTCCTATCATCATCTTCTTCGGATCTACGGCAAGTCCCAGCTCTTCCTGAAGAGCCGTCTTATTTTTCACTTTTTCCTTCCGGAAATTCACAGCATTATAATTGTGAGGAAGCCACGGGTCGGTCTCCGGATTATATTCCTTATAGTCTATACCATTTACAATGCCGCGCAGAGAATTGGAACGGGCGCGCATCAGACCGTCCAGATGTTCCCCGTAAAACGGCATCTTAATCTCCTCCGCATACGTCTCGCTGACGGTTGTCACCGCATCGGCATATACGATTCCGCCTTTCAGATAATTGGCGTCTCCATAAGCCTCCAGCTTATCCGGTGCAAAATAAGAAGCATTCAGTCCCGTGATATCCTTTACCGTTTTCATATCCCAGATTCCCTGGAACTTCAGATTATGTATCGTCATAACCGTCTTGATTCCCTGGAAGAAGGGATTGTTCTGGAAGGAATCATTCAGAAATACAGGGACAAGTCCTGTCTGCCAGTCATGGCAGTGAATAATATCCGGACGGAAATCCAGAGACGGCAGAGCGGAAATCGCCGCCTTGGAGAAGAACGCGAACTTCTCCATATCCTCGTAAATATTTCCATATGGCTTGGGGCCTGCAAAATAGTATTCATTATCAATAAAGTAGAATTTCACACCTTCGTACTCAAGCTCCAGTACCCCTACATACTGGCTGCGCCATGCAAGATTCATGTAGAAATGGGTCACATACCTGAGCTGATCCTTCCACTCCTGCTTCATGCACATATATTTGGGAAGCATCACACGAATATCATAATATTCCTTATCAAAATATTTCGGCAGAGAACCTACTACGTCTGCCAGCCCTCCTGTTTTTATAAACGGAACGCACTCCGATGCAACAAATAAAATCTTTTTCACTGCATTTCCTCCCTGTTTCATGATAAGCTATATTCATTATAACTCACTCACGGCACATTTAAAAGACAAATTTGTGCAAAATCTACATTTTTATGAAACTTTCATTTTATATTCCAGACGGATTTTGTCAGATATCAGAGCAATAAATTCAGAATTTGTAGGTTTTCCCTTCCCCGTACTTACGGTGTAGCCGAAAAGCTCGTCTATCGTATCCATTTTCCCGCGGCTCCACGCCACCTCTATCGCATGTCTGATAGCGCGCTCCACCCTGCTTGGCGTCGTCTGATGATTCTTTGCAATCGTAGGGTACAGAATCTTGGTGATAGAATTCAGAATCTCCATATCTTCCACCGCCATCATAATCGCATCTCTTAAATACTGGTATCCTTTTATATGAGCCGGAACGCCTATCTCATGAATCATATTTGTCACGTCCGTCTCTAGGTCGTGCTCCTCGCAGACACGTCTTTTCGCTGCCTCCGCAGCCGGCGGATTCAGGATTCTTTCGCCCCGGCTGCGAATGCTTCTGAGTCTTCCAAGAAGCATCTCGTTATTAAACGGTTTCATAATATAATAATTTGCTCCCAGAGCAAAAGCATCCTCTGTCACATCCTCAAGACCAACGGCGGAAAGAACGATTACCGCTGGCATCTTTTTCAGATTTTTATCTTTCTTTAATTCTTCCATAACTCCCAATCCGTCCATTTTAGGCATGATCAAATCAAGCAGAACAACGTCCGGCGCGCTTTTACGGATCATCTCTACAGCGTCTTCTCCATTTCCCGCTGTTCCGACAATCTCCATACCATTCTCTGTCCGTATCAGTGCATTGAGCATCTCCACGATTCTTTCATTATCATCCGCAATTGCCACATTCAGTTTTTCCATTTCTTCCTCCCCATAATTCTGAGTTTTCCGTCATATCCCTACTGTTCTATTATATACAGTCCATTCTTCTTCCTGCAATTCCCTGACGTTCCCGTTTTTCAGACAGCGTCATACATCTTTCGACAATTTTCGCTAACTTTCTGTATGTTCCAGCATATTTTCAATAAAAATACCGAAACCCTTTGCTGAATCCTGTACGAAAACATGGGTAACCGCGCCTATGATTTTTCCATTCTGAAGAATCGGACTTCCGCTCATTCCCTGAACAATTCCCCCCGTCAGCTCCAGAAGCTCCGGATCTGTAACCCGGAGAACAATTCCTTTGTTGACGTCTCTTTCATTCCTGCGGATTTCTGCGATCTCGACTCTGTAATCCTTCTGTTCGCCGCTTATTGAGCTTCTTATCCACGCTTCTCCCGGCTCAATTTCCTGCTTATATCCCACCTCCCACATATCCGTGCCGAGTTTTGAACTAAGTCTTGCGTCCGCCTTTCCGAAAATACCGGCTTCGCTGTTCTGGGTCAGCGTTCCGCAGATAAGACTGTCGCGGTAGCGAATCAGCCCGGACAGCTCCCCCGGCGTTCCGGCTCTTCCCTTGTGTATGCCGATAATCGTCGTATCATAAAGCCTGCCTTCAGAAAATCGGAGGAGCGTTCCTGTGTCTACGTCGTTAATTCCATGTCCCAAAGCTCCAAATTCTCCTTTCCCCGTTAAAAATGTCAGTGTTCCTATACCCTGCGTATTGTCCCTGACCCAAATCCCCAGCTTATATTCCTTCTCCCCTGTTTGAACAGCGTTCACTTTTACCTGAAGAAATTCGCCGTCTCTGTCCAGATCGAGTACCACCTCTTTTCCTTTGCAGCCATTGACCTCTCTTATCAGATCTTCCTTTTCTGATACCGGAACGCCGTTGACGGCGCAGATGTAATCGCCGCCCTGTACCAGGCGAAACGCCGGTTCATAGCTTAAGCCGTCCGCCCCCGTCACAGCGCCTGTTCCGATAATCAGAATTCCCTTTGTCTCCATATAGATTCCCACAGGAATTCCGCCCGGAACGACGCAGACCGTATCCCGAACCTCCACTGACGTCTCCTTCAGCGGAATGAGTCCCAGATACTTATAGGAAATCGTATAGCTGTTTCCTGAAAAGCTTCTTGCAGAAGCCTCCGCAAGCTCCGATTTAATCTCGGCTGTTACAAACGGGTTGACCGTGTCAGGCACAGGCTCTCCCTCCGCCTGTACATAGGAATCGGGAATCTCTTCTTTCGCTCTGACATAGCCAAGCGCTCCTGTTCCGGCAAGAGCCATAGTCAGGAGTCCGAACAAAAAACGACGGTATTTTTTTCTGAATTCCATAGCTTCACATCCTCTGCATACATTTTTTCCCTCCAAAAAACAACAGGGAGAACGCAGGCTCAATCTCTGCATTCTCCCTTAGTATGCGAAAAATGTGTTTGCTCAACCTTCCACTTTCTGACACCGGTTATCCCGGATCATTTCGCGTCCTGCGCTTCTGTTCCTGCGCCAGACGCTTCATTTCCTCAGCATTCTTTTGTACCGCATCCGTAATCTCCGCTCCGCCTAAAATACGCGACAGCTCCGCAACACATTCCGATTCTTCCAATTTCCGTATTGTTGTGTGTGTCTCGCCGGACTGAACCGTCTTTTCAATCCGATAATGACTGTCAGCCATCGCTGCAATCTGCGCAAGATGTGTAATGCAGATCACCTGACGCGTCTGCCCAATCAGCATCATTTTTTCTGATACCTTCTGCGCCGTTCTTCCGCTGATCCCTGCGTCGATCTCGTCAAAGATCACCGTGTCCACATCATCTCTGTCTGCCAGAACTGTCTTAATTGCCAGCATAATACGGGACAGTTCTCCACCTGACGCCACCTTCATCAAAGGACGCAGAGGTTCCCCGGGATTGACGGAAATGACAAATTCCACATCATCCGTCCCCTGCGGCGTATAGCCGGGAAGACGCTCAAAGCTCATCTCAAATTCCACATCAAGAAAATTCAAATCTTCCAGATGACTCTTTATCTGTCCGCAAAGCTTTCCTGCACAGGCGCGCCGGATCTCGGACGCTTTTTCGCAGAGATCAGAAAGTCTCTCCTCCGCCTGCTTTCTTTCTTCCTTCAGCCCCGCCAGATAAGCGTCGTAATTCTGAAGGGCAAGAAGACGTTCTTCTCTTTTCTTTCGTCCCTCAAGAATATCTTCTATCGTCCGTCCGTATTTGGATTTGAGATGATTAATCTCGTTCAGCCTTTCTTCTGCCGAAACGAAGTCTTCTTCTGAAAATTCCAGCGAGGAAAGATAATCTGACAGCTCTCTGTTAAAATCGTTCAAAAGTGCGTCCACATCAGAAAGCTGCGCGGCAAGCCCCTGAAGCTCTCCGTCACAGGAGAGTACGCTCAGAAGCTCTCTGTATGCCCGACCTGTCAAAGCCCCCGCTCCCTGTTCCTCATAGCCGGTCAGGGCATATGCGGCTCCCGCCGCTTCAAGAAGCCTTCTGGCATTCGTCATTCTGCGGTAGCGCTGCTCCAGTTCTTCGTCCTCTCCCGGAACAAGGGCTGCTTTTTCTATCTCTTCTGTCTCAAATGCAAGAAAAGAAAGCTCTCTCTGACGGCTCTCTTCATCCATCTGCGCCTCCGAAAGCTTTGCCTCCAGATCCTTCCACTGTTTCCATGCTTTCTGCAGCTCCTGCTTTACCCCGTACAGCTCCTCTTTTGCAAATTCATCCAGAATTTCCAGATGCTTTTTCTTCTGAAGAAGAGACTGATGCTCATGCTGTCCGTGAACGTCTATCAAAAGCGACGCCGCTTCCTTAAGCTGGCTTAAAGTTACTGTCTCGCCGTTTATCTTATTTATGCTTCTTCCGTCCGAAATTTTTCTGGAAATAATAACCTGATCCTCTTCCGGCTCGATTCCGAGCTCCAGCAATCTTTTCCTCTGCTTTTCTCTGTTCACGGAAAATACAAGCTCCGCCAGACCGTATTCAGCCCCGGGGCGCAGCATATCCTTAGAAACTTTTCCTCCGAGAGCCAGCGTGACAGATCCGATAATGACAGATTTTCCCGCTCCCGTTTCTCCGGTCAGGATATTAAGTCCTTTTGTAAAATCAATCTCTGTCTCCCTTATCAGAGCAAGATTTTTTACATGCAGATGTGTAAGCATATCCTCTCCTTTCTCCGGGTTCCCCCTTCCGGCTGACAGCCGTTCTGTCAAATACTCTTTTTCGCGCTGCTCAAAGCCTTCCTCAGCTTATCCATCAGAATCATGGTATCGTCCGTGCTCCGCACCGCGCAGAATACCGTATCGTCTCCTGCAATACAGCCTGCGATCTCCTGCCAGCTCAGTGCGTCGAGAGCAGCCGCGACTGCCATCGCCATGCCGGACACGGTCTTAATCACAAGAATGTTCTGTGCCATCTCCATAGAAAGAAAGCCTTCTCTCAGGATACCTATGTACTTGTCCCCCATAGGACCGCCCGGACCCGGTACAATCACATACCGCTGCCTGTCATCTACTGTCATCTTTGTCAGCTTCAGCTCCCTGATGTCCCTGGAAACCGTCGCCTGCGTTACCCGAAAGCCTGCCTCATTTAATTTGGCTGCCAGTTCCTCCTGCGTCTCAATCGCATACTTTCCTATCAGCTCAATAATTTTTGCATGACGTTCAAGCTTCATCCTCGTCTCCTCCTGCTGCTCCTGCCGTTCTCTAATTTGCACGCATCTTATTGCGTAAAACCTCCAAAAAGCTGACCTTACTGATCTTTAAAATATTCACTATCTTCTCTGACCTGTGGATTTCCACATAGTCGCCTGTCTCCATCGGCACAGGCACCTCGCCGTCAAAAGTGGCAAACGCTTCCTCGTGAAGGCTCCGTCTTCCTGAACCTATCTGCACCCTCACACTGTCTCCGCCTGAAAGCACAATGCTTCTTGCTGTCAGCGTATGCGGACAGATCGGCGTGACCACAATCATAGATGCCATCGGGGAGATAATCGGACCTCCCGCCGAAAGGCTGTATCCTGTCGAACCTGTGGGCGTGGAAACAATCATCCCGTCGGCTGAATAACGGTTCAGCGGTTCTCCGTTGACCTGAATCTCATAATCTATCACACGGAGCGCCCCTGATCGGTTCACAACAATATCGTTCAGCGCAATATCCTTTACCGTCTCCCTACCGTTTCTGTATACAGAACCTTCCAGAACCATCCTCGGTTCTATCGTATAATTGTCTAGAAGAAGGCTGTCGAGGGCGTCCGGAATTCCTGATTTTTCTATCTCTGCCAGGAAACCGAGCGTTCCCAGATTAATACCAAGCAGAGGAATTTTTCTGTTGATCGTATCCCTCGCCGCCTGGAGAAGCGTTCCGTCTCCTCCCAGAACGAGAATACAGTCCGTCCCCTGCGGAATCCAGCTGTCGTCCGTATACTTCCAGTCCGTTTCCCCGGAAGGATGGTTTCTTCTCTGATACTCCCGGACCTCGCAGGCGCAGCCCCTCTCCCTCAGATAATTATAAATCTGCCCCGTCGTCTCCAGATCCTTATCCTTTTCACAATTCGTTATCACATAAAACTGTCTCATCTGTCCTACTTCTGCAAAGCACCGAAAAGCCGGATGCCGATTTCCTTTCTGCTCAGGCGAGAGTCCTGTGAGCCTCCTCAACTACCGTCTCCGGAAGGATCTCCTCCGGAAGCATTTTCTTCATTTCCTCCCAGGGCAGAAGTTCCTCCGCTTCCTCCCTGTCAGTCTTCTGAAGCCATACAAGATATTCTATATTTCCTTCCGGTCCCTTGATCGGTGAAAACTCCAGTGCAAGAATGGAAAAGCCAATGCTCCATGCATAGGAAAGCACCTGCTGTATCACCTCGATATGCGTGCTCTTCTCCCGCACAACGCCCTTTTTCCCAACCTTCTCACGTCCCGCCTCAAACTGCGGCTTGATAAGAGCCACCACCTGTCCGTCCGGCGTAAGAAGATTTCTGACGGGAAGAAGCACCTTGGTAAGTGAAATAAACGCTACGTCGATGGAAGCGAACTGCGGCGCCTCGCCGATCTGCTCCGGAAGAAGGTAGCGGATATTTGTCTTCTCCATAGCAATCACTCTGGGATCGCTCCTTAATTTCCAGTCCAGCTGGTTCGTTCCCACGTCTACCGCATAGACCATCCGCGCGCCGTTCTGAAGCATACAGTCGGTGAAGCCGCCTGTGGAAGAACCCACGTCCATGCAGACCTTTCCTTCCAGCTGCAAATCAAAATGAGCGACCGCTTTTTCAAGCTTCAGACCGCCGCGGCTCACATAGCGCAGCTTCTGTCCATGTATTTCTATCGGAACCTTCTCGTCAAACATCGTTCCGGCTTTATCTTCTCTCTGTCCCTTCACAAAGACCTTGCCTTCCATAATCACAGCCTTTGCTTTCTCTCTCGACTCCGCCAGTCCCCTGCTTACAAGAAGCACATCCAGTCGCACCTTCATGTTATCTCTCCTCAAATCTGACCGATACAGGCCGTAATAATCTGCTTGGCAATCGTCTCCGGATCAAGCCCTACCTCTTTGTAAAGAAGAGAGACATTTCCATGCTCCACATACTCGTCCGGAAGCGCGATATTCAGAACCTTCAAAGGAAGGCGTCTGTCACTTACATATTCCAGAACATGATCGCCGTAGCCGCCGTTTCTTACATTTTCCTCCAGAGTCACAACAAGGCTGTGCGCCCTGGAAAGCTCCTCCAGCATATCCTCATCTATGGGCTTTACGAAGCGCGCGTTAATCAGCGTGCAGCTGTATCCCGTGTCTTTCAGAATCGTCCGAACCTGCTCCGCCGTTTTTACCATGCTTCCCACCGCTACCAGAGCGATATCAGACTCCTCGTAAATCGCCTCGCTTTTTCCGCAGACAACCGGCGCGCGGAATTCCTGCAGGCCGTCGTAGGCTTCGCCTCTCGGATAGCGCAGAGCTATCGGACCGTCATAGTCCAGTGCAAACTTCAGCATATCGGAAAGCTCCCACTTATTCTTCGGAGCCATGATCGTCATATTCGGAATACTTGACAGATAAGACAAATCAAAAATTCCCTGATGCGTCTCTCCGTCGCTTCCTACAAGACCTGCCCTGTCTATGGCAAATACAACGTGAAGATTCTGTATGCAGACGTCGTGCAGAATCTGATCGTACGCTCTTTGCAGGAACGAAGAATAGACTGCTACGACAGGCTTCATTCCGCCTGCGGCCAGTCCCGCCGCAAAGGTTACTGCGTGCTGCTCTGCAATTCCCACGTCAAAAAATCTGTCCGGAAACATATTGCGGAACCGTTTCAGTCCTGTACCGTCCGGCATGGCTGCCGTAATTGCAACAACCTTGTCGTCCCTGTCTCCTATTTTGCGCATGACCGTCGAAAAAATATCGGTATAATTCGCCTTCGTCCTCTTATGTTTCGGAAGCCCCGTATCAATGATAAACGGTTCTGCCCCATGAAAACGGGAAGGATGTCTCTCCGCAGGAGCATATCCCTTTCCCTTCTGCGTGCAGACATGAATCAATACTGCATGGCGGATTCGTTTCGCGTCATGGAAGGTCCGGATCAGCTGCTCGATATTATGCCCGTCCACAGGACCAAGATAGGTGATTCCCATATTTTCAAAATACATCCCCGGAATCACAAGCTGCTTCAATCCGCTCTTCGTTTTCTTAAGCTGGCGGACGAGACCTTCGCCGTACACAGGAATCTTTTCCAGCGTACTCTGAAGTCCTTCTTTGAAATGATTGTAGCCCTCCGCCGTTCTGATTCCATTCAGATACTGGGAAATTCCTCCGACGTTCTCCGCAATCGACATCTGGTTATCGTTAAGAACAATAATAAAATTACTTTTAAGCTGGGATGCGTTATTCAGCGCCTCGAACGCCATTCCGCCCGTCAGCGCCCCGTCTCCTATTACGGAAATGACGCTTCTGTCCTCCCCCTGCAGATCTCTTGCCTTTACAAGACCTATCCCTGCGGAAATGGACGTTGAGCTGTGTCCTGTATCGAAGCAGTCGCAGTCGCTCTCCTTTCTCTTTGGGAAACCGCTCATGCCGCCGTATTTTCTCAGATCTTCAAAGCCTGCCCTGCGGCCTGTCAGAAGCTTATGCGTATAGGACTGATGCCCTACGTCCCATACTACCTGATCCTCCGGAAAATCGAAGGCAAGATGCATCGCCATCGTCAGTTCCACCACGCCGAGATTGGAAGCAAGGTGTCCGCCGCTTACGCTGATTTTTTCAATCAGGAAATCCCGTATTTCCTGTGCCAGCGGCTCCCATTCGCTCTTGTCCAGTTTTTTAATATCGTTTACCTGATTGATCTGCTCCAGCAGCATTCCTTCACCTTCCGTTCTACTTTTCTCTTGTAATCAGCATCCGGATAAGCTCCTCCAGAAATTCATTTCTGCGGTTCAGCGACGCAAGCGTCGCAAGCGCTCTTTCCGAAATCTCTTCTACATCCTTTTTCGCCTTTTCCAGCCCTTCCAGAGTCACATACGTCGTCTTGTTATTCTTATCGTCGCTGTGAATCGGCTTTCCAAGCGTCTCGAGCGTGCTTGTCACATCCAGAATATCATCCTGGATCTGGAAGGCGAGTCCCACGTCGCACGCCGTCCTTTCTATAACCGCCGTCTCTTCCTCCGTCGCTCCGGCAAGTACGGCTCCTGTCATCATCGCCGCCTCAATAAGGGCGCTCGTCTTCAGTCTGTAGATAAAATCAAGCTTTTCTTTTGAAAGAGGCTGACCCTCTGATTCCACATCCACGGTCTGACCGCCTATCATGCCGTAGATTCCCGCTTTCCGGGAAAGAATCTGAAGAGCCTTTGCCGTCCTCCTGCTTGTCTCGATATCGAAAGCTCCCGCCGCCGTCTCAAATGCCAGATTTAAAAGGGCGTCTCCAGCCAGAATTCCCATAGCCTCTCCGTACGCCGCATGGGTCGTCTTCTTTCCCCGTCTGTACTCGTCGTTATCCATCGCAGGAAGATCGTCATGAACAAGCGAATAGGTATGAATCATCTCGATAGCCGCCATAAACGGCTCTGCAAGAGTTCCTTCTCCACCGAACAGACGGAAGGTCTCCATAAGAAGAATCGGACGCAGGCGCTTTCCTCCTGCCGTCACGCTGTAATTGACAGCTTCCAGCACCGTCTTCTGAAATCCCGTCTCTTCCGGAAGATATTTCCCGATAATCTTCTCCGCATTCTCCGTTCTCGTCCGAAGCTCTTCCTTAAAATTCATCCAGACCGCCCTCCTCGTTCATCACAAGCATTTTCTTTTCTACTTTATCCAGCTTCTCGCTGCAATATCTCAAAAGCTTTGTTCCCTCTTCATAGATCTCGAAAGATTCCTCCAGAGGAACATCCTTGTCCGCCAGCTTCTCCAGCATCATGTCGAGCTGCGTAAAAGCCTCCTCCAGCGTCTTTTC
Source organism: uncultured Lachnospiraceae bacterium (assembly GCA_963559965.1). Lineage (GTDB taxonomy): Bacteria > Bacillota > Clostridia > Lachnospirales > Lachnospiraceae > Laedolimicola. Next base: position 11,323 of record CAUWNO010000011.1, on the reverse strand, counting down.
CTTTTTTCCCGCCATTCTTCTACCCTCTTTCCACTCTGCTGCGCTCTTCTACAAGAGCCGTATAAACTCCGTCTGTCACATGGATCTTAAGCCGTTCTCCTTCGCATACCTGATCCACTCCTGTCACGGCGCGCCCGTCCGGTCCCTCCGTATAGGAATAACCCTGCTGAAGCTTCAAAAGAGGCGAAAGCCCGTGAAGCCGCTCCGCAGCAAGAACAAACTGCGCTTTTCTGTCCGCCAGTTTTTCTTTCATCGCCTGCTCAAAGCGGTTCTGCAGCTCTGCCTGCCTCATCCTCCGCTCAAAAATCTGCTGTCTGGGATTTGCCTTCAGAAAACGGCCCCTGAGATTCAGAAGACGGCTCCTGTACTGCTCCATCCGGAAATCAAAGACCTGGGAAAAGCTTCTCTGATATGTCTGCATTCTCGTAAGAAGACCTCGCATATCGGTCACTGCAAGCTCTGCGGCAGCCGACGGCGTCGGTGCCCTCAGATCTGCGGCAAAATCAGCTATCGTCGTGTCCGTCTCATGTCCGACTGCCGAAATAACAGGCGTCTGACAGTTAAAAATAGCACGCGCCACCTTTTCTTCATTAAACGCCCACAAATCTTCTATGGAGCCGCCGCCCCTTCCCACGATCAGGACGTCCACTCCAAGCCTGTCAAGCGCCTCGATGCCGCGCACAATACTGTCTGCCGCTCCTTCTCCCTGCACCTGGGCAGGATAAAGAATCAGCTGCACATAAGGATTCCTCCGAAGAGCCACATTTCTGATATCCTGAACAGCCGCTCCCGTCGGAGCCGTAACGATTCCCAGTCTTTTCACATAAAAAGGAATGGGCTGCTTGTACTCCTGCGCAAACATCCCCATCTCTTCCAGCTCCCGCCGGAGCCTCTCATATTCTTCATAAAGACGTCCTGTCCCGTCAGGAATAATTTCCTTTGCGTAGAGCTGATAGCTTCCGCTCCGCTCATAGACGCTGACGCTTCCCAGAACAATCACTCTCTGCCCGTCGCGCATCGGAAAGGCAAGACCCTTTCTCCAGCCTGCAAACATAACGCAGGAAATAGAACCGCTCTCATCCTTCAGAGAAAAATAAATATGCCCCGAACCATGATACTTGCAGTTGGACACCTCTCCCCTGACATAAATACGGTTCAGAAGATAATCCTGCGAAAACATATTTTTGACATATGTGTTTACCTGTGCGACAGTATACACATTTTTCATTCCATCTTTCCTATTCTTCCAAGGATTCCGTTAATAAACGCCGGAGATTCGTCTCCGCCGAACTTCTTTGACAGCTCCACCGCCTCGTTCACTGCAACAGCGACCGGAACGTCCTCGTCATACTTCATCTCATATACGGCAAGACGCAGCAGGGCAAGATCTGTCTTCCCCATACGCGACACCTTCCAGCTCTTTGCCGCCTCTCCAAGAAGTCTGTCAATCTCCGGGAGCTTTTCCATAATCCGCGCATATTTTTCCTCCATATACGCCTGATCCTTCCCGTCAAGCTCTCCCAGATCCTCAAAAAACAGTCTCAGCTGCTCCGGCATCTCTTCCGGCTCGTTAAACTCCACACGAAACAGCAGCTCAAATATGTGTTCTCTCAACTCTCGTCTCTTCATCTTTTTCCGTCCTGATTTCTTTTTCTTTTCCCGCCTGCTCAGCGTCTGCACAGCCGTCCGGCTGTGTAAAAAAGGAGCAACTAAAACTTAGCCGCTCCTCTGTGATACGTATTCTGATACGCATTCCGCCGCGGCTGCCATGAGCATGCCGTGCTTTAGTTTGCCTTTTCCATGTTCACATTGACAATACGGATATTGACCATGGATACCTCCAGCCCGGTCATATTCTCTATAGCGCTCTTTACTCTGTCCTGCACCTTCTCAGATACCTTCATAATACTGTAGCCGTAATCAATATTCAGAGCAAGATCCACATCCACGTTCTGGTCTGTCACAAGGACCTTCACACCCTTGGAAAGGTTCTTCACGCCCAGCTTTCCAATCAGTTCATTGGTGATATTCCCTGCCATGGAGGATACGCCTTCTATCTCCGTAGCCGCAAGACCCGCAATCGTGGCTACCACTTCATCCGCAATCTGCACCTCGCCGAGCTTGCCGTCTGCATGTATCATATGAGCGCTTCTTTTTTCTTCCTTTGACATTTTCAAAACCTCCTGCTGTTCCGGTAATGACTAAATCTATTTTTTCATTTTAACATACTTTACTCAAAATTGGAATACCTGATCTTCTCACCTTCCGAATTCCGAGAGGATAAGGCCGGGATTTCTCTCCAGCGTCATGCCCACACTCCAGGAGTTCACCCAGATAAGAAGCGGTCTTCCCTTAAGATCCTTGATCTTCTTCATATCCGATGTTCCCACAAGTCTGTTCATGTCGATCTCTTCATTTTCTATCCAGCGAATATGCTCGTAGGGAAGCGGCTCAAGCTTGATCTCTACGTTGTATTCGTTCTCCAGACGGTACTTCAGCACGTCGAACTGGAGCACGCCCACCACGCCGACGATAATCTCTTCCATACCCGTATTAAATTCCTGGAAAATCTGAATCGCGCCTTCCTGGGCTATCTGCTCGATTCCCTTGACAAACTGCTTTCTCTTCATCGTATCTACCTGGCGCACTCTCGCAAAATGCTCCGGCGCAAAGGTAGGAATTCCCTCGTAGCGGACCTGTTTTCCCGGCATACACAGCGTATCTCCAATAGAAAAGATACCCGGATCAAAGACGCCGATGATATCTCCGGCATATGCCTCTTCTACAATCTTTCTGTCCTGAGCCATAATCTGCTGGGGCTGGGAAAGACGCTGCTTTCTTCCGCCCTGTACATGATATACCTCCATTCCGGCAGTAAACTTACCGGAGCAGATACGGATAAAGGCAATTCTGTCGCGGTGCGCCTTGTTCATGTTTGCCTGAATCTTAAAGACAAACGCCGTAAAGTCTTCCTCCATCGGATCTATAAGCCCTGTCTCTGCCTTTCTAGGAAGAGGAGATGACGTCATCTGAAGGAAATGCTGTAGGAAGGTTTCAACACCGAAGTTCGTCAGCGCAGAACCAAAAAATACCGGGGAAAGCTCTCCTTTGCTCACCAGCTCCTGATCAAACTCTGCGCTGGCTCCGTCAAGAAGCTCAATATCGTCAAGAAGCTTTTCCCTCTGTCCTTCCGCAAGAATTCCGTCAAGCTGCGGATCGTCAAGAGACAGTTCAATTTCTTCTCCTTCCTTCGTACCCTTTTCTGTATCGGAGAAAAGAAGAACCTTCTGCGCATTTCTGTCGTATACGCCCTTAAATTCCTTTCCCGATCCGATAGGCCAGTTAACGGGGCAGGTCGCGATTCCCAGCTCATTTTCAATATCGTCAAGAAGCTCGAAAATATCCATCGCGTCGCGATCCATCTTATTGATAAAGGTAAAAATCGGAATATGACGCATCGCGCACACCTTAAAGAGCTTTCTCGTCTGCGCCTCCACACCCTTGCTTCCGTCGATTACCATTACGGCGGAATCGGCTGCCATCAGCGTACGGTAGGTGTCCTCCGAGAAGTCCTGATGTCCCGGCGTATCGAGAATATTGATACAATAATTGTTATAATTAAACTGAAGTACGGAAGAAGTAACGGAAATACCTCTTTCCTTCTCTATCTCCATCCAGTCGGAAACGGCGTGACGCGCCGTAGCCTTTCCCTTTACCGAACCAGCCAGATTGATCGCTCCTCCGTAAAGCAGAAACTTCTCCGTCAACGTCGTTTTACCTGCGTCCGGGTGGGAAATAATCGCAAAGGTTCTTCTTTTTTCAATCTCTTTCACATAATTTGCCATTTTATTCTTCATCCTTATCTCATTTGCCAAACTATTTCCAGTATACACATTTTTCCGTCTTTTGCAAGGGTGATCCTTCCCTTTACTGTTTGCGTTCTTTCATGTTATACTGTTCCTGACAGCAAAATGAGAGTTCACAGTCCCGTACTGCCGACACTGAAGCTGTCAGTTCAGACCTACTTACTATTACGGACAGGAGATACTTCCATGGATAATGAATTACAGAAAACCTTTTTAGATACAGCCGTATTGTCGGAGATGCAGAAGACGGACTTTATGAATCACGCCTTCCAGTTTCAGGAACTGATGATGATGTACAACTGCGCCATCCGCGAAGTCCGCACCAAGCTGGAGGTGCTCAATGATGAACTGAGTATCCATCACAAGCGTAATCCCATTGAATTTATCACTTCGCGCATCAAGCGTCCTTTAAGCATCGTAGAAAAGCTGCAGCGCTACGGCGTCCCCGTCACAGTAGAATCTGTCGAACAGAATCTCAACGATGTAGCCGGCATCCGCGTTATCTGTTCCTTTATCGACGATATTTACGCTGTCGCCGACATGCTTCTTCGTCAGGATGATGTGACACTTATCAAAAAGAAAGATTATATCAAACATCCAAAAGAAAACGGGTACCGCAGTCTCCACCTGATTGTTGAAATTCCCGTCTTTTTCTCCAACCAGAAAAAGCCCCTGCGCGTGGAGGTTCAGATACGAACCATCGCCATGGACTTCTGGGCAAGCGTAGATCACCAGCTGAAATATAAGCAGGATGTGGAAAATCCGGAGGCTGTGTCTGCGGAGCTGAAAGAATGCGCCGATATCATCGCGCAGACAGACGCAAGGATGCTTGCTATCAAAGAAAAGATCTATTCTGACAACGTGCGAAGCAGGGAATAAATCTTCTCCTTTTCTGCCAGTCCTTCTGAAAAGGCAGTCGCGCTTCCTGCTGCCGTTCCCAGCCTGAGCGCCTCTTCGTACTGCCCCGTCCGCAGATAACCGGTAAGAAAGCCTGCCACCATAGAATCGCCTGCACCGACAGAATTGACTGTCTTTCCCTGAGGCGTTCCCATGCGGAAGCTTTCCCCTGTATCTGCGAGCAGAAAGGCTCCTTCCCCTGCCATAGATACAAGAACGTTTTCCGCACCCATCTCCTGAAGTTTCAGAGCATACTCCCGGATTTCTTCCTCTGTACGGCATACTGTTCCAAACATTTCCCCCAGTTCATGATGGTTCGGTTTAATCAGAAACGGATGATATTTTACCACATTTAAAAGCAGCTTTCCTTCTGCATCTATAACGGTACGAATCCCTTTCCCCGAAACTCTCCTCATAATTTTCTCATAGGTATCAGACGGCATACTTCCCGGAATGCTTCCGGACAAAACAAGAGTATCTCCTTCTTTTACCGTATCCAGCTTATGATAAAGCTCTTTCACAGCTTCTTCTGTAATATCCGGACCCTGACCGTTAATTTCTGTTTCTTCTCCATGCTTTACCTTTACGTTAATTCTGGTATTCCCCTCCGGAAGAAAAATAAGATCTGTTCTGACTCCCTGCGACTTTATCCCCTGCTCCAGAGCTCTTCCCGTAAATCCGGCTGCAAAGCCGAGAGCCGTCGTATCCATTCCCAGTGTTTTCAGCATAACAGATACGTTAATCCCTTTTCCTCCGAAAAATAAGGCTTCTTTTTTTGCCCTGTTTACCTTTCCAGACTCCATCTTATCGAGAAATACTGTATAATCCAGCGCTGGATTAAACGTGACTGTATAAATCATAATTTCCCTCCCGGCTTAAAAATCCTCTTCCTCAAGAACATCTTTCTTTCCTTCAAACTGTATATAATCATAAATATAAGCAATCTCACTCAGGACAAGCTCTATATTATACTGCTTTTCTATCTGCGAAAAACTTTTTCTGACCATTTTCACAAAGTCCTCATGCTCCTCCTCAAATCTGTCCAAAGCAAGATGCGTGCTGATCTCTTCTTTTTTCACAAGACGCTCTATCAGACAGCAGATATGAATATTAAGCCCTACTATCGTCTTCTCCATAAACTTTCTTTTCATCAGAATCTGCAGCTCGTCAAGCATGGCGTCAACCTGCGTAAGCACCTTGTCCGCATTCAGAATTGTGAGCGCCTCCACTACGTTCTGAAGAGAAAATACATTAAGAAGATTCTTGCGGAACATTTCAAACTCATCCGACGTAAGATATCCGTTAAAGCATTCCCTCATTTTTGAAAAACTGTTAAAGGTTATGATATCTTCTATCGGAATATCTCTGTTACCGACATATCGTACGGCATATCAATCGCATTAAACACATGCTTTTTCAGCACCTTATTGCACACGTCCGCAATACTGCTTGCCGTAGCGTAACCATGGCAGATTATGGACGCCTGAACGGGGAGCGCGTCATGCGCACTTTTTATATTTTCCAAAAGAATTGTCAAAACAACAAATTCTATATCTGAAAGAGAAATTTCAAGATTCTGGCGGATCAGATCAAGAATCTCTCTGGCTACCAGCGTCTCGCTTTTCGACTCTCTCTGTAAAACCTCGCAGAGCTGTTTCATTTCTTCACTGTGAATTCTGTTCCAGTCCTGCATCAGTTCACGCAGAATACCGCTGTAATACGTAAGTCTTGAAAATACGGGAACAAAACTGTTCGGCACATCGATATGATATACGTCACGAATATACTTAAAAATATGCAGAAGAACCTGCTCTACAAGTCTGATCTTTTCATTCTCCACAGCACGCCGGAAAAGAATATACTCTCCATACTCATCCAGCAGTCTGTTGCACTCGCCAAGAAAGTCTGCATAGTCCGTCTGATTAGCCAGATAAAGAGAAAACTTATCAATAATCTGACTGCCCAGCCTCTCTTCCCTGTAAAAATCAGAGCTGTCTCTTATCTCGTCTATGCCGAGGAACTTTTCCTTCAGCGTACCCCTGGAAAGCTCCGGCTTCACGCCTCTGAGGATTTCCCTCGGAAGCATCATCAGCTTGATATCGATCGTATCGCTTTCCTTTTGCACAGAAAATGCTCTTGCACACATGGATGTAATACACTCTTCAAGCTCTCCGACATTTTTCTGAAACGGATGCCGCAGGAGAATCCGGTAAGACTGCTCACTTAGTCTGAGTTTTCTTTTCAGACGTTTTTCCTCTCTTTCAAGAAACAGGACAATCAGCATCTCTTTTTCTATCGTTGAGCGTTCAGAAAGCTCCGGAAGACTCACCCGTACCGAAATAAGCTTGTGCAGATAAAACCTGCTCTCCTCCTTCTCCTCCGAAGCTGTCAGTATAAAACGTCCGTACCCCCCCCCGCCATTTTTTTCACCCTTTGTCTGGCTTTCGTCCGCCAGCTGCAGAAGATAAATCTGCGCTTCTTCTGAAAGGCGGTCAAAATTTTCAAAAACAAGAAAGTCCCCCGAAACGCTCTGTTTCAGCTTTTTATTTATATCATCCTTTATCCGCTCCGTATCCCACTCTCTGAGCTGATATACAGAGCAGTCTGTCTTCCTGAACTCTGCTTTTTCAGAAACAATCTTCATGTCAACCGCGTAGCAGTAGCTCAGCCATGCAAAGAAACTTTTTCCTGTCCCTCTTCTGCCCTCTATATACAGCGGAAGACCATTGGGTGGATAGTCCACCGCCATCCTGCATTTATCTACCGCCGCCTTTAAGGACAGATTGCAGCCCGCAGCTTTTTCAAAGTTTCTTTTATTTCGCCTGTGCGTTTTGATATATTCACAAAACTCTTCCAAATCTCCAAATTCTTCAAAAATGCTTTCCAGATTATATCTGGAAAGCACTGTCTTTTTGTCGAAAAAATACACGGGACGGGTGCTTATTTTAATCAGCATTCCTTCTTTAAACCCTTCATTCAGATACTGGCTTGCCAGGTTTCTGCTTACATTAAGATTTTCGCAGACAGCCGTTGTAACGAAACGGTCAAAATGTGTAAAGTCTGCTTTTTCCGTCTCCTGCGCAATATATTCCAGTATCTCTTTCTTGGTACCCGTATACCCCTGTCCCATGCCGATTCTCCTGTTCTCTATTTCTTATATGGTACGACCAGATCCGTCCACACATCGTCAAAAAATTTCTTTGATTCTAACGCCTGTAATGATACCACAAGATCGCTGTCCGGCACAACTACAATATACTGACCGTACCTTCCGTCAGCTCGATAGGACGTGCAGTCAGGATTTATCCAGAACTGATATCCATAACCACATTTCGGCATATTCGTATAAATATGATTCCGTGTCGCTTCTTCTATGTAAGACCGCGATACCAGCTGACGTCCCTCCCACTCTCCTTTTCTCAAAAGCAGGCGTCCTATAGATGACATCTCATCTATGGTAAGCAAAAGACCGTTTGCCGCAGCCGTATGCCCACAGGGGCATGTAATCCAGTCTGCATTTCCAATATGAAGCGGTTCAAAAAGCCGCGGTTTCAGATATTCCAGGAGCGTCTTCCCTGATACTTTTTCCACGACGCAGCTCAGCATATAAGTATTAAAATTACTATATTCAAAATGTGTTCCCGGCTCGTAACAGAACTCATTTTTCATAAAGAAAGAAATCCAGTCTTTTTCCTGATATCGCTGCGAATCATCTGCAAAAAACAGCTTTTCCTTTAAGCCGCAGGTCATGGTAAGAAGATCTCTGACTGTAATGTTTTTCACGGCAGAAGCCGTCTTTTGTTCCCTGTATTCCGGGAAAAAGTCAAGAAGCCTGTCGTCCAGCCGTAGCAGTCCTTCGTCGCAGGCAATTCCTGTCCCCAGTGAAGTAACGCTCTTTGCTACGGAGTATACATTCAGACGTGTTTTTTTATCCAGTCTCCCATATTCCTCTATAAGTCTGTCATTCTGATAGACCTGAATATAATTGATTACAATATCTTTCTCCTTCATTTTCAGCAGGAAATGATTCATCGGCGTCATAGGAAACCTCCTCTTTTATGTCTCTTAGCCATCTTCACATTATTTAGAAAATCCCGATAAACGTACCCAGAATGCTTAAAACAATAATACCAATCAGAATCGTATTCACCTTTACGCCCTTTTTGATCAGCCTGTAAATGCCAAACGTAGTCAGAAAAGGCAGCATCTTCGGCATAATTCCGTTCAGAACATCATTCAGTGCGATAGCCGACTCGCCGCTTCCTATCGTAAGAGCCAGATTGACCGATACCATAGACGCAACCATTCCGCCGATTACAAGAAGTCCTATAATAGCCGCTCCCCTGAAAATTTTATCTGTAATACCCATCTTTTCAAACTGATTCAAAGCTTTCAAGCCGGAGCTGTAACCAAGATGTGCTCCAAAATATCTCACCAGAACGTTTGGAATATTAAACAACAGTAAAAATAAAATCGGAGCAAACAGATTCCCGGTCAGAGCCAGGGAGCATGCAATTCCGCCTGCCAGGGGACGCAGTGTTCCCCAGAATACAGAATCTCCAATGCCTGCCAGCGGTCCCATCAGGCTGGCTTTTACAGAGTTGATGGAACTCGCTTCAAAGTCGTCTAAATTTGCATTTTCTTCCTCCATCGCCGCTACGACGCCAAAAATAAACGGATCTATCATCGGCGTAGAATTGAAAAATTCTGCATGGCGCTTCAGCGCCTCCGCAAGCTCCTCCTTCTTCGGGTACAGCTTTGTCAGAATCGGAGATAATGCATACTGACATCCCTGACTCATATGTCTTTCATAGTTAAAGGACGCATTTACTGTAAAAGAACGCCAGAACATTCTTGTAATATCTTTTTTCGTCAGTTTCTTTTCATTAGAAGTCGTCATCTTCTTCTCCTCCTTCACTTACCTGTGCCTGTACGGGTCTGTCTGTATTCAGCATCAGCGCTACAATAATAATTCCAACCATCGCAATTCCAAGAACCGGCATTCCAAGATACGCCGACAGGATAAAACCAAGAAGGAAAAACGGCGCGACCTTTTTGGAAAGCAGCATACTTGCCAGAAGAGCAAATCCAAGGGCTGGAAGAATTCCTGCCGCCACGCTGATTCCGTCTTTCACAAACTGCGGAATTACAGCAAGGAAGGATTCTACTGCAGGAGCGCCAAAGCTGTAACATACAGCCATGACTACAGCCATAACAAGGGCGTAAGACAGAAAGCTCATCATATGCATGCGATCCACGCCTCTGGCGTCTCCTTTTGCCGCATACTCATCTGATTTATGCAAAAACCACGCTCTCACAACAAGGTAATATGTATTTTTTAAAAGCAGGGCTACCGTAGCAATCGGAATAGCCAGAGCAAGCGCTGCTTCCGTTCCTCCATGAGAGCTGATTGCCAGAGCTGTTCCCAGAATACCGCCCGCTGTAATTTCAGGCGGAAGCGCTGCTCCGATGGTCACATTCCCCATAAAAGCAAGTTCCAATGTAGCTCCTACTGCCAGCCCTGTCTGTATGTCTCCCAGAACAAGACCAACAAGCGGTCCCATAACGATCGGTCTTTGAATCATTGAATTTCCCAATCCGCATTCCAGAAATCCAACAAACGCAACAATACCTATAAAAATTGCCTGCATCATATCTTTCTCCTCCCTTTCCTAACGAAACAGTTTTTTCGGATCGCTTGGAACTGCCTGTATAAATACCTCAATTCCGTCTTTTACAGCGCCCTTCAAAAGCTCTTCTTCCTCATCTGTTACATTCACCATATTTGACAGAGGATGCGTACCCGGAACTGCTTTCGTTCCTCCAAGATTAATACTTTCAATCCTGTCGCAGCTCTTTGCCAGCGTCACAGCGTCCGCTATATTAGCTGTGACAATCAAAAGCGAATATTTGTCTGTCTTACCCTCGTTAATAGCCTTCACAGAATCCTTAATATTCTTAATTACAAGCTTCGCATCGCCCGGCTTTCCCAGCTTCAAAGCCGCTTTCCTCACTTCGTCATTTACAACATCGTCATTTGCAATAAGGATACAGTTCGGATTAAGCTGCGAACACCATGAAAATACTACCTGCCCGTGTAGCAGTCTGTGATCTACTCTCAATAATTGAATCATGTCTCTCCCTCCTTTTCAAAATTCTTCATCTTCTTCTGCCTGCGTTTTTTCGCAGTAAGTAAGCAGCTCCTGGCTTTCCTGAATACTCTCCCTTATCATTTCTACAGTATCCATGTCCGAGTCCAGCTTCAAAACCAGATTCAGCACAAGAGGAACATTCATTCCGGCTACAATATAAAGCTGCTGCCGCTGATTGTAGGTCAGTGCGTCATTATTAACGCTTCCGCCCAATATGTCTGTTACCGCTATCACCTCATCCTCTTTGTGCTTTTCCAAAAATTCACCAAGAAACGAATGGATGTCACCGTGACCGTCCACATATGCATCAAAAGCCTTCAGTCGTTCATTTGCACCGGCTATAAGCTCAACCGTGCTTTTCATCCCTGACGCCAGATGCCCGTGGGACATCAGTACCACATATTTCAT